>CAYUFA010000061.1:0-13452 GCA_964443845.1 uncultured Ectothiorhodospiraceae bacterium
AGGTCATCCGCCGTCTCGGCACCCGCCGCTTGCGCGGACTGAAGCTGGCGGACGGCACCGGCGGCGAGGTCACGCTGGATTACCTGCTGCTGGGCCGCGACCGCCTGGTAGTCGTCAGCCTCAAGCGCTACGGCGGTCTGATCTTCGGTGGGAAGAACATGGACCAGTGGACCCAGGTGATCAACCGCGTCAGTTACAAGTTTCCGAACCCGGATGAATACCTGCGGCGCCAGGTGAACGCGGTCCGCGCACTGGCACCGGGGGTGAAGGTTTCCGGTATTCATCTGTTCACGCATGGCGCACGCTTCCCGAAGGACAAGCCGGCCAACGTCGTCACCACCCGGGACCTGCGGCAACTGCCGGAGCGCCCGCGGCACAGGGACATCCCGGCCGGCCTGCAGCAGGCCTGGCAGGCGCTGGCGGACAACCTGCGCTGAGACCCGCCACCGGCTGCGGCCGCGCCCTCAGTTCTGCCACACCGCGATACCCTGCCGGCGCAACCATGCCGCCAGCGCGGCTTCCCGCTCCGTAGCCGGACGCTTCCTGTCGTCCTGGAATCCATCCAGCAATTCCTGCGCCAGTTCGACCCCGTAGCGGTGCGGGTACCTGCTGCTGCGGTAGCCCAGCATGTGTTGCTCGAAGCGGTCTCCGGGGTCGTGGATGGTCATGCCGACATACACACAGGGCATACCTTCCACGTAAGCCGGGTTCTGCTGGCGGAACTCCCGGTCCCACAACACCTCGGGGTCGAGCGTGATCACATAGAGATTGCGCCGCCGTTTGCCGGCGCGCCGTGCCTTTTCCTGCCAGCGCAGGATCTTCCGGTCCCGTTCCAGATCATCCATGCGGCGAGTGTACCCCCGGGTTAGAGGAAGAGGTACGGATTGCGCTATCATCCCGAACGCGCCGGACACCGGACCCGCCAGGCACACCATGCGTCACCGGTGCATTCCAACCCGCCCGACCACAGAGACCGAACATGCCAGATACACCCGAAGAGCTGCGCCGACGCTGGATGAACGAGGGTCTGTCCAGGGAATCCCTCGAGCCGAGCCCCTTGCATCAGTTCGAGCATTGGTTCAGGCAGGCCATCGAGTCCGGAATCCCCGAACCCAATGCCATGACACTGGCCACGGTGGATGCCACCGGGCAGCCACATGCACGCACCGTCCTGCTCAAGCTGTACGATACCCGGGGCTTCGTGTTCTTCACCAATTACGAAAGCGCAAAGGCCAAACAGCTTGCCGTCAATCCGAACGTTGCGCTGCTGTTCCCGTGGGTGGCGCTGGGCCGCCAGGTGCGCATCCAGGGCCACGCGGAAAAAATCCCGCTGCACGAATCGGCCAGCTACTTCGCCACCCGGCCGCGCGGCAGCCAGATCGGCGCCTGGGCCTCGCCGCAGAGCCGGGTGATCAGCACGCGTTCGGTGCTGGAAGCCAAGGTCGCGGAGATCCGGCAGAGGTTCGCGCACGGTGAAATCTCCCTGCCTTCCTTCTGGGGCGGATACCGGGTCACCCCGGAATCCATCGAGTTCTGGCAGGCGCGTGAAAACCGCCTGCACGACCGGTTTCTGTATACCCTCGACGGAGCGTCCTGGAGTATCGAGCGACGCGCGCCATAACCTCTGCCAGCAGCGACGGAACGGCAAACGAACGGGGCATCGGATCGCCACTTGAATCCCGCTGACGTCAGGCCGCGAGTGATGTCTTGCCTGCGCCGCGCATGAATCACCGGGCCGGCAGGCAATCAGCCGCCCGGTGTGTCCCTGAGGCACCTGCCTGCTATAGTGACCGTTAGTGCCGCCACGTTTCGCGGAATGGATGACCGGAGTCGCCCATGCACGAAGCCGCCCTTGTCGTCACCGACACCACCCATGCCGGCGCTGCCATCACCTTTGTGCAGCACAAGCTGGCGGGCTACGACCTGCGCCTGCTCGACTGGGTGCGGGTCAGCCCGATGACCCGGGCACAGCACGTCCCCGAGCCCGGCGGACAGATACCGCCGGTCACGCTCAGCACCTGCTGGAAGCCGCGCGACCGGCGCACGGACATCCCGTCCCCGCGCCCCGAACACATGTACCGGATCAAGGTGAATGTCTGGCAGGGCGCCGACTACCCGGCCGAGGAAATGCACTGGGGCCGCGTGCCGGCCTTTCCGATCCGGCGCCGTAACATCCCGGACCGGTACTCCACGCTGGGGCTGTGCCGCTGGCGCTACCCGGACCGCTTCGCCGCCACCGTGCACGCGCTGGCGCGCCCCCTGTTTCTCTACCTGGCGAGCACCACGCAGGTCCGGCAGGAACCCAGTGAAAGCAACGCCAGCGCCTGGGCGCATCGCTGGCTCGCGGAGTGGCTGGACAGCCACGGCCAGCGGCCGGAAGCCGAGGCACTCATCAGTCAGCTCATGCAGTGGACCCTGATCCAGAGCAAGGGGCTGTAGATACGCCCGTTGGGCTAGTACCGCCCGCCGGTCTTGGTGATGTAGTTGGAAAGCTGCTGCGTCACTTCGTTCATGCGCGTGAGATTCTGGTGCGTCAGCCGGAACAGGCCGCGCATGAACTTGTAGACGACACGCGGGTGGGTTTCCAGCAACGATTCGAAATCCTCCGGCTCGAGCGTGTAGACCACGGTGTCGCCCACTGCGGTCAGGGTCACGTGCCGGACGTCCATATCCACAAAGGCACGCGTCCCCGCGCACTCCCCGGGCACCATGGTGTAGAGGTGGGTCTGGTTGCCGCTGACCTGACTGTTTACGTCGATCTTGCCGGACACAAGCACAAACAGGGTCTTGCTCGTATCGCCCTCCCGGACCAGCACCTCCCCGTCCTGGAGCTGCCGCACACCCATGTGGGGTGTCAACACTTCGCAGTCCCCGGAGTCCATATCCTTGCCCAGTGCGGTATTGAGCAGCGACTGGCAGCTGACGTCCTGGCTCATAATCATATCCTTTCTGAATTTGGGTCGTGAGGGTTACAGTATAGAACCGGAGCGAGATCTTCTGCCAGTGACCGTGGCCAGATCACCCCGCTTCCCCCGGCATCCCTGCGCGCATCAACGGCTTCAACGCGGTCAGCAGGGATTTGAACAGTTGCCGGTTGCCCTCCTCCTCACCGGCCAGCAGTTCCTTCATGTGCTGGCGCTGCGTCGGCCTGGCAAAGCAGGCCGGGCAGGAATCCGGCACGACCGGCAGGGCGTTGCCGGCGGCGAAGTCGCGTGTCATGCGTTCGCGCACGTACACCAGCGGACGGATGATGCGCAGGTCGCCGTCAGCATTGACGTAGTGGGCCTTCATGGTACGCAGCTGCCCACCGTGAAACGACGACAGGAGAAAGCTCTCGGCGAGATCGTCGAGGTGCTGCGCCAGTGCCAGCACATTGAAACCGTGCTCGCGCGCGGTCTGGTACATGAGACCGCGCTTGAGGCGGGAACAGAACGCGCAATAGGATGGCCTGCCCATGTGTTCCTGCGCCAGCGCCAGGATCGGCCTGCGCACGTAGTGGTATTCCACACCGAGGGCCTCGAGGTAGGGAATCATCGGCGCAGGATCGAAGTCACCGGCCATCGGGTCCACGGTCATGGCACCGAGCTCAAAGTGGACCGGGGCACGGTGGCGGAAATACTCCAGCAGATGCAGCAGCGTCAGCGAATCCTTGCCCCCGGACAGGCCCAGCAGGATGCGGTCGCCGGCGCGGATCATGGTGAAATCGGCGCACGCACGGCCGGCCAGCGCGGCCAGCGCCCGGGAGGGGCGGTGCCAGCGGGCAGTGACCGGTGGCGTGTCGGGCAGGGTCCGGGACAGCATGGGCACAAGATACCCGCATCCGCACCGGCACACCATCCGGAACCGGCGGCGCGGATGGCCGGCCGGCGCCGGACACCCGGGCAATCCCTACCCGAAATCGAGCCGCAGGTTCCCCGCGATCGCCTCCTGCCAGTGTCCGGGGACGCCCGCGGCGCCAGCGTACTCGGGCCAGCGCGCGAACACCGCCTGTACCTCGCCGAGGATGACCGCGGCCCGGCCGCGTTTCATGGAGACGGCCCGGGCCGCGGCCCGGAAATCCTCCAGGACGAACCCGTCGCGTTTGCCGTTCAGGCTCATCTGGTGACTGCCCGTCCAGCGCCCCTGCGGATTGTAGCTGTAGGTCATGTCAAAGGCCGGCGACAGGGACCAGCGGCCGGACTTGTCCATCAGGAAAGCGATGTTCTTGACGTGGTCGTCCTGGTTGCGGCCCACGATATTGAAGACCATGCGCCGGAACTGCTCCTCGACGGCGCTCATCGGCAGGCCCAGCTGCCGGATCACCTGCATGGCCTGCTCGTAGCTGTAGGCGCCGGCCAGATTGAAATCGAAATGCGCCAGCGCGCACAGCGATTGCATGTGCAGCTTTTCACCACCGGCCAGCCGGTCGAAACGCCGCATCATGAAGTGGCGCCGTCCGCTCTCCTCGAACAGACGGCAATCGTTGATGTCGATGCCGCAGTCGCGCGCCATCTGCGCATAGGCGTACTCGATGACGCCGTATCCCTGCGGGTCTTCCAGCTCCCTGTCGCGGTTACCGCGCACGCCGTCGAACTTGAGCAGCCAGTACTCGAATCCCGCGCCGGCCGGCACCTGGCCGGAGCGCACTTCGTTGGTCAGCGGATTCCAGGCGATCACCGCCTTGGCGCGGGCGCCGCCGGCCGAGGTGCCCACGCGCAGGATATCGGTCAATGCCTGTGCCCGGCTTTCTCCGGCAAACGATACCTGCAGTTCATTGCGATGCGACAGCACCTGCGAGGCCAGGTCGACCAGCCGGTCGATCTCGATGTGCCCGGCCGGCCGTGCAGCCGGCCCTGTCGCCGGTACGAATTCCAGTGCGCCCATGCCACGCGCCCCCGTGTAGCAAAGCCGCTCGACTGCGCTGAAAGAGTCCGGCCGTCGGCCCTGGGTTGCCAGCCAGGCATCGATCAACGCATTGCCGAACCGGTCCGGCAGGGAATCGGCCAGCAGACCGGGCAAGCCGTGAAAGGTCAGGCGCGACAGTTCCGCAAACCGGTAGATACGCCGCGCCAGCGGCATGACCAGCGGCGCCACCTCGATGCCGCTGGCGGTAAATTCCGGGGCGTATTCAAATGCAGCCACGTCCTCGCCATCGTCCAGCGACACCGCACCGATGGTGCGCCCCCACATCCGGACCTCGGCCACTGTGCTCATGTGTCTTCATCCCAGGTCCACGGTTTGCCCGGCGCTGGCTCCGCCCGGCGCGCGGTGGCCCGCTGCCGGGCCTTGCCCTGGTGCCGCAGCAGCTCCATCGGCCCGGGCCCGGCCGTCGGCACCAGTTGCTCCAGCCCGGGCAACAACTCCAGTACACGCAACAGGCGAATGACGCTCGACATCTGCGCCGAGGCGCCGGACTCGATCCGTTCCACCGTGCGCTTGGCCACTCCCGCCTGGTCGGCCAGCGCGGCCTGGGTCAGTTGCAGGTCGATGCGGCGCCGCGCCAGCCGGGCACCGAGTTCGGCCAGTACGGCCTCGTCACTGAGTCCGCTGCTGATTCGTGTTGTCGTCATGTTCGACGCCTCCAGGTGAAAACCGGGATATCTCGCTACTAATGACGACTTATAGTCCAGAATTCTTGCAATGTCAAATCGTCATTAATGGCGACTTTAAATGCATTATTATTATATGTCGTTATTTTTGTCGATACATTATCCGCTTAGGTTCGCCGATCCGACACGAGGATCGGCGGGCCCCAGGCCCGCGGAAGCCCTAGAGGTCGTCCCGCAGGTGATCCCCCCACCGCCAGACCGGTCGGACAGCCTTGCCGGACAGCGGCAGCACCTGCACCTGCAGTTCCGGCAAGCGCAGGATCGCACAGGAATGATTGAACGCCGAGCTGCCCGGGTTCACGACCAGTTTGTCCCCGACCCGCTCGGCAAACACCTGGTGGGTATGACCAACCACCAGCACGTCGCAGTCCAGCGTCGCGAGCCGCCCGGCCCAGTGCACCACACGGTCCGCCTGCACTGCGCCGGTGCGGTCGCGCAGGCGAATGCCCCCGTGACAGGCAGCGGGCGGTTCGGCATGCACCAGGTAGACCCGCCTGCCCGCGATGACCGTGTCGAGGTATCCGGGCAACTGCCGGAAATAACGGGCCGCGGGATCGTCCGCCGCCGCCCCGTTGCGCAGATAGCCGATGTCATGGTTACCCAGCACGCTGCGGCAACCACTGGCCTGCAACAGCGCCACCGTCTCCTGCACTCCGTCACGGTAACCGGCGATATCACCCGCACAGAAAATTTCATCCACCTCCGCCGCACGAAACAAGGCCAGTGCCTCGGCCACCGCCGCGGGAGTCGAGTGCACATCACTGAGTAAACCAATCAAGGCCATCGTGGTTCCTGTTCATCAACCCCGTGCAACCGGCTGCAAACCCGGCACCTGCGACAATCGTGACAAAGAACGCGTGACAAATCCGTCAGTGCATGTCCAGTCTGTCGGTGTTAGTCCGATCCGGTGCAACAATCCCGTTCCGGCAGTATTACCGGCGATTCCAAACCGGGTATTCTAGGCCGTATGTCCAATGCCATGGAAAGCGGGTACCAGCTGGTTTCGGCACTGTTCCTGCGCCTGCTCGGCGCCATTTACCTGATCGCCTTTGCCTCGATCGGAGTACAGATCAAGGGCCTGGTCGGCAGTCAGGGCATTGAACCCGTCGCCCCCTGGCTGGAGCACCTTTCCCAGCAATACGGCATCGAGCGTTTCTTCCAGATGCCCACGCTGTTCTGGCTGAATGCCAGCGATGCCGCACTGACCTGTGCAGCCACGCTCGGCGCCCTCGCCTCTGTCCTGGTACTGCTCAACCTGCTGACCCGACCGGCCCTGGTCGTCGCCTTCGTGCTGTATCTGTCGCTGTTCACGATCACCCAGCCGTTCATGAACTTCCAGTGGGACTACATCCTGATGGAGGCCGGCTTCCTGGCCATCTTCCTGACACCACGCTCGCGCGTGATCATCTGGCTGTTCCGCTGGCTGCTGTTCCGCCTGCGCTTCGAGTCCGGCCTCTTCAAGCTGGTCAGCGGCGATCCCGCCTGGTCCGGGCTCACCGCGCTCAAAACCTATTTCGAGGTACAGCCGATCCCCAACCCGGTGGCCTGGTACGCGAACCAGTTACCGGACTGGCTGCTGAGGTTCGGCACCGGCGCCACCCTGTTCGTCGAACTGGTGGTGCCTTTCATGATCTTTCTGCCACGTCCGTGGCGCTTTACGGCCGCATGGTTGACCCTGCTCTGGCAGGCACTGATCCTGCTGACCAGCAATCACAACTGGTTCAATCTGATTACCATCGCCCTGTGCCTGTTCCTGTTCGACGACCGCGCGGTGCAGCGGGTACTGCCGAAATCGCTGCACCAGCGCCTCAACTGGACGGAGGCCGCCCGGGCCGGCAGGGCGACCATGGATCAGCGGCTGGCCGTTGCCCTGCTGGGTATATTCATCGTCACCTCCAGCAGCCTGAAAGCCTGGGAACTGGCCAGTGGCAAGAAAATTCCGGGACTGACCGGAGATATTCTGCACTACAGCACGCCGTATCGCATCGCCAACGTCTACCACGTGTTTCCGACCATGACGACGCAGCGCATCGAACTGGAACTGTCGGGATCGATCGATGGCAAGGAGTGGAAAACGTACCACTTCCGCTTCAAGCCGGACCGGCTGAACAAGCGTCCGCAGGTCATCGTCCCGTACCAGCCGCGCCTCGACTGGCAGATGTGGTTTGTCACGCTCACCCCGCGTAACCTGGAGTGGTTCGGGGATTTCGTGGCCTCGCTGCTGGACAACTCTCCCACCGTGAAGGCCCTGCTGGCAAACGACCCGTTTCCGGACCAGGCGCCGCACTACATCCGCGTGGAAGCCTACCGCTACCAGTTCACCGATTTCGAGGAACGCGCACGCACCGGCAACTGGTGGAAACGCACCGCACTGGGGCCGTTCACGCCGCTGCCCGGGCTGGAACGAACCCCGCAGGGTGATATTGGCCCGCTTCAGCTGCCCGGGCTGGAACGACCCCCGCAGGGTGATTTTGGCCCGCCTCGGCTGCCCGGGCCGGAACGAACCCCGCAGGGTGATATTGTCCCGCCTCGGCTGCCCGGGCTGGAACGACCCCCGCAGGGCGGTGTGGGTCCGCTTCAGCCCTGATCCCGATCGGGCGGGTTTGCGCACCACGCCTGCCCCATGCGTATCGACCAATGCCGCGACAACGCACGAATGATGCGCCACCGTCCTGTGCGGACTGCGCGCATTGCCCGGTCGCAGGAGTCGCCCTGGCGGCGCTGCGCCATGGATCCATCGCACACCCCCCGTTCCGTGCTACGCCCCGGCCACCGCCTTCTGGATCAGCGGGACCAGTGGTTCCGGCAACCGGATGCCGCCGCTGAGCGCAAACTGCTGCGCCGCGTCGGACATCTTCTTCCAGGTCTTGCGAATGATATCCAGCCACTTGTCCTCGTCATACTCGGAGTGCTTGCCGGCGAATTCGAGCATGTAATGCTCGATGAACACCAGGTCGGTCACGTCTTCCAGCAGCTGCGTGTCCGGATTTTCCTTGATCTGCAGCTTGGCCACCGCCTTGCGGACGCGACTGATGACCTCTTCCCCGTAGCCCGCCTGTTCCAGCAGGGACGCTGCGGTGTTCGCATGAAACTTGTACAGGTCCTTGCGCCACTGCAGGTAGCCGATCCGGTCCATGGAATAGTTCTCGCGCGGCGATTTCCAGCGCTGGATATGCTGTGCCCGCAGGGCGAGTTTCATGGCATCGTCCGCCTGCGGCGCGAATCGCGCCAGCATGTCGGACATGCGCTGTGAATACAGCAGTTCCTTCGGCCATTCCTTTCCGTCAACCATGACCCGGTTCGGGTCCTCGCGGTTGGCGTCATCGATCAGCGCCATGGCTGTTGCAAACATGTTCGGTTGCTCTGTCACGTATATCTCCTGCTGTCTGGAACCCGTCTCAAAATCGCACATCGGTCGCCAGGGCAAGGTGTGCCCCCGGCGTGGAATGCAGTGTACACAAATCTGCTGCCGTACAGCCCCGGATCGAAGCGGGGTTCACAATCCCGCGTTGGCGGCCGGGAGATATTGAGACCGGGTCTAGGTTGGCGAGGTATCACCCTCATGGTCGATACGTTCATATTCGGCGATCACCTGCGCACCCAGCAACAGGATTACGGCCGCAAACTCGAAGCTGAGCAATATGATAATCGCCGTAGCCAGAGAACCATAGATCACGCTCACGAAGGACAGCGTGGTGAAGTACCAGATCAGCACGTGACGCGTCAGTTCCCACAGCAGGGTCGCCGCAATGCCCCCGATCAGTGCGTGCGACCAGGCCAGATGCCCGCCCGGCATGACCAGGTAGACCGAAGTCAGCAGCAGCACCTCGCCGACCACCCCCAGCAGGTAAAGGATGGTCGCGGTGGTACCGCTCATGTCGATGTCCAGGCCCAGCAGCTTCAGCGTATCGACGCTGTGCTGGTTGAGCCAGCCGGCCATGAGACTGACGACCAGGAATCCCGCCGCCAGCAGCAGGATATACAGGTAGGGCAGCAATGCGGTGACCAGGTAGTGGCGTTGCCGGTTCACCCGGCGGTGAAAAAAGATCATCGACATGGCGTTCTCCAGCACTGCGAACGCCAGCGAACTGAAGAACAGCAGCAGCAGGACACCGACTGTCCCGATCACCTTCCAATGCGCCAGAAACGCTTCGAGCTGCAGCATCAGGACTTCGGAACGCACCGGGGTCACGAGGTCGAGAATGGCGGAGACCGCCCGCAACAGGATGTCGTGTTCGACAAAATGAGACAGCACGATCAGTACCAGGGCGAACACCGGCACGATCGACAGCAGGGTGTAATACGCCACGGCGCCTGCCAGCAACAGGCCCTGATTGTCCATGAAGCCACGCAGGACGGCGACCACGAAATGCCCCGGATGGCTGACCACATACGTGAAAGGAGCAGGTTTCGGTGTCATGGCGTCGCCGGCAACCGTAGCATGCAAATGTGACAACCGTACGCGCATGTGACGCGGTTGCCGGCTAGCGGGAGGATTCCTCCTTGCGGTCGGTCTGATCGGACAGCCTGCCCATGCGCCGTGCACAGTGCTGCCAGTCACCCATCAGGCACTGCTGCTCGTGACATTCGAACTCGCAGACCGAAACTTCCCGGGGTACCGAGACTACCAGCCGATGCAGCCACTGCTGCAGCCTGTCGAACATTGCGCCCCCCTCTGCCTTGCCGCGTCCCTGCGCCAGCGGTCAGACTGTTGTTCTTTACAGACGATTCTATTCCCAGTATGGCACACTTGTGAACAGCGAATTCACACCGGCCGGTACCGACTACTTCCCTGCAGTTTCACCTCCCGGCCGCTCGCCGGCAGTGGCGGTATCCCCGTCGCGCTCCTTGCGGCAGAGAATCCGTTTTCCGAGCAGGGTGGCTTCGAGATCGCCGTCCATGTTCATCGTGAACACGGTCGTCTGGTTGTTCGAGGTCACGAGGACCTTATTCTTGTCGACGGAAAACTCGCCGGCTGTCTCGCCCATCGAAACCCCGAACATCTTCAGAGTGATGTAGACCTTGCCATTGTCCCGGAAGGACAACCGGTCGTACAGACCACACTCCGGTCCGCCGTAGTCACCGGACGGCCCGGACGAACAGGCAGCCAGCAACAGGGATATACACAGCAACCCGAACCTGCCTGTACGCATGCAACGCTCTCCTCTCCTGGTTCCGACTGGCCGCAGTCGTCACTCGCACCAGGCAAGACAGTAACCCCGGCACACATGCCTGCGCAACGGCCCTGCCCGTCCGGGTCCGATCCTGCGGGTATGGAAGCGCCGGCCCCCGCATGGTCATCCGTAGGCCGGCAGGGTGGTCAGCCGTGCATCCTCCACGGCACCACCCACGGTGAAGTGATACAGGTCCTGGAATTCAGAATCGGGCAGTCCCAGCACCTCGTGCATCGGGTCGTCAAAGAAACAACCGATCCCCGTGGCGCGCAGGCCGGCCGCTTCCGCCTCCAGGTAAAGCAGCTGACCGATCATGCCTGCCTCCCAGTACAGGCGGGGATACATCCATGCGCCGTAGCGCTCGAGCGGTGCGCGGAATTCCGCCAGCATCGCCAGGCTGAAGCAGCCGTCGCTCGCGATCTCCTGGTGGCAGGCGATCGCCCGCGCGGCGGCGCGGGTGTCACGCTGCAGGAGACAGAACAGCGGCAGGGAATCCGGGCACTCCGCCGGCCGTTGCCACGGATCGGCCTGGGTGATGGCCCGCTCCAGCCGGGCGCGCTGCGCCGGATCACGCACCAGCAGATACAGCCCCGGTGGCACGCCATCGACCCGGTGTACCAGCAGTACGAGGTGCAGGGCTGGTTGCCACGCGAGCGCACTGAACGGTACCCGCCCGGGCACGGCCAGAGTACGCTCGAGCAGGTGGTAGAACGTGTCACGGGGCATGCGGGTCGCCCCGTCCATGGCCACGGCACTGCGGCGCTGACGGATGACGCGCCGCAACGCCACAGCGCGCTGTACTGCCGGCCACGCCTGCAGACCTGCGCCGCTCGCTGCACGGGCAGCCGGACCGTGCGGCTTGCGCGCGAGTGCGGCGATCGCCTCCACACCCCAGTCCACGTGTGCGGGACTGAGTGCATTCGCGCTGCCCTGCCAGTCCAGCGTGGCGAATTCCCGCAACACGTCTGCCGCCGGCTCCGGCAAGGGATCCGGCGCCCGCGGCATGCAGGCAACCAGCAGATCCGGCTCTTCCGGCTCACCGGTGTGGGGCTGCGAGGTGCCGAGCAGGCAGGCAAGCTCGCTGCTCCCGACGGTATCCAGCAGGCGCGCATGCCAGCCGAGCCCGGCGGCCGCGATGGTGACCGCACACAGCGCATGACCGGCATCGTGCATGCAATAGCGGTAGGCACGCAGGCCATATTTCCACGCTTCGCGCCAGTGGATCGAGGCCAGCCCCACCAGAATCGTGCCCGGCGGAAATCCGCTGCTCAGACGCTGCCAGAGCGCCGGAGAAAACTCCGCGCGCACCTCCAGCGCGTGCTGCCTGGGCGCGTAATGGGCCACCATCGGCCGCTCGCACAGGCCGGCAACCGGCCCGCACACCAGGTACGCTTCCGTGGGATGCAGGTTGCCGCTCGAGGCATTCACCCGTAGTGCCCAGCGGTTCGCACCGGTGCTCTTCCACGCCGACAGTGCAAGTGAATCGAAAAACAGCTGCGAGAGACTGTGGTGATCAAGAGGTGCCGGGGCCGGAAACCGGTCCGGCTGGAAGATCGCATCGTAGCCGGGTTCCGCCGACTCCGCGACCTGCTCCAGCGTGAGCATCCGGGCACCGGCATAGCGCCGGAACGGATCGGGTTGCGTCGCCCAGTCGAGGTAACCGGGCCCTGCGGCGAAAGCCTCGAAGCGGTGCTTGGAAGCCTCGTGGTAGTCGAGTAGCGGTTTCAGGTGCACTGCAACCTGCCATCATCCTGGTTCGGCCCGTTGCATGATAACAGACGGCGGCCACGGCTCCGACCTTGGTCCAATAGCCGGCCAGCGCAGCGGATGATGTAATGCAGGTGCCTGCGTCATGGACCGTGCTGAACCCGCTGCCACCAGCACCCGTGCGCGCACTGGTGGTGGAGGTACACAATGAAAACAGCATCCGCCGGTATCGCACTTTCCCTGCTGCTGTCCCTGACAGCCCGGGCAGACGACCGGATCACCCTGCAGGACATCCAGCAGGTCATCGCAGCCACCGATGCGGCCGCGATGAACCGGGATGCCACGCGCATCGGCCAGTTCCTGTCCGGTTCGTTCGAAAAAGTGCTGGAATTCACCTACCGGAAATACCTGGCCAAGCTCCGGATCGACCGGACCAAGTACCTGAAGATGATCGATAAGGGCTGGTCGGAAGTCGAGTCGTATACCTACCAGCGGGAAGCCACCCGGATTAACCTGCTACCCGATGGCATCCATGGAGAATCCTGCTCCACCATCACCGAGCACTCCGTACGGCATGGCAAGAAAATGACCAGCAAGGTCCGCGAGTATGCCACCTACGGGCTGGAGAATGGCAAGCCCGTCATCACGGAGATCAACAGCATCACCCTGGTGGGTGACAGCTCGCCGGTGTACTAGAACCTGTCTCATCATTCCCCGCGAGCCGCGTTGCTGCGCGCCTCGTGACCTCCCCCCCTGGAGCCCGGGTATCGCCGCCGCGAGGCATGGAGAAGGTGAGACCGCGGAGCGTTCGAGACGCTGGCCCGGGCCATGCCCGTGGAGACAGCCGGGAGCGGCCAGCGCAGCAATCCCGCACAACGCTGCCGGGCCGCCCGGACTACACAGTCACATCAAGGGAAGCGCACCAGAAGCTTCCTAGCACCCGTCCTCGCAATCGCTGTACTTGCGCGCGCTGCCGCGCACCT
>CAYUFA010000061.1:13552-15100 GCA_964443845.1 uncultured Ectothiorhodospiraceae bacterium
GCTTCCTAGCACCCGTCCTCGCAATCGCTGTACTTGCGCGCGCTGCCGCGCACCTTGTCGGCCGGATACTTCCGGTCATTGTCCTCGATCTTGGCATGGACCGCTGCCTCGATATCGATGTCCAGCTTGTCCGCGAGGCGGATGAGATAGATCTGGATGTCGGCAATCTCCTGCCCCACCCTGGCGAGTTTGTCCGGTGCGAGTTCCAGGCTCTGCGCCTCGGTCAGCCACTGGAAGTGCTCCACCAGCTCGGCCGCCTCGACGATCAGCGCCATTGCAAGGTTTTTCGGGGAATGGAACTGGTCCCAGTCGCGCACGGCGGCAAAGTCCCGCAGCCGCAGCTTGATGTCTTCGAGCGTCTCCACGACAGCCTTCCTGGACGGAGAGATTGGATACCGGCGTGCCTGCCGGTGCAGGCACGCCCCGATGGTAGCACGTCCGGCGAACCCCGGAACCGTCTCTTCAGACCGTACCAGAAGGGACAGCCGGCCCGCACGGGGCGTTTCTGCCGGCCACCGGTACGGCAACCGTACCGTCACAATACCCTGCGATACCTGATCTTGCATGGGTTCGGGTCAAGGCTTTACCGTAGGGTTCCGTTACAGAGTACCGGGAAGACCCTGAGTACAGGGAGTTTGGTTGGAAATTCAGGAGGTTTTATGAAGTTGTCCATTCTTCGTCTTGCCCGGCTGGCGTGCCTGGGCGGGGTACTGGCCGCCGGTGGCACATTGGCCTGCCAGCCCGAACAGGATGGTTGCCTGGGATGCAATGATGACCAGTTGCCGGTATGCCTCAATTCTTTCGTGCAGGAAATCTGCAATGCATCCGGCAATCCGGCCAATTGCGACACGCACCGCGCATACGATGATGCGGAACGCTACGTGCTGATCAGCACCGGCAGCCACATGGCACGGGTCACCTCGCTGATGCGCAGCGCGCGGAAATACCAGATGCACTGAGTGCTGGTGGATGCACCAGGCGGCACTCCCGTCGCTGCGGTGGGGCGAGTTCCCGCAGGGTGCTCGCCAGCTCATTCCGGACGGCGTCGCTTCTCGTTCAGCGGCATGGTGCGCCCGTCGTGCACACCCGCAGGACTTCCCCGGCTTTCAGGCTACCCACGGCATTGCGAGGACCGCGCGGCCGCAGGCCGTGGCGGGACGCGGCAATCTCCACACGACGCATCCGGCTCATGAGATTGCTGCGCTACGCTTGCAATGAACACTTATCAACCGTGCAGGGCACTCCTGCGCACCGGAAGGATTGCTCAACCGGTAGCAATGGTGCGCACGGGGCACCCTACAGCGCATCGATCACGGCATTGAACGTTCGGCTGGGCCGCATGACCGCGCTCGTCCTGGCACGATCCGGGCGGTAGTAGCCGCCGATATCCACCGCCCCGCCCTGTACACGCTGGAGCTCGTCGACGATCGTTGCCTCGTGGTCGGCCAGCTGGCTGGCCACCGGCGCAAACTTCGCCTGCAGGTCCCTGTCCGCTTGCTGACCGGCCAGCGCCTGCGCCCAGTACAGGGCGAGATAGAAATGACTGCC
>CAYUFA010000062.1:0-14909 GCA_964443845.1 uncultured Ectothiorhodospiraceae bacterium
ATGAAGTACTTCTCGAAGGCGATCTTGGCCAGGTGTACCCACTTGCCCTTCTTCATCCAGGCGGTGTTGCGCGGTGGAATCTGCGGCAGTGCCACGAAGGCCGCACCGGTGTCACCCATATCGGCGAGGCAGATGGCGTTCCAGGTCCCGCGATGGGTCGGCTGCTTGCCGTCCAGCAGTTCAACGATGTTGTGCACGATCGCGGTGACCATGGACTCGATCATGTAGCCGGTCTTCGGCGCACCGGTCGGCACCGGCGTGGCATCGACCGGCGGGATGGCGATACAGACGCCGGCAGCGAAGATATTCGGATACTTCGGGTTGCGCTGGAACTCGTCGACGACGACGAAGCCGCGCGGATTGCACAGGCCCTCGACCGCGGCCACGCAGTCCACGCCCTTGAACGACGGCAGCATCATTGCGTAGTTGAACGGCAGCTCGAGGTCCTCGACCTTCTGCTTGTCATCGCCGTAGCGCTCGACAAACATCTTGCCGGCCTCCACCTTCGTCACCTTGGCGTTGGTGACCCACTTGATGTCGTGGTGACGCAGCTCGCTCTCCAGCATGCCTTTCGAGTCACCCACCCCGCCGAGGCCAAGGTGGCCGATGTACGGTTCGCTGGTGACGAAGGTCATCGGGATCTTCTTGCGCATGCGTTTCTTGCGTAGTGCGGCGTCCAGGATGAAGGCGTACTCGTACGCCGGACCAAAGCAACTGGCGAACGGCATGGCACCGATGATGACCGGGCCGGGATTGTTCAGCAGCTCCTCGTAACCGTGATGCGCCTTTTCGGCGTGGTCGATCGTGCAGATGGAAACGGTGTGCCCGTCCGGGCCGGAGCCGGGCACTTCCTCGAAGAACAGTTTCGGCCCGGTTGCCACCAGCAGGTAGTCATAGGTCACGCTATCGCCGTTCTCGAGTTCAAGCCGGTTGCTGTCCGCGTCGATGCGCGTCACCTTGCCGTGGATGAAATCGATCTTCTTGCGCTTCAGTGGTGGTGCCAGCGCAAAGGTGATGTCCTTGCGGTTGCGCCAGCCAACGCCTACCCACGGGTTGGACGGTACGAACTGGAAATGATCCGATTCATTGATCACGGTTATCTGGTGCTGCTTGCCCAGTTCCGCACGTAACTCGTACGCAGCCGGCATACCGCCGGTCCCTGCCCCCAAAACCACCACGTGTGCCATGATGCCTCCTGTGTTTGTCGGTTTGGCTCCCTGTTGTAACGAGAACTGTTCTTGCCGGCTTGCCAGTATATTGCATTACCGCCGGACAGGCAGCGGATTTACCATAGCAGATTTTGCGCGGCACTGCGTGACTACAGGGCCCGTCCGCCTGCCTTTCCGGCGGCCGGGCGCGACCTGGCCGGAGTTGGTGTAGAGTACCGGCTGCAGTGGCCTGCGAACGGTGATGCCATGACCTACTCGACCCGGCGCGTGGAAATGATGGCAGGGATTACCCTGCTTACGCTGCTGGTTATCGGCAGCGTACTGGTACTGCGCCCGTTCCTCATCTCGCTGATCCTTGCCGCGGTACTGGCCTATGCCACCTGGCCGGTGTACGAATGGTGGCTGGCCCGGTTGCATAACCGTACCGGGGCTGCGGCCACGGCCATGACCCTGCTGCTGTTACTGACCCTGGTCACGCCCTTTGCAGTCATGGGTGTCAGCCTGGCCGACAACGCGGTGGAATTGCTACACCTGCTGCGCGGCGTCCTCAGCCAGCCGCTGCCACCGCCACCGGACTGGGTGAATCACATCCCGCTGGCGGGCAGCTATCTGCGCGCAAAGTGGCTGGCGCTGGCCATGTCGGACGAGGGTGCACTGCTGACCCAGTTGCGCACCGGACTGCAACACCTCCCGCTGCGTGACTGGGCCATCACGGCCGGCACCGTGCTGGGCCACGGCGTCATCCTGATCAGTTTCAGCGTACTGATCTGTTTTTTCTTCTACCGTGATGGACCGGCGATCACCGCGCGCGTGCAGACCGTGATGGAGCGCCTGACCGGTCACCGGGCCCACGCGCTGATCCAGGTGACCGCCGGCACGGTCTCGCGCGTGGTGAACGGCATCCTGGGCACGGCGCTGGCCCAGTCGGTCCTGGCACTGTTCGGTTTCTGGATCGTCGGCCTGCCGGGCCCCATGTTGCTGGGCCTGCTGACCTTCTTCCTGTCCATCATCCCGCTGGGCACCCTCGTGGTCTGGGTCCCGGCGGTCCTCTGGCTGTACCTGCAGGGCCAGCTCGGCATGGCCATCTTCCTTGTCGTGTGGGGCCTGCTGGTCAGCAGCATCGACCACTTCGTCAAGCCCTACCTGATCAGCCGCGGCGGTTCCCTGCCGTTGTTGCTGGTGTTCATGGGCGTGGTCGGCGGGCTGTTCGCCTTCCGTTTCATCGGCGTGTTTCTCGGCCCGGTGATCCTTGCCGTCGCCTACGCGCTGCTCTCGGAATGGATCAACCCGAGCCAGCCGGCCACGGACACACCGGGTTCCGGCACCTGAGCCGCGCCTGTGCAGCAGCCATCGTCATCCACGGCCTGTTCACTTTCGGGTCACGTACCACGTCGCCCTGTGCAGCACTGTGCAGGGTGTGCCCGGACAGCACGGCTTCGATGCGCTCGTGCCGGCTCTCCACGGCCCGGGCGTAGCACCCTGGCGCAGGTCCTGTGCCGTCCGTATTACGCGTAGAAGTCTTCCCGGTGACGGAGGAAGTCCAGGTAATCGATGTAGTGCGCGCCATCGCAGGAAAACACCAGTCCGACCAGCCCGTTGATGACATTCAGGGAACCGGAGCGCAGGTAGATAGCGTCGTCCTTGTAGCGCAGCGCGCGCATGATGGTGAAGATCTCGCGTACCCGGCCCGGTGGTACCAGGGCGTTCAGCGGGTAGGGGGTATAGCGGAACGCCTGCGGGAAACCGCTGCCGAGGAACTCTTCCTTCAGATACACCTGGTAGTTGTACGGATCGGCCAGCGGCCACAGCGTGACCTGGCCGCTGGAAAAATGGATCTTGGCATGAAAGATACCGCGTTCCACCAGCAGGCCCGTGGTCCGCTCCAGCACCTTGTCGAGATGCGCGTCGAACTCGCTGTTGGCCCGGGACTGTCTGAACAGGAACTGGCGGATAGAGGGATCACCGCGAATCTGTAACCAGCGTCTGGCCATGCTGCCCTCCACCACGATTTCCCCCCGGAGGAATGCAGCAAGTCCCGTGCCATACTGAAGGGCCCTGATTTACGGAGGGTTGTTGCCTGGCATCCGGAGACAGCCCGTGCCGCAATGGTGCAGGCCGCACCGGATTGCACCGTTCCGCTCAGGAACGACGGGAAGCCGACAGGTGAATGGCGCGACCGCTGACGTCGAGCGCGGCTTCGTGTACCGCTTCCGACAGGGTCGGGTGCGCAAACACGGTCCGGGCGATGTCCTCGCTGCTGGCACCGAATTCCATGGCCAGCACCGCCTGGGCGATCAGTTCGGAGGCCTGGGCCCCGAGGACATGCACCCCCAGCACCCGGTCCGTGCGGGCGTCGCCCAGCACCCGCACCATGCCGTCGCTCTGCTGCAGTGCCCGGGCCCGTCCGCTCGCGGCAAACGGAAACGTGCCGCTGCGGTATTCGATGCCGGCCTGGCGCAGGTTCTCCTCGGTCCTGCCGACCCAAGCAATCTCGGGTTGCGTGTAGATGACGGAGGGAATCGCCTCGTAGTTCATGCTGCTGTGCTGGCCGGCGATCCGCTCGGCCACCATGATGCCTTCTTCCGAGCCCTTGTGGGCCAGCATCGGTCCGCGCACGAGGTCACCGATGGCAAACACGCCCGGCAGGTTGGTTTCGCAGTACTCGTCGACGTGCACGGTACCACCCTCGTCGAGCAGCAGGCCCGCCTCGGCGCTGGCCAGCCCGTCACTGCAGGGCCGGCGACCGACGGCGACGATCAGCCGGTCGACGACCAGTTCATGATCCCCGCTCGCATCCTGGTAGTAAACGTGCAACGCGTCCGCATCGGTCTGTGTCGACAGCACGCGCGCCCCGTTACGGATATCGAGTTCCTGTGCACGGAACAGTTTCAGTGCGGCGCCTGCAATCTGCCGGTCGGCCATGGCCAGGAATTCCTCCTGCGCCTCCAGCAAGGTCACGGCAGAACCGAGACGGCGCCACACGCTGCCCAGTTCGAGGCCGATGACGCCGGCGCCGATCACGCCCAGGCGCTCCGGTGCCGAGTTCCACTGCAGGGCTCCCTGCGAGTCGACGATGCGTTCATCATCCAGTGGGGCTGCTGCCAGTTCGACCGGCGTGGAACCAGTGGCCAGGATCACGTGCCTGCCGACCAGCACCTGCCGTGTCCCGTCCTGTGCGCTGACCTCGACATTCCGGTTCGGCAACAGGTGGCCCCGGCCGTGCACCCAGGCCACACCGTTGGAGCGGAACAGCGCGGCGATACCGCTGCCCAGCTGGTGCACGATGCGGTCCTTGCGCGCCATCATGACATCGATGTCCAGTGACATGGATTCGATGCGCAGGCCATGGGCATTGGCATCGTGTTGCAGGCGGGCGTACAGCTCGGAGCTTTCCAGCAGGGCCTTGGAGGGAATGCAGCCGGCATTGAGACAGGTGCCACCCGGCGCGGGCTGACCGGCGGCATCGCGCCAGTCATCGACACACGCCGTGGACAACCCGAGCTGGGCGCAACGGATGGCGGCCACATAGCCGGCCGGCCCGGCCCCGATGATGACAACGTCGTACTCCGTGTCCATATGGCGTAACCGTTCAATCGCAAAACGTTAAATGGGGTTCAATACCGTGTTACTCGTCATGGCGACCACCCTGGATCCGGTAACGGGATACTGCCCTCTTGCTGATCCTACAGATCCAGCAGCATGCTGGCCGGATCTTCCAGCAGTTCCACGATCGATTTGAGGAACGTGACCGCGCTCTTGCCGTCTACGATGCGGTGATCGTAGGTCAGGGCCAGGTACATGACCGGTCGCACCACGACCTTGCCGTCTTCCACCACCGGCCGGTCCTTGATACTGTGCATGCCGAGGATGGCGCTTTGCGGCGGGTTCAGGATCGGTGTGGACAGCATGGAACCGAACACACCGCCATTGGTGATGGTAAAGGTGCCTCCGGTGATTTCCTCCATGGTGAGCTTGCCTTCGCTGGCGCGGGTCGCATAGTCCAGGATCTGCGCCTCGATCGCGGCCAGGCTCATGAACTCGGCACTGCGCAGGATCGGCACCACCAGCCCGCGTTCGGCACTGATCGCCACGCCGATATCACAGAATCCGTGATACACGATGTCCTCGCCGTCGATAGAGGCGTTGATATCGGGATGACGCCGCAGCGCCTCGGCCGCCGCCCGCACGAAGAAGGACATGTAACCGAGGCGCACGCCGTGCACCTGCTCGAAGGCCTCGCGATGGCGTTCGCGCAGGGTCTTGACCGGTTGCATGTTCACCTCGTTGAAGGTGGTCAGCATGGCGGTGTTCTGCGTGGCCGCCAGCAGGCGCTCGGCCACGCGCGCGCGCAGGCGCGACATCGGCACCCGCTTCTGCGGGCGGGTCTCGGTCACTTCGACCGGCGGTGCCTGAGCCGGCGCCGGTACCGCTGCCACGGGTGGCGGTGCCGCGCGCTGCGGCAGCTGCTCGAGCACATCGGCCTTGGTGATGCGTCCGCCGCGCCCGCTGCCATGCAGGTGACGCGGATCAAGGTCGTGGTCCGCGACCAGCTTGCGCACGGCCGGGCTCAGCACCGGCTCTTCCGCGTCGGCCGGCAGCACCGGTTTGCTCGTGGCAGGCGCTGCAGGCGGGGTTGCGGGCATGGAACCGGCATTGGCGGGCTGGATCAGGCCGATGATCTGGTCGGCCACCACGGTTGCACCGTCCTCGATGAGGATCTGCTCCAGCACGCCGTCTTCCGGTGCCGGTACCTCCAGCACCACCTTGTCGGTCTCGATGTCGACCAGTGGCTCGTCGCGGCGAATGGATTCGCCCGGCTTCTTGTGCCAGCCAGCCAGCACCCCGTCGCTGACGGATTCCGGAAGCGCAGGCACCCTGACTTCAGTGGCCATACCCGGTCAATCCCCCCTGTTGTTGTCAGGCATCCGCCGGCTCCAGGCCAAGTCCCTGTGCGACCAGCCGCTTCTGCTGCTGGACGTGGATGCTGGCGTAACCCACGGCGGGTGCGGACAGTGCGGCGCGGCCAGTATAGATAAGTTTGTGTTGTGCGCCAATCAACTCCTCGAACTTGTGACGCATGGCATACCAGGCACCCTGGTTCTGCGGCTCTTCCTGGCACCAGATGAATTCACGCACGTTCGGATACCGTGCCAGTTCCTCACGCAACAGGCGCCACGGGAACGGGTACAGCTGTTCCAGGCGGATCAGCGCAATGTGCTGCAGGTTTTCCGCACGCCGCTGCTCGAGCAGATCGTAGAACACGCGGCCGCTGCACAACACGAGGCGCGTGACGGCAGCCGCGTCCGGCGCGTCGACGTCGGGCAGCACAGGGTGAAACCAGCCGTCGGCGAGCTCTTCCAGGGTGGAAACGGCCAGCTTGTGGCGCAGCAGGCTTTTCGGCGCCATCACGATCAGCGGCCGGCGCAGCGGGCGGATCATCTGGCGGCGCAGCATGTGAAACATCTGGGCAGGGGTGGTGGGGTTGCAGACCTGGATGTTGTGATCGACGCACAACTGCAGGAAGCGCTCCAGCCGGGCCGATGAGTGTTCGGGACCCTGGCCCTCGTAACCGTGTGGCAGCAGCATGGTCAGCCCGCACAGCCTGCCCCACTTGGCCTCGCCCGAGACGATGAACTGGTCGATCACCACCTGCGCGACGTTGGCGAAATCCCCGTACTGCGCCTCCCAGATGGTGAGCGTCTCCGGCTCGGTGGTCGCATAACCGTATTCGAAGGCCAGCACCGCCTCCTCCGAGAGCAGGGAATCGAACACCAGGAACGGCGGCTGGTCCGGTGCGATGTTCTTCAGTGGCACCCAGATTTCATTGTTCTTCTGGTTATGCAATACCGCATGGCGATGGAAGAAGGTGCCGCGTTCGGAATCCTGCCCGGTGAGACGCACCGGATAGCCCTGCTGGAGCAGGCTGGCAAAGGCCAGCGCCTCGGCAAATCCCCAGTCGGCGGGCATGGCACCGGCCGCCATCTTGCGCCGGTCGTCCATCAGCTTGGCCACGCGCGGGTGCAGTTCAAAGCCGACCGGCAGCTGCTGCAGGCGGCCGGCCAGTTCCACCAGCGTGTCGTGGTTGACCGTGGTATCGCACGGTTCGTCCCAGGTGTGGCCGACATAGGACTTCCAGCGCACCGCCACCTCCTCATCCACCGGCAGGCCCAGGGTCACGTCCGGGGTAACGCTCCTGCCGGCGTCGAGCAGGTCGCGGTATTCACCGGCCATGGTCTCGGCCTGTTGCGCCGTGATTACCTGCAGCTGCACCAGCCGCTTCGCGTACAGCTCGCGCGTGGTGGGTAACGCGCGGATGTCGCGGTACATGTTGGGCTGGGTGGCGGACGGTTCATCTGCCTCGTTGTGGCCGTGGCGCCGGTAACACACCAGGTCGATGACCACGTCCTTCTTGAAGGTCATGCGGTAATCGAGCGCCACCTGGGTGACGAACAGAACGGCCTCCGGATCATCCCCGTTGACGTGAAAGATCGGTGCATTGACCATCTTGGCGACGTCGGTGCAATACAGCGTGGAGCGCGCATCCTTGATCTGGCTGGTGGTGAAACCGATCTGGTTGTTCACCACGATATGGATACTGCCGCGCGTGGTAAAGCCGCGCAGCCCGGTCATGTTCAGGGTCTCCATCACCACGCCCTGGCCGGCAAATGCCGAGTCACCGTGAATCACCACTGGCAGGATGAGGTCACCCTCGTAGTCCCGGTAACGCTGCTGGCGTGCGCGCACCGAGCCTTCGACGACCGGCGACACGATCTCGAGGTGCGAGGGGTTGAAGGCCAGCGCCAGGTGCAGGTTGCCGCCGAGGGTGCGGATATTGGAAGAGAACCCCTGGTGATACTTGACGTCACCACTCTTGTGCTCGTGGTTGTGGTTGCCCTCGAATTCGGAAAACAGCATGGACGGCAGCTTGCCGAGAATGTTCACCAGCACGTTGAGGCGCCCGCGGTGCGACATGCCGATGACGATTTCCTTGGTACCCTGCGCACCGGAGCGCTCGACCAGTTCGCCCATCAGCGGGATCAGGCTTTCGCCGCCTTCCAGGGAAAACCGCTTCTGTCCGACGTATTTTGAATGCAGGTACCGTTCGATGCCTTCCGCTGCAGTCAGGCGCTGCAGCAGCCAGCGCTGGCGTTCGGGTGCGATACCGGGATGTGACTGCACGCCTTCCAGCCGTTGCTGGATCCAGCGCTTCTCCGCGGTATCCGACATGTGCATGTATTCCGCACCGATCGTCTCGCAATAGGTGCGGTTCAGCGCGATCAGGATCTGTTCGAGGGTGGCGTGCTCGGGGCCGACCAGCGAACCGGTACGGAACACAGTGCCGAAATCGGCTTCCGACAGATTGTGGAAGGACAGGTCCAGTTCGCTGAGCGGTTCAGGCTCGCGCAGACGCAGCGGATCGGTCCGGGCATACTGGTGGCCGCGAAAGCGGTAGGCATTGATGAGTTGCAGCACGCGCACCTGCTTGTGTTCGTGCTCCAGCCGCAGTTCGCTGCCCGGACTCGTCGCTACACCGCGCGGGCGCCCGGTCAGGCGGATAAATTCCGCCTGCAGTTCGGAGTGCAGGACATCCACCGCCTGGCCATTGACCTGTGGCAGGCCGGCAAAGTACGCCCGCCAGTCGGCGTCAACCGAGCCGGGATCGCGCAGCCAGGATTCGTAGAGTGCTTCCAGCCAGGCCGCATTGCCGCCATCCAGGAGCGAGCTTTGTTGCAGGGCGTTCATTCCTGGTCTGTTCATGTTCCGCGACTCCGTACCGTTTGTCCGGACGTTTTCCGGGCATTGCGGGACGACGGGTTATACTCTTTATATATATAGGAGATATCGCCGCCAGCGGCCCAATCCTTTAGACCCGCCGTGGCGCCGGGGGTTGCGCCGGGACGGGGTCACCTGCCCGTTCGGAGTAGCCGGAACGCGCAATAAAAAGGGCTGCCCGGGCAGCCCCTTTATTGCGTCTGGGTGGCGCGGCATTACTTGCTGTGGCTGACCATGTACTCGATGGCCGCCTTCAGCTCTGCTTCCGTGCAGTTCATGCAGGTTCCCTTCGGGGGCATGACCTTGAAACCGTTCGTGGCATGCGCCAGCAGGGTGTCCATGCCCTGGGCGATGCGGGGGGCCCACGCCGCGGCATCGCCGAACTTGGGCGCCCCGGCGGCACCGGTGCCATGACAGCCCACACAGGTGGATTGATAGACCTGCTCGCCCGTGCGCGGGGCCGCCGGCGCGGCGGGGGCGGTGGGCGCGGCAGCGGCCTGCTGGGTCGCGGCGGCCGGAGCGGCCTGCCCGGCGATATTCACCTGGCCGACCGGCTTGATATTCTCCAGCACCACGTCTTTCGGCTTGTAGTCGGAAAGATCGCTCGTCAGGTTGCCGGCAAGGATGATCAGTATGATCGCCAGCACGGCCAGGCCGCCCATAATGGTAAAGAACGTGGTGTAAAACTGTTTATCCTGGCTCAAGGTACTCTCCTGGTGGTGTTGGTGCTGATTCGGGGCGCCGGCGCGCAGCGATGCCGCGGGATTATACTGAAAAGGGCTGGGCCGGGAAATTCCCGGACCGCCGGCCCGGCCGGCCGAATCCGGCATGGACCGGGGAGACCGGCAGCGGTATCCTGTCGCCCGTTTCCGGCCACGGCGGCCCGCCGCGCAGCCAGCCGGAACCCGATCATGCGCCCGTAGCTCAGTTGGATAGAGTGTCGGTTTCCGAAGCCGAAGGTCACAGGTTCGATTCCTGTCGGGCGCGCCATTCTGGTAAAAGGACGGTACTTTAGGACCGGCCTTTCACTGCCGTCCGGCAGGAAGCGAACCTGGGAAACAGGTTCGACCAGCCACCGGAAGGTGGCGCAGAACGTCGTCGCGCAGCGACGGCGGCCCGCAGGGCGAGGGGGGGCGCAGCCCCGCCGAGTATTCCTGTCGGGCGCGCCATTCTGGTAAAAGGACGGTACTTTAGGACCGGCCTTTCACTGCCGTCCGGCAGGAAGCGAACCTGGGAAACAGGTTCGACCAGCCACCGGAAGGTGGCGCAGAACGTCGTCGCGCAGCGACGGCGGCCCGCAGGGCGAGGGGGGGCGCAGCCCCGCCGAGTATTCCTGTCGGGCGCGCCATTCCCCACCAGGGAGAGAGCATGAACCTCGATCGCGTCACCTCCGGCCAGGGCACACCTGACAGCGTCAACGTGATTATCGAGATCCCGGCACACAGCGACCCGGTGAAATACGAGGTCGACAAGGAGACCGGCGCCATGTTCGTCGACCGCTTCATGGATACTGCCATGCACTACCCGTGCAACTACGGCTATATTCCGCACACGCTCTCGGAAGACGGCGACCCGGTGGACGTGCTGGTGATCACACCGGTACCGCTGATCAGCGGCTCCGTGATCCAGTGCCGCCCGATCAGTGTGCTGAAGATGACCGATGAATCCGGCCCCGATGCCAAGATCCTCGCCGTCCCCGTCGACGGGCTCTCCACGCATTACCGGCATGTACAGAGCCTCAACGAGTTGCCGCCGGAACTGCCATCCTCGATCGCGCACTTCTTCGAGCACTACAAGGACCTCGAGCCCGGCAAGTGGGTGCAGATTCAGGGCTGGGACGACGGCCAGGCTGCACGCGCAGAAATCCTCGCAAGCATACAGCGATACAAGGACGCTCCGGTCAAACCACACTTCTAGTGTGCTGATAAGTTACTGATATTATGGGTTTTGGCATCCGGCCCTTGAATATATGCTTGATCATATATATGCCAATGCGTATATTCCTGCCATGCCACCGGATGCCGACACCCTGTTTCGCACCCTTGCCGACCCCACCCGACTGCGCACCGTGCTGTTGCTGGCTGCCGAGGGCAGGCTGTGTGTGCGCGAACTGACCCACGCCCTGGGGCAATCGCAACCGAAGGTCTCCCGGCACCTGGCCGCCTTGCGCGAGTCCGGTTTGCTGCAGGCACGCCGGGAAGGCCAGTGGATGTATTACCGCATCTCGCCGGGCCTGCCCGACTGGATCCAGAACCTCCTGCACCACACCCTGCTCGGCAACAGCGCCGCCGCCCCCTTCCGGCACGACCGGCAGACCCTGAAGACCATGCCCAACCGGCCCGGTGCGGCCGTTTGCACCTGACAGACCGGGGGAAAGGGGGCACGCCTCGAACGGTCCGGCACCAGGCCGGTGGCGGGCATTGCGTTCGGTCCGCCGGAATCGAGGCACACGAACGGAACCCGCGCGCCATCGCGGCCATACCGGAGGCCGGAGTGGACATCGCCACGCAGGCATCCACGCGCACGCCCGCTGCCATGCCTGCCGCGACGGACCGCGTGGTGACCGTGTGCGGCCACGCTGACGAACACTGTCCGGCCACCCGTAGCACGGTTTAACCCGGATCAGATTTTCTGGATCCCCGCCGTGGTAGGCTTCCACGGTCACCGACCGGGATGGCCTGCCTTGGAACAACTGCACCGCTTCACTGCCACGCTGCTTGCCAGTGCCAGGGACCTGCTGCCGATCATCCTGGTCGTCGGTTTTTTCCAGGTCGTGGTGATCCGGCAACCGCTGCCGGAGTTCGGCCGCGTTGTCACCGGGTTCCTGCTGGTGATCCTCGGGCTGACCCTGTTCGTACGCGGCCTGGAGCAGGGTCTGTTTCCGATCGGTGAGTCGCTGGCCTGGGCGTTTGCGAAACGTGGCAATCTGGCCCTGCTGCTGGTCTTCTCGTTCGCGCTGGGCTTCGGCACCACCATCGCCGAACCTGCACTGACCGCGATCGCCGAGGAAGCCGCCGCGGTCGCGGCCGAGGGCGGGGTGATCAGCCACCAGACCGCTGCACTGGAACACTACGCGCTGGGCCTGCGGGTCACCGTGGCCGTGTCCGTCGGCTGCGCGATCCTGCTGGGCGTGCTGCGCATCATTCGCGGCTGGCCGATCCAGGTCCTCATCATCGGCGGCTACCTCGGCGTGGTCGTGATGACGGCGTTCGCCCCCCCGGAAATCGTCGGCATTGCCTATGACTCGGGCGGCGTCACCACTTCCACGGTGACCGTGCCACTGGTCACGGCACTTGGCGTGGGGCTGGCGGAGATCATTCACGGCCGCAACCCGATGACCGACGGCTTCGGCCTGATCGCCTTCGCCTCGCTGACCCCGATGATCTTTGTCATGGCCTACGGGATGCTGACGCAATGACCCTGCTGCATGACCTCCTCGCCACCGGCCTGAGTACCGTGACGGACATCCTGCCGATCATGGTGGTGATTTTCGGGTTCCGCCTGCTGGTGCTGCGCCAGTCCGTGGTCGGGCTCGGCAAGATCATCGCGGGCTTTGCCTACGTGCTGGTCGGCCTGACGCTGTTCCTGGTCGGCCTGCAGGAAGCACTGTTCCCGGTCGGCCGCGCCATGGCGCAACAGCTGACCGCGCAGGCCTTCGCCGGGACGGCGGGACGCGCGGCGCCCGGCTGGAGCGGATATCTGTGGGTCTACCTGTTTGCCGCCGCCATCGGTTTCTCCACCACCATTGCCGAACCGGCCCTGATCGCCGTGGCCTACAAGGCCCGCCAGGTATCCGCCGGCGCGATCGACACCCGGGGCCTGCGCGTGGCCGTGGCCATCGGCGTGGCCGCCGGCATCACCCTGGGCGTGTTTCGCATCGTCACCGGCACCCCGCTGTACTGGTATATCATGGCCGGGTACCTGATGGTCCTGCTGCAGACCCTGTTTGCGCCGCGCATGATCGTGGCACTGGCCTACGATTCCGGTGGCGTGACGACGTCCACGGTTACGGTGCCACTGGTCGCGGCGCTCGGACTGGGACTGGCCGGCAACATTCCCGGACGCAGCCCGTTGCTGGACGGCTTCGGACTGATCGCGTTCGCCAGCCTGTTTCCCGTCATATCCGTGCTGGCCTACGCCCAGCTCGGCAACTGGTGGATCAGGCGCGCGCAACGCAGCAAGCCGGAACAACCCTGAAGCACGAGGATCCATCCATGCACTTCAAACTGATCGTTGCCCTCGTTGAAGACAACCTCTCGGACCAGGTCCTGGAAGCAGCGCGGTCCGCCGGCGCCACCGGCGCCACGGTGCTGAACCAGGCACGCGGGGAAGGTGTTTCCGCCGCGCGCAGCTTTTTCGGACTCAGCCTGGAAACCCAGCGTGACATGCTGATGT
Source organism: uncultured Ectothiorhodospiraceae bacterium (assembly GCA_964443845.1). Classification (GTDB taxonomy): domain Bacteria; phylum Pseudomonadota; class Gammaproteobacteria; order UBA9214; family UBA9214; genus UBA9214. The sequence goes on from CAYUFA010000062.1 coordinate 13,338, forward strand.
TCCTGGTCGAGGAACACCTGAGCCGCAATATCCTGGAAACCATCGCGCGGATCGGTGATTTCGACAACAATCCGGGCTCCGGTATCGCGTTCCAGATCGATGTGGAGGATGCCGTGGGCGTCATGCGCCAGGTCTCCCAGTTGAGCAAGGTCGTGGAGGAAAGGATATGAACGAGCAGCCACCGGTTCGCGTACGTGACGTGATGAATCGCGACTTCCAGCTCGTCGACGGCATGATGATGGTCAACGAGGCGCTGAAGCTGATGAAGCAGCACGATGCACGCATGCTGATCGTCGACAAGCGTCACGATGACGATGAATATGGCATCGTGACGCTGTCGGACGTGGCAAGCCAGGTGCTGTCGGCCAACCGTGCGCCTGATCGCGTCAACGTCTACGAGATCATGTCCAAGCCGGTGGTCAGCGTCGAGGCGAATATGGATATCCGCTATTGTGCCCGGCTGTTTCACCGCATGGGATTTTCCTATGCGCCGGTCATCGAGGGGGGCAAGGTGCTGGGCATCGTCGGCTACGCCGCCCTGGTGCTGAAGGGTCTAGTCCAGTAAGCGCAGCGCCTGGTGAATGCTCCTGTGCAGGGCCGCGCGCGAAAAATGCGCCTTGCCCAGCACCATCATCCCCGCCAGCATGCCGGCGATGGCGGTCGCGGTGCTGCCGGTGTCGAGATGCGCCGGCAGCTCACCCGCCTTTTTCGCCCGGGACAGGCGCGTGGCGAGCACTCCCCGCAGTTCGTGGATCAGGCGCGCCGTGGCCTCGTTCGACTCGGTCGTGTGCTGCCCGCTCTCCAGCACGGACAACACCACCAGGCAGCCGCCCGGGTACTGGTCGTTGAAGTGGATATCCAGCGCACCTTCCAGTAAGCGCCGGATACCGGTCCGGATGTCCGGGGCATGGTCGAGTTTCGCGAGCAGCTCGCCCATGACCGATTCCTGGTAACAGGCGAGCACGCGCTCGAAGACCGCGCGCTTGTTGCCGAAGGCGTTGTAGATGCTGGTGCGATTCAGGCCCATGGCATGCTCCAGGTCCTGGATCGAGGTTCCTTCGTAGCCCTTCTCCCAGAACACCAGCATGGCCGCGATCAGCGCCTGCCGCTCGTCGAACTCCCGTGTGCGCGCCATCATGTTTCCCTTTCAATACCTGCCATATTCTATACTGAAAGGTATAAATTGTCTTGACAATATCAGTATTGTCGCATATACATATATTGTACTGATCAGTGTATAACCTATTCCGGAGGCCTGCCATGCACACCGCAAACGCCACCCTCGATGCACGCGGCTTGAACTGTCCGCTGCCGATCCTGAAGACCCGCAAGGCCCTGAACGCACTGGCAAGCGGCGCAATTCTCGAAGTGATCGCCACCGATCCAGGTTCCGTTAAGGACATGCAGGTATTCTGCACGCAGACCGGTCACCGCCTGGTAGCCAGCAGCGAGTCCCGCGACCGCTTCGTTTTCATGATCGAGAAGCACTGACCCCTTACCACCTGCAGGAGGTTCCCATGTCATTACCCGCAGAGAACGTTGCCGGCAACGCACAACTGGATGCGTGGCTGG
>CAYUFA010000063.1:0-14838 GCA_964443845.1 uncultured Ectothiorhodospiraceae bacterium
AGACCGGCAAGGCGCACCTGATCAAGTCGCACCACAACGTCGGCGGCCTGCCGGAGGACATGAAGCTGAAGCTGCTCGAGCCGTTGCGCGAGCTGTTCAAGGACGAGGTGCGCCGGCTCGGGGTGGAACTGGGGTTGCCCTACGACATGGTCTACCGCCACCCGTTTCCCGGGCCGGGCCTGGGCGTGCGCATCCTCGGCGAGGTGAGGAAGGAATACGCCGACTGCCTGCGGCTGGCCGATCACATCTTCATCGAGGAACTGCGCCGCCACGAGCTGTACGACCAGGTCAGCCAGGCCTTCACGGTGTTCCTGCCGGTGCGCTCGGTCGGGGTGACCGGCGACGGGCGGCGTTACTCGTGGGTCGTTGCGCTGCGCGCGGTGGAGACCATCGATTTCATGACCGCGCGCTGGGCGCATCTGCCGTACGAGTTTCTCGACACGGTCTCGCGCCGCATCATCAACGAGGTGCCGCACATCTCGCGGGTGGCCTACGATATCTCCGGCAAGCCGCCGGCGACGATCGAGTGGGAGTAGGGCCGCGTCCGGCGTGTGCTGGTGCCTCAAAGCACCTGAGCACGCATAACTCCTCGTCAATCAAGACCGAGGTGCGTTTGCATCCGGTCCTGGCGGGCATTGATTTGCACACGCAGGCAACCCGTTTTTCGCGTTCTACGCTGCGGCCTCCGAGGCTGTCGATGGGAAAATGAAGGGTCGCTGATCAAGGTGAAGCAGGGATATCACTGCACCTTGATGCGATGGCAGGACCGGGCGACGGCAAGGGAAAGTCACCGTCCGTGAAAATGCAGGTGTGCAGCAGGCCAATGGGGCAAAAAAATCACCTACGGTAACTCCGGTGGTTCGATCTTGCGGCATCAGGTGTCCGTTCGAAAGACTGCATGGAAATGCAGTATCGCAAGGACGACCTGGGTGTAAGCGAAGAGTGCTGAATGCAACCCAAAGGGGTTCTACAGTGCGCGGATCATGCCTTCGCTGCTGTGGCAAGGAATGCCGAGGGGCCGGTTCACCGGCCGTTTCCAGCGCCACCGGCCCGAACGAATCCGGCCTGCCGGATTGTCGAACGGCAGTACCCAGCCTTCACCGCCTGTCCGGCGGCGCAGGGCAGGGGACTGCCGGCGTGTGTCCAGCGCAAGGTCGAGGACTACTTCGGATGCGGCCGCCGGAGCACGGCTTCCTGAGGGTGAACCGCGAGTTCCCGGTGAAGGTCATCGCCAGCATCGAGGATACGGCGGTGATCGGGAAGGTCCTGGTGCATCTGTGGGAAGCGGACCCGGGCAGTGAAGTATTGCGGCTACCGGAGCCGCGTGCCTGCCCGACGGGTGGGGTTGCGGTCCCGGGGCAAGGGCGCCGGTGCCGGCGAATCACAGCAAGGGCACCAGCAGAATCAGTATCAGCATGACGCCGATGATGGCGAGGTACAGGTTGAGGCTGCCCGATTGCAGGCCTTGCATCCAGGCCGCGAGCCGATAGGTCAGTCGCACCGCCGGCGCGAACAACGCGGGACCGAACAAGGGCGCCACCCGGTGATCGAAACTCAGCCGGCGGACGAAGTAGCGCAATCCGGTATGCTCGCGGCGCATGTCTTCGGTGGGCCGGTAGATCAGGCTGTAGAAAGTGCGCAGGGCATTGGAGAACGCCAGCGGCGTGATTGCCACCTGTTCCGACGTGCGCGGCAAACCGCCATACCAGGCCGGCGTGCGCCGGCGCCGCGCGCGGGCTGCCCACCACAGGCCGAGCGGCAGCAGTGCGAGCAACGGCCCGGCGATCACCAGCTTGGTCGGCGAGATGAAGGCGAAATCAGCGGTCAGCGGCACCAGCAGCCAGTCGCTGCGCAGCGCACCGGCGTGCGCGCCCGGCAGCGCGGCAGTGACAGCCTGTTCCAGCGCCACGAGTTCCCACGGCATAGCGACCGCAGCGGCCAGAACCAGTAAACCCAGCAGGCCGACGGCGCGCGCATGGCCGGCGGAAATACCCGGGCCGTTCATCTGACCACCGCCGAGCAGTCCCACACCGAAGACCTTGATGAAGGTGGCGAATGCGACAGCGGCGGTCAGCGCCAGTCCGGCGCCGGCCACGGACAAGGCCAGGGGACCTGCGAGTCCGGGAAGATGGAAGCCCTGAAAGACGGTTTGAAATACAAACCATTCACTGACGAAGCCGATCTGGGGCGGCATGGCGGCGAGGCTCATGGCCGCGAACAGGGCGCCGACCGCCAGCGGCCACGGGCTGCGGCGCAGCAGACCCTGGGGGCAGAGGCGGTAGTGGCCGGTGACGCCGTGCGCGCCATCCGCGGTCAGCAGCAGTGCGCCCTTGGCAAGTGCGTGCCCGCCCAGATGCAGTAGCGCCACCAGCCAGCCGAGTCCGGCCAGGGGCGCGAGGCCGGCGTGACGAAACAGCAGTGCCGCCGCCAGCGCCGCACAGGCGATGCCGGCGTTTTCCGCAGTCGACAGACCGAGCAGCCGGCGCCAGTCTTCTTCCTGGAAGGCGTAAAGGATGCCGAGTATGGCCGTGAGTACGGCCAGCGTGAGCAGGGTGAGACCGAGTGCGAAACCCTCACCAGCATCGCCCGGCAGCCACACCACCAGCGCCCGGCTCAGGGCGAAGTAGGCCGCGTTGAGTACGACGCCGGAGAGCAACACGCCGGTGGCGCCGCTGGCGCGGCCATAGACGCCGGGAAACCATTCGTAGAAAGGCAGCAGCCCCAGCTTGGCGCCAAAGCCGGCGATGAACAGCAGGCCGACGACATAACGGGCCGTCGGCGGGAGTGCACTGCCGGCGTCGGCGAAGTGGGCGAAGTCCAGGTCGCCGTGCACCGTACCCAGCCAGAGCAAGGCGGCGAGCACGCACACGGCACCCAGCTCCAGCAGGGTCAGCATGAACAACACGGCGCCGTCCTGCCCGCCGCGGTCGCACTCGCTCAGCACCATCAGGGCGCCGCCGAAGCTCATCAGTTCCCAGGCGATGAGAAAGGCTGCCCCCTCGGTGACGCCGAATACGCCAAGCGCGCCAAACAGCGTCAGCGCTGCGCCGAAGATCCAGAGGCGGCCGTGGGTGAGCGGCGAACCCAGCGTCACGGCCAGTGTCGCAGGCACCAGGCCGAAGGCCAGCAGCCAGCAGGCTTCCGGCGCGAGCCGTAACGTGACCGGCGCGGTAAAGACCAGGCCGAGGCGCAACGGTCCCACGCCGTCGGGTAGTGCCAGCACGGTCCCGGCGAGCAGCGCCAGCGCGCCTGCCACGAGGAGCGTGCGCGACAGGCCTGCCGCGCGCCCGCTGAGGCTCGACACGGCGGCCGCACTCCAGCCGATGACCGCCAGGACGATCAGTTCAGCGCTCAATGCGGCCTCCCCGGGAACGTTGCGGCAGCCGCTCCAGCAGCAGCAGGAGCCCCTCGATGATGGCCGCCGGGTTGGGCGGACAGCCGGGCAGGTACAGGTCCACGGGCAGCAGATCCTCGAGTCCCCGGCCGGTGTTGTAACCGCCGCCGGCGACCCCGCCGGATACCGCGCAGGTGCCGGTCGCCATCACCAGGCGCGGCTCGGGCATGGCCTCGTAGGTATTGAGTAACGGCTCCCGCAGCGGCGCCGTCACCGACCCGGTCACCAGCAGCAGATCGGCGAAGCGCGGCGACGGGGTGAAGAAAATACCCAGGCGGTGCAGGTTGTAGAAGGGGTTGTTCAACGCCTGCAGCTCCGATTCGCAGCCGTTGCAGGAACCGGCGTCGACATGACGGATATGCAGACTGCGCCTGAAAGCGCGCAGGCGCTGCCTGAGTTCGCGCCCGACCGGCGAAGCGGCGGCTTGCGTCCAGCGCAGGTCGTCCCGCTCGCGCACAGCATAGGCCCACTCCGCGGAGGGGGTGAGCGCACCGGTGGGACAGGCCTCCGTGCACAACTGGCATACCACGCAGCGGCCGTAATCGGGCTTGACGGGTATTCGGGGATCCGCCGACGGCGCGAGCGCACCCGTGGGGCAGACCTCCACGCAGTCACGGCAGCCGGCGCCGCACCGGCCGGGATCGAAACGCGGCATGCCGAGCACGCCTGCCTGGCCGTCATCTCCACCCGGGCGCGGCCAGGCCGTGGTGGCTGCGCCGTGCCTGAGTCCAAACCAGGTCCAGATCGGCATGCCGAACTCCTAGCGGTCGCAGCCGGCGATGGTGAGGCCGAAACTGGCCTCGTTGATGGCATAGTCCATCATGTTGCTCTCGTGCACGGTGTACGGGAACACGCGCCAGTTGGAAAACGAGGGCGACTTGATCTTGACCCGCCCCAGACGCCCGTCGTCGCCACAATGCACCGCGTAATACAACGAGCCGCGCGGCGACTCGGCCCATCCCAGGCCTTCGGCGCCTGGCGGGACGGTGAGGTCGGTGCGCACCGGTCCCGGCGTTGCCAGCCGTGGCAGGAGCTGCAGGATGACCTCGAAGCTGGCGTTGATTTCTTCCGTGCGAACGCGCGCGCGGGCATGGGCATCCCCGGCGGTTTCCACCGGTACGCGCAGATCGAGCTCATCATACCCGGCATAGGGATGGTCGCGACGCAGATCGCGGTCCAGACCTGATGCGCGTTCCACCGGGCCGGTGGCACCCTGGTCGAAGGCCGTGCGCTGGTCCAGCACGCCGGTGTCGTGCAGCCGGTCGCGATAACTGGTGGTGCCTTCCAATGCGCGGACATAGGCGCTGGCGTCGCGCTGCAGCGCGCCGAGCGAACGGGTGATCCCGGGGCCCGGCGACAGATCGCGGCGCAGCCCGCCCGGTACCAGCAGACTGCGCAGAAAACGGCTTCCGGTCAGCTGTGCGTTGATCTGTTTGGCATGCTCCTCCAGCAGCTTGCCCTGTGCCTGGCCGACCTTGAGCGTGGTCGTGTCGGCGAGATGTCCCAGGTAGTGGAGGTGGTTGTAGACACGTTCAAGCTCGGCCAGCAGCACGCGCAGGCGGCGGGCGCGTTGCGGCACTTCGACACCGGCCGCTGCCTCGACCGCCTGGGAGTAGGCCAGGGCATGCGCGAAGCTGCCGGTGCCGGAAACGCGCTCCGCCATTACCACGGACCGCAACGGCTCGCAGCCTTCGAAACGCTTCTCCATGCCGCGGTGCTTGAAGAACAGCTGCGGATGGTAGTGCAGGATGTGTTCGCCGATATAGAAGAAAAAGAACCGCGCCGACTCGACCACGTCGGCACGCACCGGCCCGAAGGGAAGCAGCTGCACGTCGGCACTGGAGACTTCCGGCAAGGCCGGTGGCAGCTGTGTGAACACCATGGCTTGCTCCGGGCGGCGCGGGTCCAGCGGTGGGTGGGCGGGTTGCGCGCCCGCGTGCAGCACCAGGGGCAAAGGGTCGGGATGCCCGTCAAAGCGCAGGCCGAACAGATCGGTGATCTCCCGCTCGTACCAGCTCAGTAACGGGGCCTGCTGCGCCAGGCTGGGGACGTTCTCACGGTCGGGCTGCACGCGCCACACGACAAACGGTCGCCGCGGGGCTGGCGAGACCAGGTAGTTCAATTCGGGAGCAGACATGCCAGGCCGCATACGGGCCCAGGCCATCTGCATGCGCCCGCCGTCGCTCAACATGCGCGCACACGCCGCGGCCAGTTCATCGGCGCCGAGCATGCGGCTTTCGGTTGCGTGCATCACGGCATCCCCTGCATCAAGGCCGCGTTCGCGGCATGAAAGACCGTCGTGAATGCCGCGGGCCACCACAGGCCCAGTACCAGCAACGGGATGCCGGCGAGCAGCATCGCCAGGCTGCACCAGAAACCGGCCGCCCGGGTTTGCGGCACGACCGCAGCCGCTTCGCGAAAGTACATGATGCGGAAGTGGTTGAGAAAACCTGCGAAGATCACCACCAACAGCACCAGCATGATGGCCACTGCCCACGCGTCGGCGGGTGTGAAACCGGCGCGCAGGATGGCCAGCTCGGACAGGAACAGGCCGAACGGCGGCGCGCCCGTGATGGCGATCGCACCCGCCAGCCAAAGGGTGCCCACGAAAGGAAAGTGCGTGCCGACCCGGTGGATGCCCGTCATCTCCTTGGTGCCGTAGGCGCGCATCATCGCGCCCGCGCCGAAGAACATGAGTGACTTGTTCAGTGCGTGATTGAGCATGTGATAGAGCGCGCCGGCCACACCCAGGGCACCGCCGAAGCCGAAACCCAGCGCCATGACGCCCATGTGTTCGACGCTGGAATAGGCCATCAGCCGTTTCACGCCCTGCTGGCGCACGATGAACAGCGCGGCGATGAGCAACGACAGTACACCCAGGGTGATCAGGGCGGTACGCGGCACCGCCCCGGCGCCCGCCTGCTCGGCCACGCTCTTGTACCGCACGATGCCCAGCAGCGCGGTGTTCAGCAGTGCCCCGGAGAGCAGCGCGGATACCGGTGCGGGACCCTCGCTGTGGGCGTCGGGCAACCAGGTGTGCATGGGCGCCAGTCCGGCCTTGGTGCCATAGCCGACCAGGACCAGCAAAAAGGACAGCGTCGCCAGGGTCGGATTCATCTGCGCCGCGACACCGCCCAGGGTGCCCCAGGTCATGTCGTAGTGTGGCCCCAGCGCGGCCGTCCCGGCCCAATAAAACAGCACGGTGCCGAGCAACGCCAGGCTGATGCCGGCAGAGACGACGACGATATATTTCCACGCCGCCTCGATGCTCTCCGGCGCGTGCTCGAAACCCACCAGGAAAGTGCTTACCAGCGTGGTCAGTTCCACCGCGATCCAGTATACGCCGGCGTTGTTCATCAGCGGTGCGGCCAGTGTGGTCCAGGCGAACGCGGCAAACAGGGCGTAGAAGCGCATCAGCCGCCGCGGTTCGCCGAGCAATCGCATGTAGCCGACGGCATAGAGCGACGCGAGCAGATAGACCAGCGCTGCACACAGCACCACCCAGGCGCCCAGAGGGTCCACCACAAGATACCCCGCAAGGCCGATCCGGGCAGGTTCGGCCAGGAACGGCAGTGGTAGCGCTGCGGCGGCCGTGACCAGGGACGCCAGCAGATTGATCGCCTCCGCCGCACGCGGTGAGCGCACGGCGAGGCACAATAACGCCGCGGCCAGCGGCACGATCAGGACGATACAGGCGAGCGCCAGGCTCACCCCACCAGCCTCCGCAGCTTGAGACTGCTGGTGGTGCCGGTGCGCTTCACCAGATAGCGCGCCAGCACGCCGAAGCAGGCCACCGCCACCAGCAGGTCGAACAGGATCACCAGCTCGATCAGCAGCGGCATGCCCGGGATCAGCACCTGCGATCCCAGAAAAATGCCGTTTTCGAGAATCAACAAACCCAGAATATGGCTGATCGCCTCGTGGCGCACCGACAGCATGAGAAAGCCGATCAGTTTCATGGACAGCATCACGGTCAGTGCCAGGATCATCACCGAACTGTCGCTGCCCAGCGCGGCGGCGATGCGGTAGGCTACGACCAGTGCCAGGACCACCGCCGCTGCGCCCACCACCAGTGCGGTGGCCGGTTGCACGATCAGGTCCAGCTCACGATCGGCACCCAGTCGGCGCAGGATGCGCAGGATGAGGTAGGGCAGCAACAGGCCGCGAAACAACGCCGTGAACAGCGCGATCAGATACAATTCCGGGTTGTGCACATGGTAGCCCATGGTTGCTGACAGCAGCGCGATCAGCCAGGACTGGAGGCCGAAGGCGTACATGTAGTCGCGCAGCCAGCGGGAACCCAGCATGACGAAGGCGAGCAGCAGGCTGCCGATCGCCAGCAGGCTGAAGAAGGACGCCGCGAGCGGGGTGAACTGTGGCAGCGTCATGGTGTCACCGGATCTGGTTGGCGATCACCGCCAGGGCGGCAAGCAGAAACGAAGCGGCGAGCGGTTCCTGGTAGCGATAAAAGCGCAGCCGCGACTGCGTGGTTTCCACCACCATCACCAGGCAGGCCACCAGAGCGAACTTGCCAAGCAGCGCGACCGCCGCACCGAGCGCGCCACTTGCCGTGCCGTGGATGGACAGGGCCCAGGGCAGCAGCAGCACGTTGCAGAAGATGGTGTAGAGGATGAATTGCTTCATCATGCCGGCCCACTTCAGCAGTGCGAGCAGCGGCCCCGAATACTCCAGGATGCGCGCCTCATCGATCATGTACACCTCGATGTGGGTGCTCGAGTGGATGGGCAGGCGGTCCGTCTCCACCAGCAACAGGATGAAAAAGGCACACACCAGGAACACGTGCGCCGGGCTCCAGTACACGGAGGCATCGCCGGCCAGCAGGTGATTGACGACGAACGGCAGCATCGCCTTGGCGAGCAAGGTGATCCCCACGAACACCAGGATCAGCGTCGGCTCCGCGAGGATGGCGATCATTACGCTGCGGCTGGCGCCGACGCCGCCGTAGGCGCTGCCGGAATCGAGTCCGGCGAGGGTGATGAAGAAGCCGCCCAGGGTCAGGATGAGTCCGCCGCCGAGGATGTCGCCCATGTCCGATAGCGGCAGCGGATAGTTGGTGAGCACCGGAATCAGCAGCGGCACGACAAGCATGGCGGTAAAGGCCACCACCGGCGCACTGAAATGGATCAACGAGGCGCCGTCGGGAATCACCAGCTCCTTGTGAAACAGTTTCCAGAGATCGCGGTAGGGCTGGATCACGGCGGGCCCGCGGGCGCGCTGCACACGTTCTTCGTAGCGCAGGATAAACCCTTGCACCAGCGGCGAGAGCAGCAGTACCGCGAGGACCTGGCCGATCTGCAGGAGGATGTCGCGCGCGCTCACCCGCCGCGCTCCCGGGCTGATCCGGAGTGCCGGCGTATCCTGGTATCAGAGTAACTGTCTGCTGGCGCTGGACCGTGTGCTCGCCTGGTCCTGGGTAACGGGGCCTGATGCACAACACACTCCTACCTGAATGATTCAGAATTCGGTAGGAGTCATCAGCCTGGTGGGCAGTTCAAGGCGGACTCCATCGCCTGTGTTCTTGTAGTCGGAGAATATGGACCACTATGGCGGTTGTCAAGCGAGCGCTTTCATGACAGGTGCCCCGTGCACCCCGTGTCCATACTGTCTCTTTACAGGCAGGTGGGTGGTATTGACCGCGGGTGGTACCAGGAAGGGCCAGGGCGCGGATGTTGCTGTCGCTTGAAGGGGCCGAATGCCTGCTCGCCGTGATATCGATACCGGCAAGGCGGTGCTGCGCGACGATATCAACGCGACGACCGGGTTCGAGGGGCTGTCCCGGATTTTGACAGGTCGGGCAAGGGCTCATGCGTGTGTTCGTGCCAACAGGGAACCCCCGGCGAGCAACCTGTTTGCGGTGCTCCGTTACCTGCAGGGGCTGGAGGGCATACACCTGGCAGTCAAAGCCCGGAAGGCAGCCCGGGGCGCTCTATGACAGCGTTCTGTTGGCGATTTTCAGTGGGGATTAGCAGCAAGGTCTGAACGTGGTATTTTTCGTGGTTATGTCACTTATGGATACCTCAAAACCCGCGCCACTACCGGCTTTCCAGGGCTTGTTTACAATCGAGCGGGAGTGACCGGCACTCACAGGCAAGGACGGGCGCTGGCTGGCATAGCGGCTGAGACTGCAGGCAGTCGCCGAGGCGCGCTAGTTTGATGAATACACAGACCCTGTCGCAAGGATATGTGTCATGGTCGTATGGCGGTGGCCAGGACGGCCAGTCGGGACCGGGATACCGGCCGTTACGAGCCTCACCGTCCCGGGCAGACTCTTCTCTGTCGAATCTTCGCTGAATATTACCCTGCATTCACTGCCCGTTTGGCGGAGCAGAGTAGGGAACTGCCGGGTTATGTGCACCGGGACTCCAAGGATTACGTCGGATGCGGCCGTCCAGGGCATGGCTTTCTGCGGCTGTGTTGCGGTACTTGCCATGCTGAGCGCCTGGTCGCGTTCGTCTGCAAACGGCGTGGCTTTTCCCGGGCTGCGGGGCGTGACGCATGGCCGAGAGCGTGACGCTGGAATGGTTCGACTGCTTCGATCACCGTCGGCTGCCGGAACCGACCGGCAACATCCTGCCGGCGGAGCTGGACCAGGCGAACTATCGCCAATTGGAAAAGTCGGCCATAGCGGCCTGATTCAAACAAACGGCTCTCCGGATTTCCCGGGGCGGTGCGATCGGGCCGGACACGAGCGTACATGCCACTGCTCTCAAGCCTGGAATCTGAAGACCGGATCAATCGAGTCTGACCACTGCTGTCCCGCAAACTCCCTCTCCCTCCGGGAGAGGGTTGGGGTGAGGGGATCAGATCTGGTCAATTGCCTGAACTCGATCCCCTCCTCACGGGCTTCTCGCAACTGCTCCCTGCGTTGCTCTCGGCTCGGGCATCCTGCTGCGCTCTACCCGGTCCATCCCCGGACCCGTACCACCGACGTCCCTGTCGGCGTCCCTCCGGGAGAAGGGACGCAAGGTTTGTACAGCAGTGTTGACAATCATGTCCCGGCCTGGCTGAACACCTGCAAGGCGGTGCGGCATAGTGAAGGATTTACTGTGGTTCAACGGATTTATATGGGACAGCAGTGAGTCTGACCCCGTTAGATCGCGGGATCTTGCTGATATCGGCGGACTCCATGACGAAATACCACTCCAGCTTGCGTGTATATCGAGTTGCGATAGAATCCTTGAATGTTACGAAGCATGGCAGGTAAGGCGACTCAGGATGTCTACGACGGAGTCAACGGCCGACATGCCCGCAGGATGCCGCGTGAACTGCATGGCAAGGTCAGGCGCCTGTTCGATCAGATCAACGCGGCACCGACACTGGATTTCCTGCGCGTCCCGCCCGGCACTCGACTGGAGAAGCCGCGCGGTGACCTGGCCGGTTACTGGAGCCTGCGCATCAACGATCAGTGGCGCATTGTATTTCGTTGGGAGGGAAATGATGCGCTGGATGTCGTGACCACGGATTACCACAGGTGAGCTGGGATGCTACCCAGGAAACGCCCCCCGACCCATCCATGCGAGATGCTGCTCAAGGAGTTCCTGGAGCCGCCTGGTGTGACCCGGAAGGCATTCGCCGGGCACCTGGGCTGGACCTGTGCCCGGCTGAATGAGATCGTCAACGGCCGGCGCAATATCAGCGCGGATTCCGCCCTGACCCTGGGCGAGGCGCTCAAGACCGGACCGGAATTCTGGCCCAATCTGCAACGGGACTGGGATCTGTGGCATGCCATGGATTCCCGCACCAGGGTAGCGCCGCCGGGGAAGGTCGGTTAAGGCAGTATTGCCTCAAGATCCTTGATGAGGGTATGTTCATGGTATCGATACCTGTGACCACCTGAAAGCGCGCGCCGGTACTGGATTTTTCAGGCTTGTTTACAAATCGAGTGGGACCAGGAAAACAGGGACGGACCACGCTTCTTCGTGAAAGAATCGGGTCCGTTCCCACCACCATGCACCATTTCGACGACCAACACTGGATGCGGCAGGCGCTGCGCGGTGCGCAACACGCGGCGGCGGCCGGCGAGGTGCCGGTGGGCGCCGTCCTGGTCGCCGGCGACCGGCTGCTGGCCGAGGGCCGGAACCGGCCGATTGCCGGCCACGATCCGAGCGCACACGCCGAAATCGAGTGCCTGCGGGCTGCCGGCCGGGCGCTGGCCAATTACCGGCTGACGGGTACCACGCTCTATGTCACGCTCGAGCCCTGCCTGATGTGTGTCGGTGCCCTGGTACATGCCCGCGTGGCGCGCGTCGTGTTCGGCGCGGCCGATCCCAAGAGCGGAGCGGTGAACAGCCTGTGCCGCGGCTTCGAGTTGCCCGGCCTCAATCACCGGGTGCAGGCCGCGGGCGGTGTGCTGGCCACGGAGTGCGGGCAACTGCTGCGCGAATTTTTCCGGGCACGCCGCAATGGGGCGGACCCCTGACCACGACGGGTGCGGCGTCCGGCGCATTTGCCGTGTCTGCAGGCAGGGAGTATGGTGATTGCGGGTGGGCGGTTGACGAATGATCATTCCGGGTATGTGGAGATACACGCTACTCCTTGCACTGATGCTGTGTCTGCCGGCATGGGATGCGGCGGCAACGCAACCCCGTTCAGCGCAGGACTCTCCCGTCGGTGCACTGGCCACCGTGGACATGAAGTTGCGGCGTGTAACGGACCACGTGTGGTACGTGGAAGGTGCAGCCGGTCCGGCGACGGCTAACCAGGGTTTCGTCTCCAATGCCGGCGTCGTGGTGACCGGCGCAGGGGTCGTGGTGTTCGACGCACTGGGCACGCCGGCGCTGGCGCGGTTGCTGCTGGAGAGGATCCATGAGATCACCCAGCAGCCCATCGTACGGGTGGTCGTCAGCCATTACCACGCCGATCACGTGTACGGTCTGCAGGTGTTTGCCGGCCAGGACGCCGAGATCCTGGCCCCGGCCGGTGCGGAAATCTACCTGGCGTCCCGGCAGGCGCGTGAGCGCCTGCTGGAACGCCGCAAGCTGCTCGCTCCCTGGGTCGATGACCGGACCCGGCTGGTATGGCCGGACCGCATCCTGAAGGAGGGCGCCCAGTTCCAGCTCGGTGACGTCGATTTCACCGTAACCGTGGTGGGCAAGGCCCACTCCGATGGCGATCTCATCATGTACGTCGCGCCGGACGGTGTGCTGTTTTCCGGCGATATCATCTTCGATGGCCGCCTGCCGTACATCGGGAACGGCGACACGAAACACTGGCTGGAAGTGCTCGGGCGCATGGACCGCGAGAAGCTGGTTGCGCTGGTGCCCGGGCACGGAAGCGTCACGAAGCAGCCGGCCGAGGCGATCAGCCAGACACGCCGCTATCTGACATTCCTGCGTGCGCAAATGGCGCAGGCCGTTGCGCGACTCGAGCCGTTCGATGCGGCCTACGCGCACACGGACTGGAGCGAGTACCGGAACGTGCCGGCGTTTGACGAGGCCAACCGGCGCAATGCCTACCAGGTCTACCTGGAAATGGAGGCGGAATCCCTGGACGGGACGCAGCACAACGCCCGCAAGCAGCCGGGAGCGCCGCGCCGGAAAGCGCAATGAGGCGGCTCACCGCAGGACGCCGCTACGTATCTCAGAGCGCCGGCGAATCGAATTGCAGCGGTTCGCGCTGCACCGTGGCCTCGCTCTTTTCCTGGTCGGTGATCCAGACCAGGATGTCGTAATAGGTGCGGATATTCTCCACGTAGCGCACGGGTTCCCGTCCACGTGCGTAGCCGTGGCGCGTCTGCTTGAACCACTTCTCCTTGCTGAGCAGGGGCAGGTTCTTCTTCACATCGACCCACTTGTCCGCGTCCCCCTTGTTTTTCAGGGTCAGGATGCGGGCATCCTCCAGGTGTCCCAGCCCGACGTTGTAGGCGGCCAGCGCCATCCAGGTACGGTCCGGTTCCGGAATGCGATCCGGTATCTGGCCGATCATCTGTTCGAGGTACTCGGCTCCGCCGGTGATGCTCTGTTCCACGTCCTCGCGGTCGTCGATACCGAGTTCCTGCGCGGCGCCGGTGGTCAGCATCATGATGCCCTTGACCCCGGTCGGCGATACCGCATCCGGGTCCCAGTGGGATTCCTGGTAACCGATGGCGGCGAGCAGCCGCCAGTCTATGCCGGTCTCCGTGGCGGCATGCTTGAAGATGGGTTCGTACTTCGGCAGGCGCTCCGCGACGTGTGCCCGGTAGCGGCGGGTCCCGACGTAGTCGAATCGCGCGACGTGACCGAAGTAGCGCTCGATCAGCTGGTTCAGTACTCCGTTGCGGCGGATCTTGTTGAAGAACACGGTGGCAGCCAGTAGCAGGCTGTCGTCCTTGCCCTGGGGGAATGCCCAGGCCAGCGAACGCTTCTTGCCGAGGTCGAATGCGGGCTTCAGTTCCGGATAGTAGTTCCGGTTGATGGCCAGTTCATGGGAGTCGGCGACCGTATAGTCAATCAGCTGCTGCCACACCAGGGACATCAGTTCTTCACTGTCCACGTCGGGGTCGGCCTTCCATTTCAGGTGCGGATGTGTTGCTTTCAGTTTCTCGAGCCGTTCCTCGTGACTGCTGCCACGTACGACTTCCAGCGTACCGTGGAGGTCATCCAGGTTGCGGGGCCGCACGGAACCGCTCCGGTAAACCAGCTGCGGGACAAAATGGTAATACACCGGGCCGAAGCGGACCTTCTCCTTGCGCCGGTCGGTGATTGCCAGCCCGGCGGCCGCGAGGTGCGCATCGCCCAGGGCGACCAGGGACAGGATATTGTTGAAGCCGGGCGCTACGACGATGTGCAGCTTCACGCCCAGGAAGTCCGCAAAGCGGCTGGCGAGGTCGTACTCGAAGCCGGCCGGGCCGTCCGGGCCCTCGTAGTACGTGGTTGCGCTGTTGCGGGTAATGACGATCAGTTCCTTGTCATGCTGGACCTGCTGCAGCACCGACATGGGTTTTCCGCAGGCGCCGAGCAACATGCAGATCGCCAGCAGGGGCGCACGTTTCAGCATGGCAGCGAGCGACGTGCATGCGCTAGAATACGGGCCCGCGTTGCGGTGCACCGGACGCCTGTCTGCGGGAGTGGTGTTGCTAGCCACGCTGGCCATGATCGGGGAATTGATATTCCTGATACGTTTTGTGGTAATAATAGCCTATTGCAGGCGGAAAAGATCAAACATTCAGCGAGATCGATATCAGGCTGCCCGGCCGGTTCTCCGCCTGTATCGGCCGTCCATGGCCCGGTCCACCCGGGCGGGACGCGGAAACATAGCTGTGAGACCACGGTATTGCGCATAGGTGCGCAGGCGGGGTAGAGCAGGTTACGTCCCGGGCGCGTGTGCGTGCTCGTGGCACACAGAAATTGAAATCTGTTCAGGAGAGGTACCGAAGCGGTCACAACGGCACCGACTCGAAATCGGTTGAGCCCATAACGGGCTACGAGGGTTCGAATCCCTCCCTC
>CAYUFA010000064.1:0-14287 GCA_964443845.1 uncultured Ectothiorhodospiraceae bacterium
CGCCACTACCCCCTCAAGATAGCGTGTCTACCAATTCCACCACATCGGCGAGATTTTATTGCTGCATGCTACACGGAGTTATTGAGGCAGGTCATTATCTGCTGGTTTTTTAACCGGAGGTTTGCCCGCCGCCGGCTTCTGGCCCGCAGGCTTGTTTGCGACGGCGTCCTGCTGTGCGCCACTACCCGGGGCAGGTGCTGCCGGGGCTTCACTGGCGGTGTGGCCGGACCCGGCACCCTGCTCCGCTGGCCTGGCCTGTTGCGGCGTCGCGGGAGTCTGATTCACGCCAGCTGCCCCTTCTTCCGCCGTGGCCGGAGCTGCCTGCTTCCCGGCCAGTTCCTCCCCAGCCTTTTTCTTCTGTTCCTCGGCCTGCTCGATACGGGTCGCCAGGCCGGCGTCCGGCTTGTGGCTTTCACGGACCAGGGGAGATGCGATCAGGATGCAGTTGACGAAGAAAATGCCTGCCAGGATCGCCGTGGTGCGCGTCAGGAAGGAACCGGACCCACGGGATCCGAAGACCGTGCCGGAAGCGCCCGCACCAAAGCCGGCGCCCATGTCCGCACCCTTGCCCTGCTGCAGCAGCACCAGTGCGATGATCGCGATGGAAACGAGGACCTGAATCGCCAGCAGGAAGGGAAACATAGGAGTACCGTTCGATTGGGTCAGCCCGTGGCGGCCGTACCGATTGCCAGGAAATCGGCCGGCTTGAGCGATGCGCCGCCGATCAGCCCGCCATCGATATCCGCCATGGACAGTAGCTCGGCAGCATTCCCGGCGTTCATGCTGCCGCCGTAGAGGATTCTCACCTTGCCGGCGACATCCGCAGCGAAGCCGGCCAGCTTGCCGCGGATGAAGGCATGTACGTCCTGGGCCTGCTGCGGGGTGGCGGTTTTGCCGGTGCCGATGGCCCAGACCGGCTCGTACGCGATGACGGCATCGGCCAGCGACGCGATCCCCTCGAGTGAAATCACGGCATCCAGCTGGCGGGCAACCACCTGTTCGGTAATCCCTTCCTCACGTTCTTCCAGCAGTTCCCCGACGCACAGCACCGGGATCAGGCCGGCCTTGCGCGCCGCCGCGAACTTGCGCGCGGTACAGGCATCACTCTCTCCGTACAATGTGCGGCGCTCGGAGTGACCCACGATCACGTACTTGCACCCGACGTCTTGCAGCATGCCCGGAGCGACCTCACCGGTGTAGGCGCCCGCTTCCTGGTCACTGACATTCTGGGCACCGAGGCTGATGCGGCTGCCCTGCAACAGGCTGGCCACCATGGGGATGTATACGAAGGGAGGGCAAACCGCCATCTCGGCGACCTGCACGGCATCGAGTCCGGTCTTGATTCCCTCGACCAGGGCCTTGATGCTGGCCGTTGAGCCGTTCATTTTCCAGTTGCCGGCGACCAGTGGCTGACGCATGGTGAAATCCTTGCTAAAGAGGAGCCGCGTAGCTTAGCGAGCCAGCCCGGATAAATCAATTTTATCCGTGGTTTCCGGGCAGCTGAAACCCGGGGAGCCGGCCACGCCCCGGCGTGACGGCGGGCGGGCGGTCCGGTGCTGCGCGCCCGGGAGCACATACGCGGGGCCTGCGCGCAGTTGCCGCTGACGCTACGGGCGGAAGCGAGCAACGAGCCCGGGCGGCAGGCGGACCGCCGGGCCTGTTTCAGATGGCGGCCGCCACCACGGCAGCCAGCTGGTCCACTTCCTGGTCCACCTGGTGCTCGTCCTCGCCCTCCACCATGACGCGCACGACCGGCTCGGTACCGGAGGACCGCAACAGCACCCGGCCGCGGCCGGCCAGCCGCTGCTCGGCGGATTCCACCGCCGCTTGCACGGCAGGCACCGCTGCGAGATCGACCCGGGTGCGCACCGGCACGTTGATCATGCGTTGGGGGAATTTGTGCATGCCGCGCCTGAGCGTCCACAGGGATTGCCCGGAGCTGCGCATCGCCTGTATCACCTGCAAGGCCGATACGATTCCGTCTCCGGTCGTGGTGCGATCGAGGCAGATGATGTGCCCGGATGATTCACCCCCGACCATCCAGCCGGTCTGCTGCATCATTTCGAGCACGTACCGGTCTCCTACCCGCGCGCGATCGAACGGGATGTCGTGCGCCTTGAGGGCAAGCTCGAGTCCGAGATTGCTCATCAACGTGCCCACGACACCGCCATGCATCCGGCCCGACTGGAGGCGCTCCATGGCGATGACGTATAACAGCTCATCGCCATCCACCAGTTCTCCCGTGTGGTCAACCATGATGACCCGGTCACCATCCCCGTCCAGCGCAATACCGATATCGGCGGCATGTTCCAGCACGTTTTTCTGCACCAGTGCCGGACGGGTCGAACCGCAGTCACGGTTGATATTCAGGCCGTCCGGCGACACCCCGATGGCGATCAGCTCGGCACCCAGTTCGCGCAACACGCTGGGGGCGACCTGGTAGGTCGCACCGTTGGCACAATCCACGACGACCTTCATGCCCCGCAGATTCATGCCGGAGGGGATCGTGCTCTTGCAGAACTCGATGTAGCGGCCTGCGGCGTCCTTGACCCGTTCCGCCTTGCCCAGGCGGGCCGATTCCACGGTCACCATCTCGTGCTCCAGTTCCGCCTCGATGGCGGCTTCCACGTCACCCGGCAGCTTGGTGCCCGCGCCGGAAAAGAACTTGATGCCGTTGTCGGTGTAATCGTTGTGCGAGGCACTGATGACGATACCCGCGCAGGCATGCAGGGTGCGCGTCAGGTAGGCGATTCCGGGGGTCGGCATGGGTCCCAGCAGGTGGATATCGACGCCGGCAGCGGACAATCCCGCCTCCAGGGCCGACTCGAACATATAGCCGGAAATCCGGGTGTCCTTGCCGATGATGACGCGCGCGTCGCCGCCGTTCCCCAGTACCCGGCCCATCGCCCATCCCAGCTTGAGCATGAATTCCGCCGTGATCGGGTGTTCCCCGACACGGCCGCGGATTCCGTCCGTTCCAAAATATTTTCTCGGCATTTTTTTGTCCCTGTCGTGACCGCAATGCCCTACAGTACGCCAAACCCCCAGGCACGGGAATCAGCCGGTGGACCCCGCCGTACGCACGGCCTGGCACATCTCGATCGCCTCCCGGGTCGCCCGCACATCGTGGGTACGCACCAGTCTCGCTCCCAGCCAGACCGCAAGGACGGCCAATGCGATACCCCCCTGCAAGCGCTTATCGACCGGCAGCCCCAGGACATTACCAATCAGGGACTTGCGTGACAGCCCGACCAGCACGGGGAATCCCGCCGTCACCAGCGTATCCAGCTGCTGCAACAGCAGCAGGTTGTGCTGCGTGGTCTTCCCGAAACCGAACCCGGGGTCCAGCAGGATGTGTTCGCGGCGGATGCCGGCGGCCATACAGGCCTGCGCGCGCCGCACCAGGAAATCCCGGACCTCCTGCACCACCTGCCGGTAGTGCGGGCGCTCCTGCATGGACTCCGGGCTGCCCTGCATGTGCATCAGGCACACCGGCACACCCAGCGAGCGTGCCGTCTCCATGGCGTCAGGCGCCTGTAATGCATTGATATCATTAATCAGCCCGGCGCCGGCAGCAACCGCCGCGCGCATCACGGCCGGCTTGCGGGTATCGATCGAAACGGGTACGGGACATGCGGCGCGCAAGGCCTCGATCACGGGGATCACCCGGCGCAGCTCCTCCTGTGTATCGACGACCATGGCGCCGGGCCGCGTGGATTCACCGCCCACATCGATGATCGCGGCCCCGGCCTCCACCATGTCCAGAGCCTGCTCCACGGCCGGTTCCGGGGCCAGCCAGCGGCCGCCGTCGGAAAAGGAATCCGGGGTGACATTGAGTACCCCCATGATCCGCGGCGTGGACAGATCGAGCGTCCTGCCCGCGCAATCAAGCCGCAGCGCGCCGGTCATGACGCGTTTCCCGGCACACCGGCGGGTGTGCGGCAACGGCGGTGATTGTTCCCTAACTGCCGGAGCCCGTCAGCGCTGGCTGACGGGCTCCGGAAAACGGGGGGCGGGGTACCGACGCTGCCGGCCGGGTCAGTGCTGTCCGGCAGGACCGCCAATCTTGCCATCGGGCTTCTCGCCGACCTTGCTGACCCCGCCGCTGGCGGGGGCACTCGGCTCGGAATCGTTCCAGTCATGCGGCGGGCGCGGCGGCTTGCCGGTCATGATGTCGTCGATCTGGTCGCTGTCGATGGTTTCATACTTGATCAGCGCGTCGGCCATGATGTGGAGCTTGTCGATATTGTCCTTGAGGATTTTCTCGGCCCGGGCATAGGCATGGTTGATGATCGCGCGGATCTCGCTGTCGATATCGTGGGCGGTCTCGTCCGATACCGGCTTGTGCTGCGCCACGGAGTGACCGAGGAACACCTCCTCCTGCTCGTCGCTGTAGGTGAGCGGGCCGAGTTTCTCGGACAGGCCCCACTTGGTCACCATGTTGCGCGCGAGTTCCGTGGTGCGCTGGATGTCATTGGACGCACCGGTGGTGACCTTCTCCTTGCCGAACACCAGTTCCTCGGCGATCCGCCCGCCGAACAGGCTGCAGATCTGGCTTTCCAGGAATTCCTTGCTGTGGCTGTAGCGGTCCGCTTCCGGCAGGAACATGGTCACACCGAGGGCACGGCCGCGCGGGATGATCGTGACCTTGTAGACCGGGTCGTGCGCCGGCATCATCCGGCCGACGATGGCATGACCGGCCTCGTGGTAGGCCGTCAGGCGCTTCTCGTCCTCGCTCATGACCATGGAGCGACGTTCCGCGCCCATCATGATCTTGTCCTTGGCCTTCTCCAGGTCTTCCATGTCCACCAGGCGCTTGTTGGCGCGGGCGGCGAACAGCGCGGCCTCGTTGACCAGGTTGGCGAGATCCGCCCCGGAGAAGCCCGGCGTGGCGCGTGCGATCACACTGGCCCTGACGCTGTCCGAAATCGGTACCTTGCGCATGTGCACCTTGAGAATCTGTTCGCGGCCGCGCACATCGGGCAGCGGCACCACCACCTGGCGGTCGAAGCGGCCCGGGCGCAGCAGCGCGGGATCCAGCACATCGGGACGGTTGGTCGCGGCAATGACGATCACGCCCTCGTTGCCCTCGAAGCCGTCCATCTCCACCAGCAACTGGTTCAGGGTCTGTTCGCGTTCGTCGTGACCGCCACCGAGTCCGGCGCCGCGGTGGCGGCCGACGGCATCGATTTCGTCGATGAATATGATGCAGGGTGCATGCTTCTTGGCCTGGTCGAACATGTCGCGCACGCGCGAGGCGCCGACGCCGACAAACATCTCGACGAAGTCGGAACCGGAGATCGTGAAGAACGGGACCTTGGCCTCGCCGGCAATCGCCTTGGCCAGCAGGGTCTTGCCGGTTCCCGGCGAGCCGACCATCAGGATGCCGCGCGGAATCTTGCCCCCGAGGCGCTGGAACTTGCCAGGCTCACGCAGGAATTCCACCAGTTCGCTGACCTCTTCCTTGGCTTCCTCGACGCCGGCGACATCGGCAAAGGTGATCTTGACCTGGTCCTCGCCCAGCATGCGCGCCTTGCTCTTGCCGAAGGACATGGCACCGCGCCCGGCCCCCCCGCCCTGCATCTGGCGCATGAAGAAGATCCACACGCCGATCAGCAACAGCATCGGGAACCAGTTGATGAAGATCGTCATCAGCAGGCCGTGCTGGGTGGGTTCGACGACCTTGACGTCCACCTTGCTGCTCAGCAGGTCGTCGACCATCTTCGGATCATCCGGCGGAGTCTGGGTCGTGAACTTGCTGCCGTCGGAGTGCACCCCGCGCACGGTGTGGCCCTCGATTTCAACCCGCTGGACCATGCCCTGCTGTACTTCATTGATGAAGTCGGAATAGTTCACGGACTGCCGGGACGGCGTCTGCGGGGCAAAATTGTTGAACACCGTCATCAGGACGATGGCAATGACTACCCAGAGCAGAAGATTCTTGACCAGATCGTTCAAACCGGATTCCTCAGTGGAATGACTGTATTCATAGACCCTGTCCCGCAGCGTGCGCAACAGGCACTGTCAGCTGATTATGACACATCCGTCCGGGTTCGGCCCTTGGCCAGAAGATACACTTCACGGCTGCGCGGGCGCGATGACTTTGGTTTACGTATCATAATCTTGCCGTACTTTCCTCGAAGATCCCTTAGAACCGCATCAAAACCTTCACCCTGAAAAGCCTTGCACAGGAATACCCCGCCCGGACCCAGTATCCTGTCGGCCAGATCCACTGCCAGCTCAACCAGGTACATGCTGCGCGGGATGTCGACCGCTTGCATACCGCTGATATTGGGCGCCATGTCGGACATTACAAGGTCTACCGGCGTGCCGGCCGTCGCGGCCAGCAAGGCATCCAGCACGGACTGCTCCCGGAAATCACCCTGAATGAATTCCACCCCGGGCAGTGCGTCCATAGGCAGCATATCGAGTGCCACGATCCGCGCCTTGCCGGCCAGGGATTGCAGCGCGAACTGCGACCAGCCGCCGGGGGCCGCCCCCAGGTCCACGATCGTCATGCCCGGTTTCAGGATGCGGTCCTTCTGCTGGATCTCCTCCAGCTTGTACACCGCACGCGAGCGAAAACCCTCACGCTGCGCACGCTTGACGTACGGATCGTCAAAATGTTCGCGCAGCCAGGCATGGCTGCTTTTGCTTCTGGCCATAAATGGAGTCTATCGAATATCGGAATATACGGGCAGAGTCACCGACCGGGCACTTCCCCCGGCATTCGCCAGCCCCGCCGGGTCGCCGGCATGACCGCGTCTGGCCGGGTGGCATGATGAGACAGGTTCTACACAGTTTCCACACATGCACACGCCGTCCTGGCTGGCGCTCCCGGCAAAACAGCACCGCGCAGTGGCGACGGCCTGATTAATAATTCTTTTATATACAGTGCGATACATCAGAACCTGGTGCCGGACCGGGTTGTGCGACGGCGCCCGCCGCCCGGGTGGCACGGACTAAGTCCTTCAAACCCCGTTGTTTTTGTCGATAAGTCAGGACATGAACAAGACTGCGCGTGACTAGTTGACCATCCGACAGCCGGACAGCCATATGCTCAAGACATCACCGGGCGACACCGGGGGTACCGCCAGTGCCGGCAGCGGTGTGGAGGACGAGGCGCATGCGGGCACCCCGGGTGCGGCATCCGGTACCGCGCAGCTACCCGTAGAAGCGCTCTGTAACAGCTTTGCGGAAGCGATCTGCGTCCTGGACGAGCAGGGCCGCTTTATCGATGTAAACGACTGCGCAGCGGCCCTGTTCGGCCATCCCCGGGCATACTTCGCCGGCAGGACCTACGCCACGATCACGGCAGCGGGTGTGAATGACCTGACCGCGCTGGTCAGACGGTTCAGAAAAGCCCTGGCGGGAGAGCCACAGTCTTTCGAATTCCGGGGTGTGCACGCAGGCGGTGAGCAAATACCCCGAACCCTCCGCCTCTCGCCCGTCACCTGCAACGGGCGTCCGGCGGTCATTGCCGTCGCCAGCCAGGCCACACGGCAGCAACCCGATGTACAGGTTGTTCGACTGAACCGTCTGTACGCGGTGCTCAACGCGACCTACGAGCTCCTGCTGCGCTGCCATGATATCCAGACCCTGTTCAACGAGGCCTGCCGGATCGCCGTGCAAACCGGCGGTTTCCGCATGGCCTGGATCGGCCAGGTCGACCGCCATAGCGACAACATCACACCGGTTGCGCACAGCGGCCAGGCCGGGGATTACCTTGCACACCTGCAGGTCCTCAGAACGTCCGGCGCACGCGGCAACGGCCCCACCGGACAGGCATTGCGCGAAGGCAACTACAAGGTGTGCAATGACATCGCAAACGACCCGCGCATGGTCCCGTGGCGTACTCATGCAGCGCGCATGGGTTTCCGTGCATCCGCCGCCTTCCCGCTGTGTGTTGCCGGGGAGACCCGGGCTGTGCTGTCACTCTATTCCGCCAGCACCGGATTCTTCAATTCCGAAGAAGTCGGTCTGCTCAAGCGACTGGCGCAAAACATCAGCTTTGCGCTCGGCACCATAGAAGCGGAATCCCGCCGCCTGGCAACCGAGGAAATGCTGCTGATCAAGGAACGGGCGCTGTCGACATCCATCAACGGCATTGCCATGGCCTCACTGGGCTCGGCGCTCACTTATGTCAACCAGGCGTTCCTCGATCTGTGGGGGTACCAGGACGAGAATGAAGTGCTGGGGCGTTCGCTTCTGGAATTCTGGGATTCACCCGATGCAGCCGACCGGATGTTCAGGGAGTTGTTCAATCAGGGATTCATCCGCGGCGACCTGATCGGCAAGCGCAGGGATGGAACGGCATTTATCACCCAGCTGTCGGCGAACCTGGTGACTGACCAGCACGGCATGCCAATATGTCTGCAGGGCGCGTTCATCGATGTCTCCGAGCACAGGTCGAACGAGGAAAAAATGCGCTGGGACCGGGAGCAGCAGACCACCCTGCGCGCCCTGCTGGAAGTGGTACTGAAAGGCGGCACGCTCGAGGAAACCCTGGATTGCTGCCTCAAGCAACTGTTCGAGGTCTCCTGGCTCTCCATCCTGCCAAAGGGGGGAATCCTGCTCATGGAGGAAAATCGTCAATTCCTGCGCATGGCGGTATCGCGTGACCTGGCGGAGGAAATCATCTCGCTGTGTGCCCAGGTGCCACTTGGTAAATGCCATTGCGGGAGGGCGGCGCAAACCGGGCAGATCCAGTACTCCTGTTGCGTAGATGCAGGGCACGAAATCACCTTCCCGGGGATGGCGGATCACGGGCATTACAACATGCCGCTCACCTCGGATGGGGAAGTGCTGGGGGTGATGGTGCTCTACCTGCCGCCCGGGTTCAGGAATGATCCACTGAAGGAACAGTTCCTTTCCTCCGTGGCGGACATTCTGGCCGGATTCATCAGACGCAAACGCCACGAGGAAAGTCTGCGACTTTCGGCTGCGGTGATCAAGAGTACACATGAAGCAATCATGATCACGGATCTCAACCGCAACATACTGAGCATCAATCCGTCATTTACCGAAATCACCGGCTACACCAACGCCGACGTGCTGGGACAAACGCCCCTGTTGCTCAAATCACAGCGCCATGACGCCTCGTTCTACAGGCGCATGTGGGAATCCATCGGCCTGCACGGTTACTGGCAGGGGGAAATCTGGAACCGCCGCAAGAGCGGGGAACTGTACCCGGAATGGCTGACCCTGAGCGCCGTACGCGACGAAAAGGGCGAGATCGTCAACTATGTAGGCGTCTTCAGCGACATCAGCCAGATCAAGCACGCGGAGAAACAGCTCGAACGCCTGGCCCACTTCGACGCACTCACCGACCTGCCCAATCGCCTGCTCCTGCAATCCCGCCTCGATCATGCCATCGAACAGGCACGCAGGAATCGCCAGATGGTAGGCGTACTGTTCGCCGACCTCGACCGCTTCAAGGACGTCAATGACAGTCTGGGGCATACCGCCGGCGACGAGTTGTTGCAGACCGTCGTAAGACGTTTGCAGAACCGCCTGCGCAACGTCGACACGCTGGCACGTCTTGGAGGAGACGAATTCGTCATCGTGCTGGAGTCGCTGAAAGACGCGAAAGACGCAGTCAATGTCGCCCGGACCCTGATAGGGCTGATCAGTGAGCCCATCGACCTCAGCAACGGGCGCGAGGTCTATATCGGCGCCAGCGTCGGCATCAGCATATATCCCGATGACGGAACCACGTCGGAACAGCTTATCCGGAATGCCGATACCGCGATGTACCAGGCCAAGCACAACAACTGCGGGAGTTTTCACCTGTACACGGAGGCGATGACGCAGCGTATCGAGGAGCGGCTGCAGCTGGAGGCGAGGCTGCGCCGCGCGTTGAGCCAGAATGAATTCGTCCTGCACTACCAGCCCCTGGTATCGGTCGACGATTCTCGCTGCATGGGGGTGGAGGCCCTGGTGCGCTGGAATGACCCGCTGGAGGAGGACCTCGTTTTACCCGGCAGATTCATCGCCCTGGCCGAGGAGACCGGCCTGACCCTGCCGCTCGGGGACTGGGTCCTGCACTCCGCCTGCGCCCAGATGAAGGCCTGGCTGGATGCAGGCGTGCCGCTGGAGACGCTGGCGGTCAATCTCTCCCCGACCCAGTTCAAGCAACAGGATATCCACGCGACCATAGCCGCCTGTCTGGCCGAAACCCGTCTCCCGCCCGCGTGTCTCGAGCTGGAGATCACCGAGGGCGCGATCATGGAGCACGGTCCGGAAGCCGTCGCAAAACTCACCGAACTGAAACGCCTGGGGGTGCGGCTCGTGATCGATGATTTCGGCACCGGCTATTCATCACTCGCCTACCTGAAGTATTTTCCGATCGACAAGCTGAAAATAGACAAAAGCTTTATCAGGGATATCGCCACCAGCCCCGCGGCGGCGGAAATCGCCTCCATCATCATCGCCATGGCAAAGACGCTGAAACTCGAATCGCTTGCCGAGGGCGTCGAGACGGAGGAACAACTGCAGTTCCTCAAGTCCCGCGGCTGTGACAGCTGCCAGGGGTTTCTGTTCAGCCGGCCCGTGCCCCCCGCAGCGATACCGCAGTTCCTGAGCAGGAAACCCGGGAACTGATGCCTGCCCCCGGCAGCCACCCCGCCACTCGAGAGGGTAGCAAAGAACCTGCCCCTCCCGGAACGCAGCCAGTGCCGGCAATACCGGACCCCGGCTCCGCCACAGCACGGGAACGGCGGACCTGGGACGAGCCGGCGCCGGGACCACGCTCACGGGCCGGACGCGCGTGACAGGTCCCGTTCAGGACGGTCAGGCAGATTCGCCATCCGCCATCCCGTCCGTATAATGTGCCGGGCCATTCACGGAAGCCCGGACATGCCCCTCGACGACAAGCTGAAACGTGCACTGCGCGGCCGTGGCCACGGTCTCAAACCGGTCGTCAGTATCGGCACTGCCGGACTGGGCCCGGCGGTGCTGCGGGAAATCGATCTGTCACTGGAGCACCACGAACTGATGAAGATCCGGATCGGCGGTGCCGACCGCAGCGCGCGACAGGCGATGATAGACCGGATCTGCACGGCCTGCGGTGCCGACCTGGTCCAGTCCATCGGTCACGTGGCACTGATTTTCCGCGAGCGACAGGAGTGATCCCGGCCGGCCGGGCCGGCTCCCACCAGCACCAGCCCCGCCAGTACCGTCACCAGGTACAGGACACCGGCAAGACCGTGCAGCTGTCCGAAACGGGCGCTGTCGACCAGCCCGGCCACGCGCAGTTGCGCGATCAGCGGCGCCAGCAGGAAGTGTCCGACCCAGACCAGGGCCAGCATCAGGACCAGGCACCAGAACCGCCAGTCGGCCCGGCGCACCTGCAACCAGTTCAGGACCAGCAGTAGCGGACCGCATACCAGTCCCAGCCATGCAGTCACCGCGAACAACTCGCCGGCCACGGTACCGGCCAGGGAACGGTCCGGCAGTACGTGGAACAGGATCGGTGCCGCCATCAGTCCGCTGGCACAGAGCGCGCCGGTCCAGACAGCCAGCAGCAAACGCTGCAGCACCACGGACAGACAGGCATACGGCAGGTTCACGCAAGGATCCGGTTACCGTGAATCACGGGCACGCGGCAACGGCCCGCTACACGTAACGTACTTCAACGATCTCGAAACTGCGCGTGCCCCCCGGCACGACCACGGTGACGACATCCCCTTCCCTCTTCGAGATCAGACCGCGCGCAATGGGGGAATTGACCGAGATCATGCCCACCTTGATATCGGCCTCGTCCTCCCCGACGATCTGGTAGACGATGGTTTCCTCGCTGTCCTCGTCGATCAGTTCCACGGTGCAACCGAACACCACCTTGCCGTTTGCGTCCATCGTGCTGACATCGACGATGTGCGCATGCGACAGCTTGCCCTCGATCTCCTTGATGCGGCCCTCGACAAAACTCTGCTGTTCACGCGCCGCGTGATATTCCGCGTTTTCCTTCAGATCGCCATGGGCCCTGGCCTCTGCGATCGCGGCGATGATACGGGGGCGCTCCTCGGTCTTCAGGCGCGCGAGTTCCTCGCGCAGTTTCCCGGCGCCGCGCGCCGTAATCGGTACCTTTCCGGTCATGTGGTTATCTCCCGGTGCAGCTGCTGCAGACTGATGACGCTGCCCGTATCCAGGTAATCGAGCGCCATGCAGGTCGCACGCGCCGCTGCAATGGTCGTTACGTAGGATACCTTGTTCTGCAAGGCACTCCTGCGAATAGTATAGGAATCCGCGATCGCCTGCCTGCCTTCCGTGGTGTTGACGATGAAATCGATCTGCCCGTTCTTGATCATGTCCACGATGTGGGGGCGGCCCTCCATGACCTTGTTGACCACCTCGCAGGATACACCTGCCGCGTGGATGGCGGCGGCGGTGCCGCGGGTCGCCACCAGCTGAAAACCCTTGCGCACCAGGTCGCGCGCCAGCCCCACGGCAGCGGCACGGTCCGTCTTGCGCACGCTCAGTAACGCGGTGCCGGACTCCGGCACCATATTGCCGGCCCCCAGCTGCGCCTTGGCGAAGGCCTCGCCAAACGTGTGGCCGATGCCCATCACTTCCCCGGTCGATTTCATTTCGGGCCCGAGCAGCGGATCGACCCCCTGGAACTTGATGAACGGGAACACCGCCTCCTTGACCGAATAATGCAGCGGCTGCACCATTTTTGTGAGCCCCTGCTCGCGCAGGCTCCTGCCGGTCATCACCCGCGCGGCAATCCTGGCCAGCGGCAACGAGGTGGCCTTGGAGACGAACGGCACCGTGCGGGAGGCGCGCGGATTGACCTCGATGAGATAGATGTCGTCCCCCTTGATGGCAAACTGGGTATTCATCAGCCCGCAGACCTTCAGTTCCCGTGCCATGTCCGCGACCTGCCGGCACATGCGCTGCTGGAGGGATTCGCTCAGGGTATACGGCGGCAGCGAGCAGGCGGAATCACCCGAATGCACCCCGGCCTGCTCGATATGTTCCATGATGCCCCCGATCAGCACGTCGGTGCCGTCGGAAATGGCATCCACGTCAACCTCGACGGCATCGTCCAGGAAGCGGTCCAGCAGCACCGGTGAATCATTGGATACCTGCACGGCCTCGCGCATGTAGCGGGCCAGGTCCTCGGACGAATAGACGATTTCCATGGCCCGGCCGCCCAGCACGTAGGAGGGACGCACGACCAGTGGATAGCCCACCTCCTCGGCCAGCGTCATCGCCTGGTCGATGGTCGACGCGATGCGATTGGGCGGTTGCAGCAGTCCCAGCTTGTGCACCATCTGCTGGAAGCGCTCGCGGTCCTCGGCATGGTCGATCGCATCCGCCGACGTGCCGATGATCGCTGCACCATTGGCCTCCAGTCCGCGCGCCAGCTTGAGCGGTGTCTGGCCGCCGTACTGGACAATGACGCCCTTCGGCTGTTCGACGTGGATGATTTCCAGCACGTCCTCCAGGGTGACCGGCTCGAAGTACAGCCGGTCCGAGGTGTCGAAGTCGGTGGACACGGTTTCCGGGTTGCAGTTCACCATGATGGTCTCGAACCCGTCTTCCCGGCAGGCCAGCGCTGCGTGCACGCAGCAGTAGTCGAACTCGATGCCCTGCCCGATCCGGTTCGGACCGCCACCGATCACCATGATCTTGTCCCGGCTGCCCGGGCGTGATTCGCACTCTTCCTCGTAGGTCGAATACATGTAGGCCGTGGCCGTGGCGAATTCCGCGGCGCAGGTATCCACCCGCTTGTAGACCGGCCGTATGCCCAGCGCATGGCGCCGGCTGCGGACCTCGTCCTCCCGGCAACCGAACAACCGCGCCAGCCGGCTGTCGGAAAACCCCTTGCGCTTGAGGCTGCGCAGCTCCACGGCGTCCAGCCCGGCCGGGGCCCGGCCCGGCAGGCCTGCCTCGGTCGCCACCAGGTCACCGATCTGCGCGAGGAACCACGGGTCGATGGCGGTCAGCTGCTGCAGGTCGGCAAGCGACATGCCGGCACGAAAACCGTCTGCCACGTGCCACAGGCGTTCCGGCCGCGCGATGGAGAGTTCCTTGCGCAACTCGGCGCGGCTCTCCTCGCGGGTCAGGTCGAAGCACGGGTCGAGTCCGTCGCGGCCGGTTTCCAGCCCGCGCAGCGCCTTCTGCAGCGACTCCTGGAAGGTGCGGCCGATGGCCATCACCTCGCCCACCGACTTCATCTGGGTGGTGAGGCGAGGATCGGCCTTGGGGAATTTCTCGAAGGTGAAGCGCGGCACCTTGGTGACCACGTAGTCGATGGTCGGCTCGAACGACGCCGGCGTGG
>CAYUFA010000065.1:0-14246 GCA_964443845.1 uncultured Ectothiorhodospiraceae bacterium
AGCGGGACGGTGTCGGGCAATGGCGGGGATGATGTCTTCAATGTGACTGCAGCCGGAGTGAGCCTCGACCTGCAGGGTGGTGGCGGGACCGACACGCTGTCCGGTCCCGATGCGACCAATAGCTGGGATATCACGACCCAGGATACCGGAACCCTGAACACCACGGTTGCGTTTGCATCGATGGAGAACCTGGCGGGTGGTTCCGGTGCCGACACTTTCAATCTCGATGCGGATGTGACCGGCCTGGTGTCGGGCAATGCCGGTGCCGACAACTTCAACCTGTATGCCGGCATCACGGGTGACATGGCGGTCGATGGCGGAGCGGATCTGGATACGGTGACCGTCAAGGCAGGCGAGGTAATTGCCTCCACGGGAGACATCAGTCTGACCGCCGAAACGGTAACGGATGAAGCCGGTGCCAGCCTGGGGGCCAGCAGCCTGACCATTGATGGTGCAACCGCAGTCGGTTCCTCTGGGAATCGTCTCGACACCAGTGTGGGAACGCTGGCAATCACCGGCTCCACCGGCGATGCCTTTGTCAACGAGGCGAATGCCATTACCCTGGGTGACATCGACGTAGGCAGCAACACGTTCGATCTCGTGGCCGGGGGTGCCATCGACCAGCAGACGGGCACCGGAATTCATGCTGCGAGCCTGGTGACCGACTCCAGCGGCGGTACGGTCCTGACAGGCGACAACACCGTAGCCAGTTTCTCGGCGACCAACGCCGGCTCCGGGAACGTCGAGTTGACCAATACGGGGACACTTGCGCTCCCGAATATCACCAATACGGTCGGTGACGTGATCGTGAACAATTCCGGCACGATCAATCTCGGCCTGATCGACGCCACCGGCCAGAGCGTGTCACTGACCTCCGGCGGCGACATCCTCAGTGCAAACGGAAATTCCACCAATATCATGGCGGACACAGCCATTCTGGATGCCGGTGGCAGGATTGGTGCGGATACCGACAACCGGATCGTCTTCGACGTACCGAGCGCGGGCTCGATCACCCTGACGGCGGGCGTCGGTCCGGCATTCATCGACATGACGCACCTGGATACCACGTTAATCTCGAATGTGGGCGTGGACAATGCCCGGCGGGCGGCTGCGCAGAGCGCCGCAGGCCAGAACTCGAAGCTCAGCCTGAAGGAAATCGGGTACGTCGACTGGTCGCTGTTTTCCGAAGACCTGAACCTGTTCGGGGTGGTCGAGCCGGGCCTGCTGCTGCCGCCGGACCAGCTGGAAGATAACCTGAGCATGGAGAATGAAGTGTCGCCGGACGCGAGCCTGCTCGTGAATACCCTGCGCGGGTGGCAAGTGCTCTCGGGATTCCGGCAGGTATCACTGCTTCAGGACGACACGCCACAACCGAAGAAATCCTTCTAGGCAGACGGCACCCCCGGATGGATCATCCTGACATGGATAAATAACAGGTTGAAGATTCAAGGTGTTTCAGCTATTTATAACAGTAGTCTGATATCTGGGGCGAACAACCGGGGGGGCGTGGCAGATTGACCTGCTGACAGGGGAATCTGCTCCGGCCCTGTATAACAAGCAAAATGAGCGTGATCGACATCAACGGACTTGTGAAAGACCTTTCGCCGGATTCTCCCTGCGGCGAAAATCTTGAGTATGATCCGGCATTTGGCGAGCTGGAACGGGCCGCACGGGGCAAGGAGGAACAATCCCTGGGCGATGCCGTGGTGGCAGCCGAACCGCCGGACTGGCGTGATGTCCGCAAGCGTTCACTGGAACTGTTTGCGCGCACCCTCGACCTGCGCGTGGCCGTGTACCTCGCACGGGCCTCGCTCAACACCGATGGGGTGGCAGGATTTGCCGACGGCCTGTCCCTGGTGCGTGCACTGCTCGAGCGCTACTGGTCCTGCGTCCATCCCCAGCTCGACCCCGACGACGACAACGACCCGACCTTCCGGGTCAACACCATTGCCACCCTGTGCGACCGTACGGCTACGCTGCTGGCCCTCCAGGATGTCCCGCTCGTCAGTTCACGTGCACTGGGACGCTTCAGCCTGCGCCAGATCCAGATCTCCGCCGGTGAACAGGCTGCAACGGCCGGCGAGGGGGAGTCCGTTCCGGATCAGGCAACGATCAATGCGGCATTCATGGATGCGGATGCGGCTGAAGTACAGGCGACGGCGGACTGCGTGACCCGCAGCCTGGGCGACCTGGTGGCGATCGATGCCATCCTGATGGAACAGGCGGGGGCGGCTCACGCCCCCGATCTGTCCGCCCTGCAGGATATGCTGAAACACATGCAGTCCATCCTGAACCGTCACGTGGCACAGCCGGGACCGGATGCAGAAACGGCAGCGGATGCCGGCCAGCCGGGCGCAGCCCCGGTGCGGGCGGCCGCTGGCGAGATCAACAGCCGCGAGGATGCCGTGCGCATGATGGACAAGATCAGCCAGTATTTCGAACGCACCGAGCCGTCCAGCCCGATTCCCTTGCTGATGAACCGGGCCAAGCGGCTGGTATCCATGAGCTTCATGGATATCCTGAAGGACCTGGCGCCCAACGGCGTGGCACAGGCGGCCTCCATCGGCGGAATCGAAGAGAAGAATTGAGGGTGTAAGACCAAGTTTTCATGTGCTGCCACAGGCATGAGAATCGACCAGGAGAATCGCAATGGCAAAACAGAGCAGTCAGAAGTTTATTGCCCGCAACCGGGCTCCGCGTGTACAGATCGAATACGATGTCGAGGTGTACGGCGCGGAGAAAAAGATCCAGTTGCCGTTCGTCATGGGGGTGATGGCCGACCTGTCCGGAAACCCGGCCGATCCGCTCCCGCCGGTTGCCGATCGCAAGGCACTGGAAATCGACGTCGACAATTTCGATGACCGTCTCAAGGCCATGAAGCCCAGGGCAGCGTTCCGTGTGCCCAATACGCTCACCGGCGATGGGGAGTTGAGTATCGATATCTCGTTCGACAGCATGGATGATTTCTCGCCCGCCGCGGTCGCCCGCAAGGTGGGTGCCCTGAACAAGTTGCTGCAGACGCGCACCCAGCTCGCCAACCTGATCACCTACATGGACGGGAAGTCCGGTGCCGAGGAGCTGATCAAGAAGGCGCTGGAAGACCCGGCATTGCTGCAATCACTGGTCGCGTCACCCAAGCCCGACGCCGGCGGTGAAAAGTCATCCGAAGGCGGGGAGGAGTAAGTAATGGCCGAGACACAGACAGAAACCGGCGCACAGGCAGCAGAAGGCACGCTGGAAGCCAGCGATTTCACAGCGCTGCTCGATAAGGAATTCAAGCCCAAGTCCGAACGTTCGAAGGAGGCCATCGCTTCCGCCGTCGCGACCCTCGCGGAGGAGGCCCTGCGGGAAACCGCGGTCATCTCCGATGACGTCATCGCGACGATCGAGGCCATGATTGCGGAAATCGACCAGAAACTGACCGAGCAGGTCAACCTCATCCTGCACAACGAGCAGTTCCAGCAGCTGGAGGGCGCCTGGCGCGGATTGCATTACCTGGTCAACAACACCGAAACCGACGAGATGCTCAAGATCCGGGTCATGAACATCTCCAAAAAGGAACTGGGCAAGACCCTCAAGAAATTCAAGGGCACGGCCTGGGACCAGAGCCCGATCTTCAAGAAGATGTACGAAGAGGAATACGGCCAGTTCGGTGGTGAACCCTACGGCTGTCTGGTGGGCGATTATTACTTCGATCACAGCCCGCCCGATGTCGAGTTGCTCGGCGAGATCGCCCAGGTCGCGGCGGCCTCGCATGCGCCGTTCATCACCTCGGCGGCCCCGTCCCTGATGCAGATGGAATCGTGGCAGGAGCTGAGCAATCCCCGTGACCTGACCAAGATCTTCCAGACCCCGGAATACGCCGCCTGGCGTTCGCTGCGCGAATCGGAAGACTCCCGTTATATCGGTCTGGCCATGCCGCGCTTTCTGTCGCGTCTCCCGTACGGCAGCAAGACCGATCCGGTCGAGGAATTCGATTTCGAGGAAGATACCGACGGCGCGGATCACGGCAAGTACACCTGGGCCAACGCCGCCTATGCGATGGCCGTCAACATCAACCGCTCCTTCAAGGAGTACGGCTGGACCACGCGGATCCGCGGTATCGAGTCCGGCGGCGCCGTGGAGGGCCTGCCGACCCATACCTTCCCGACCGACGACGGCGGCGTGGACATGAAGTGTCCCACCGAAATCGCCATCAGCGACCGGCGCGAGGCGGAACTGGCCAATAACGGCTTCATGCCGCTCATTCACAAGAAGAACTCGGACTTCGCGGCCTTTATCGGCGCCCAGTCCCTGCAGAAGCCGGCCGAGTACGACGATCCGGATGCCACCGCCAATGCCAACCTGGCGGCGCGGCTGCCGTACCTGTTCGCCAGTTGCCGGTTCGCGCATTACCTGAAGTGTATCGTGCGCGACAAGGTCGGTTCCTTCAAGGAACGGGACGAGATGGAGCGCTGGCTGAACAAGTGGATCAGCCAGTACGTGGACGGCGACCCGGCCAATTCCTCCGAGACCACCAAGGCGCGCCGCCCGCTGGCCGCTGCAGAGGTCGTGGTCGAGGAGGTGGAAGGCAATCCGGGCTACTACACTTCCAAGTTCTACCTGAGGCCGCATTATCAGCTGGAAGGGCTCTCGGTATCGTTACGGCTGGTCTCCAAGCTGCCTTCCGCCAAGTCGTGACCGTCGGTGGTGTATTGTTGATGTGTTGTTGATTCCAACCTAGAGGAGAGTGGAAATGTCTTCATTGTTCGTAAAAATTGACGGTATCAGCGCGGATTCAGAGGATGGCCAACACGCAGACTGGTTTGACGCCACAACGTACAGCTTCAGTGGCACCGCCACGATGGGCTCGGATGGACGGCCGTCCGGCGCTTCCACGTTTCCGCCGTTCAGTTTCAGCATCAAGCACGATGCCAACATTCCCAACCTGATCAAGTACATGGTAGATAACAAGGAAACGACGGCGACCGTGGAATGGCGCATGCAGGCCAGGGAAGACCAGATGAAAGGGGTCAATATGACACTGGAACAGGCCCGGGTGGTGGGTGTGAATACCCGGCTGTCGGAAGATGACAGCGGCCATGTGACCTCCGAGACCACTGTCCAGGTCTCCTATGGCAAGATCAAGCTGGAATGCAACTCCGAGATGCATGCGGCTATCGAGTTCGAGAGGGAAACGCGGAAAAATGCCTGATCGTCGCCGGATAGCGTCCGGCCTGTGCCGGGAGCGCCCTGATTGAGCGGAACTGCGGGACAGGCCGAGCAGCGCCTGCAGGAAGGCAACCTGCAGGATGCCCTGCGGGAACTGCAGGAGCAGGTACGTACCCATCCCGCCGATGCGAAGCGGCGGGTGTTCCTGTTCCAGTTGCTGGCCGTGCTGGGTGAGTGGGGGCGCGCGCTGACCCAGCTCGATGTGGCGGGTGATCTCGATGCCGCCACGCTGGCCATGGTGCAGACCTACCGCGAGGCGCTGCGCTGCGAGGTGCTGCGCCGCGAGGTGTTCCAGGGCAAGCGTTCCCCGCTCATTTTCGGTGATCCCGAGGAGTGGGTGGCGCTTGCCCTGCAGGCCCTGCAGGCATCGGCCGCGAATGACCATGCCCGCGCGCGGGACCTGCGTGAGCGGGCCTTCGCGGCGGCCGAGGGATCCGCCGGCAGCGCGGACGGCCGGCCGTTTGCCTGGATCGCCGATGCCGACTCCAGGATCGGGCCGTTGCTCGAGGTCGTGCTCAACGGCAACTACTACTGGGTCCCGTTCCGGCGCATCCGGCGCATCCAGTTTTCTCCACCCGAGGACCTGCGTGACCTGGTGTGGACGGCCGCCGAGTTTACCTGGGCAAATGGCGGGCAGGCAGTCGGCCTGATTCCCACGCGCTACCCCGGTTCCGAATCCAGCGCAGACAACAGCCTGCGCCTGGCGCGCAAGACGGACTGGCTGACGGTTGCGGAGGACGAATACGCGGGTATCGGGCAGCGTATGCTGGTGACGGACGAGAATGAATATCCCCTGCTGGAACTGCGAGAGATCGTCCTGGACAACCGGGATGACGGTGGCGGTGCAACGGACTGGTCCGCGGCCGCCGCTGAGCAGCAGCCGGAGTGATCGCCCATGGCGGAACTGGAAACGCAGGAACGGTTGCAACCTTCCCTGCTGGACCGGTTGACCGATGAGGAACCCGGCAGCACGCAGGAATCCCGGGACAAGCGTGTGCTGTCGGTGCGCCGCCTGCGCGAGTCCGTGAAACGCGACCTGGCCTGGCTGCTGAACACCGGTAACCTCGGTGGCGTGCAGGACCTGTCGGATTATCCGCTGGTGGCCGAGTCGGTGCTCAACTACGGCATGCCGGACCTGACCGGAAAGTGGGTGGCGGGCGCGGATACCGAGAGCATCGCGCGCGCCGTGCGGGAAGTCATCCTGCGCTACGAGCCACGGATACTGAAAAACTCCCTGCACGTCTACGTGACAACCAGTGACGAAATGTCCTCCCGGGCGCTGCACTTCGAGATCGAATTCGATATGTGGGCGGAACCCGTTCCCGAACGGCTGTATCTCAAGACGGAAGTGGACCTCGGCACCGGAGCAGTCAGCCTGACCGAGTCGTCCGGGCGGTAAACGCGATGGACCCGTTGCTGCTCAGGTACTACAACCGCGAACTGCAGTACATCCGCGAGATGGGCGGGGAGTTCGCGCGCGAATTTCCCAAGATCGCCGGCCGCCTGGGACTGGAAGGTTTTGACTGTGCCGACCCGTACGTGGAACGCTTGCTGGAAGGGTTCGGCCTGCTGGCGGCCAGGGTGCAGCTCAAGATCGATGCGCGCTACCCGGATTTCACCCAGCACCTGCTGGAAATCATCTATCCGCACTACCTGGTGCCGATTCCCTCCATGACCATCGTGCAGTTCCAGCCGGTGGCAACCGAGGGGGCATTGGCCGCAGGGGTCACGTTACCGAAACACACCAGCCTGCGGAGCGTCCTGGGTAAAGGGGAGCAGACCCCCTGCGAGTATCGCACGGCGCACGACGTGACCCTGTGGCCGCTCGAAATCGCGGAAGCGGAATACTTCACCAACCTGGGCGTTGTCTCGGGGGCTGGTCTGGCGCCGGATCTGAAGCTCAAGGCGGGCATCCGCCTGCGGCTGCGGTCGACCGGCGGGCAACCACTGCAGGAAATCGGCCTGGACCGTCTGGTGGTCTACCTGCGCGGGCAGGATGAACAGCCCATGCAGCTCTACGAACAGTTCATCGGCAATGCGCGTGCCGTGGTCGTGCGGCCGGTCAAGCGGCCCACCCCCTGGCAGCAGGTGCTCGGCGGGTCGACGATCCGGCAGGTCGGTTTCGCGGACGAAGAGGCCCTGCTGCCGCATGGTCCGCGTTCGTTCAGCGGCTACCGCTTGCTGCAGGAATATTTCGCATTTCCCGAGCGCTTCCTGTTCCTGGAATTCACCGGGCTGCAGGAGGCATTTGCCCGCTGCGAGGGCGACGAACTCGAACTGGTCACGCTGTTCGACCGCCTGGACGCGGAACTGGAAAACAAGGTCAGCGCCGGCAACTTCGCGTTGTTCTGCACGCCGGCAATCAACCTGTTTCCCAAGCGTGCCGACCGTATTCATCTCGTGGACCGTGACACGGAATACCACGTCATCCCCGACCGGACCCGGCCACTGGACTATGAGGTGTTCCAGGTCACCGGCGTGACCGGGCACGGAACCAGTGCCGAGGATGAACAGGAATTCCTGCCGTTCTACGCCTGCAACGACCTGAGCCACTACAGCGACCACATGGCGTTCTATACCCTGCGGCGGGAGCGGCGGGTCCTGTCGTCGGTGCAGAAACGGCGCGGGCCCCGTTCCAGTTACATCGGCAGTGAAACGTACGTGTCGCTGGTGGATGCCAGGGAGGCGCCGTATTCCAGCAACCTCAAGCAGCTGTCCGTGCATACCCTGTGTACCAACCGCGACCTGCCGCTGCAGATGCCCGTGGGCCGCGGGCGGACCGACCTGACGCTGGACATCAGCGCACCGGTCGAAGCGGTGCGCTGCCTCGTCGGCCCGACGCGGCCGCGGCCTTCACTGGCACACATGCAGGGCGAGACCGCCTGGCGCCTGATCAGTCACCTGTCGCTCAACTATCTTTCGCTGAACGACACCGATGACCGGCAGGGTGCCGCGGCATTGCGGGAGATGCTGTCCCTGTACGCCGATCTTTCCGCGCCGGGGGTGAAGAAACAGGTCGAGGGCGTCAAGTCGGTGGAATCCAGACAGGTGACGCGCCGCATCCCGGTGCCGGGCCCGATCGCCTTCGGCCGTGGCCTGGAAATTATACTGTCCCTCGACGAGGCAGCCTTCAAGGGTACGGGTGTGTTCCTGATCAGCGCCGTCCTGGAACAGTTCTTCGCCCGCTATGTCTCCATAAATTCATTCACCGAGACGCTGGTGACGACGGTGGAACGCGGTGAGGTAATGCGATGGCCAGTGAGAGCCGGGCAGCGACACCTGCTCTGAGCCTGCTCCGCAGGCTGGCAGCGGCGCCCTGGAGCTTCGGATATTTCAACGCGCTGCGCCAGATCGAGTGCGCCTATCCGGACAAGGCGCGGATCGGCCTGTCGAGCCGGCCCGTGGACGACCCGCTGCGTCTCGGGCAGGAACCCTCCATGGCATTCGCGCCTTCGACCCTCTCGGCCCTGACCCTGTCGAGCAAGGGATTCCCGCCGCGGCTGAACGTGCTGTTCTTCGGCCTGTTCGGGCCGAACGGTCCCTTGCCGCTGCACCTGACCGAATACGCCCGGAACCGGCTCCGCAACCACGGCGATCCCACGCTGGCGCGCTTTGCCGATGTGTTCCACCACCGCATGCTGTCGCTCTTTTTCCGCGCCTGGGCGGACGCCGAGCCGACGGTTGGGCTGGACCGCCCGGAGAACGACCGCTTCTCGGCGCTGGTCGCACCACTGCCGGGCCTCGGTTTACCTGCGTTGCGCGACCGGGATGCCATGCCGGACTTCGCCAAGCTGCATTTTGCCGGGCGCCTGTCCGCACAGACCCGGAATGCCGAGGGCCTGCTGGCGATCCTGGCGAGCTATTTCCACGTTCCGGTCGCGCTGACCCAGTTCGTCGGTGAATGGCTCGACATGCCACGCAGGCTGCAGATGCGCCTGGGCCAGTCGCCGGCGACCGGTGCGCTGGGCCAGACCTCGACGCTGGGGGCGCGCGTGTGGGAATGCCAGCACAAATTCCGGCTGACGTTCGGCCCGCTCGATATGGACGACTACCGGCGGCTGCTGCCGGGCGGCAGCAGCCTGATCCGGCTGATCGCGATCGTCAGAAACTATACCTGCGACGAATACAACTGGGACGTGCATCTGATCCTGAAGCGGGAACAGGTGAAGCCCACGGTACTGGGCCAGTTCGGGCAGCTGGGCTGGACGAGCTGGGTATCCGGCCGGCTGCCCGACCACGATCCGGACCAGTTGTACCTGGACCCGATGCAGGAACTGATTTGATTGAACACAGAAAGATAACAGGAGACAGACATGTCTGAGATCAGCCGTACTGCGCTGTTTGGCAAGCTGAACAGGGTCGCCTACAAGGCGATCGAGGGTGCCACCGTGTTCTGCAAGATGCGGGGCAATCCGTACGTGGAGCTGGTGCACTGGCTGCACCAGATCCTGCAGCTGCAGGATTCCGACCTGCACCACATCGTCAAGCAGTTCAACATCAATCCGTCGACGCTGATCCGCGACATGACCGAAGCGCTGGACAGCCTGCCGCGTGGTTCCACCACGATCTCCGACCTGTCCGCCCACATCGAAGAGGCGGTCGAGCGTGGCTGGGTCTACGGCAGCCTGCTGTTCGGCGAATCCCAGGTGCGCACCGGCCACCTCGTCGTCGCGATCGTCCATACCCGCAGCCTGCGCAACGAGCTGCTGGCCATTTCCAGGGAGTTCGACAAGATCAAGTACGACACCCTGTCGGACCGTTTCAGTGAAGTGGTGGCGGGCTCGCCCGAGGAAGGCCTGGCCGCGACGGACGGCTTCCAGGCCGGTGGCGGTGCCGTTCCGGGGGAGGCCAGCGGTGCCATGCCACCGGCCCAGATGGGCAAGCAGGAGGCGTTGCGGCGGTTCACGGTGGACCTGACCGAGGAAGCGCGCTCCGGCAAGATGGACCCCATCGTCGGGCGGGACGAAGAGATCCGGCAGATCGTCGATATCCTGATGCGCCGGCGCCAGAACAACCCGATCCTGACCGGCGAGGCGGGTGTCGGCAAGACCGCGGTGGTGGAGGGATTTGCGCAGCGCATCGTGGCCGGCGAGGTACCGCCGCCGCTGCGCGACGTCACGCTGCGCTCCCTGGACGTCGGCCTGCTGCAGGCCGGTGCGAGCATGAAGGGCGAGTTCGAGAACCGCCTGAAGCAGGTGATCGAGGAGGTCCAGTCTTCCGAGAAACCGATCATCATGTTCATCGACGAGGCACACACGCTGGTCGGTGCCGGCGGCGCGGCCGGCACCGGCGATGCGGCCAACCTGCTCAAACCGGCGCTGGCACGCGGTACGCTGCGCACCGTGGCGGCGACCACCTGGGCCGAGTACAAGAAACACATCGAAAAGGACCCGGCGCTGACGCGCCGTTTCCAGGTGGTGCAGGTATCCGAACCATCCGAGGACAAGGCGATCCTGATGATGCGGGGCGTGGCCAGCACGATGGAAAAACATCACAAGGTACAGCTGCTCGATGAAGCGCTGGAGGCCTCCGTGAAGCTGTCGCACCGCTACATCCCGGCGCGCCAGCTGCCGGACAAGTCCGTCAGCCTGCTGGATACGGCCTGCGCCCGGGTGGCCATCAGCCTGCACTCGGTACCGGCCGAGGTCGAGGATTGCCGCCGCCGGATCGAGGCCCTGGAGACCGAACGCAAGATCATCGACCGCGAAGCGGCGGTCGGTGTCGATATCGGTGCCCGCGAGGCCGATGTCGACAGCAAGATGGCCGATGCACGGGAACGGCTGGCAGAGCTGGAAGGACGCTGGAATGCGGAAAAGACGCTGGTCGACGAGTTGCTGGATATCCGCGGCAAACTGCGTGGCATCACCGGCACGGTCGAAGGCACGGGCAGCACACTGGAGCAGGTCGCCGACAAGACCGCCGAAACGGTCGCGGTCGAAACCGCGAATCCCGGGACGGGGGATGGAAACGCGCTCCCCGACAGTGACCGTGCCGCGCTGCTTTCCCGCCTGCAGGAACTGCAGACGAAGCTGCATGCATTGCAGGGAGAGTCGCCGTTGATCCTGCCGACCGTGGATCACCAGGCCGTAGCCTCGGTCGTGCAGGACTGGACCGGTATCCCGGTCGGGCGCATGGTCAAGAACGAGGTCGAGACGATCCTGCACCTGGCGGACGCGCTGGAACAGCGCATCATCGGCCAGCGCCACGCGCTGGAAATGATTGCGAAGCGCATACAGACCTCGCGTGCCAGTCTCGATAACCCGAACAAGCCGATCGGCGTGTTCATGCTGGCGGGCACCTCCGGCGTCGGCAAGACGGAAACCGCGCTGGCGCTCGCCGAGTCGCTCTATGGCGGTGAGCAGAATGTCATCACCATCAACATGAGCGAATACCAGGAAGCACACACCGTTTCGACGCTCAAGGGTGCGCCGCC
This sequence comes from uncultured Ectothiorhodospiraceae bacterium, assembly GCA_964443845.1. Classification (GTDB taxonomy): domain Bacteria; phylum Pseudomonadota; class Gammaproteobacteria; order UBA9214; family UBA9214; genus UBA9214. Next base: position 11,645 of record CAYUFA010000065.1, read on the forward strand.
GGGGTACGTGGGATACGGCGAGGGCGGGGTGCTGACCGAGGCGGTGCGGCGCCGGCCCTACAGCGTGGTCCTGCTGGACGAAGTCGAGAAGGCACATCCGGACGTGCACGAGATCTTCTTCCAGGTCTTCGACAAGGGCTGGATGGAAGACGGCGAAGGGCGCGTGATCGATTTCAAGAATACCCTGATCCTGTTGACGACGAACGCCGGTACCGACCTGATCACCAACCTGTGCAAGGACCCCGAGCTGATGCCGGACCCGGAGGGTATCTCCAAGGCATTGCGCGAGCCGCTGCTGAAGGTCTTCCCGCCGGCCCTGCTGGGGCGCCTCGTGGTGATCCCGTACTATCCGCTCAGTGACGAGATGATTGCGGCGATTGCCCGCCTGCAACTGGGCCGGATCGAGCAGCGTATCCGGGTGAACCACGGTATCCCGTTCAGCTACGATGACGACGTGATCCGGCTGATCGCCGAACGTTGCACCGAGCTGGAAAGCGGTGGCCGCATGATCGATTCAATTCTGACCAACACGGTCCTGCCGGAAATCAGCCAGGAATTCCTGACCAGGATGATGGAGGGCAACCTGCCCGCCAGCGTCCATGTCACGGTGCGTGACGGCCAGTTTGCCTATGACTTCGGCTGATCCGGAACAGGCCGCGGGCTTACGTGCCGGCGCCCACGATCCGCTACGGGCAGCGGGCAGCGCGTTCAACGGGGACCGGGAATGTTTCCCCGCCGGGGCGTGCACACGCCGGGTTGCGAGGAGAATACTGCTTCATTATCCGGCCTGTTAGCCTATAATCATCAAAGAATTATCCCGGGCGGGGCGTGCGTTTGCACGCCCGTGCGCCGGGAACAAGAATGCATTGAGAATATGCTTGAATAGTAATAATGAACGCTTCGTCCTGATCTCCAGGAAAGGAACATGCCATGAGCGCCGCCAAGTATGCCCTCGATCTGAAAACGCCACTCAAGGACAAGTTGCTTGTCTCGCAGATGAAGGGCCATGAGGGACTGGGAAGACTGTTCCAGTTCGATCTCGATGTGACATGTGAGAACCCGGAACTCCACATCGACGACATTCTCGGCCAGAACGTGACGCTCCACTTCGATACCGGTGGTGGGGAGATGCGGTATTTCAACGGTATCGTCAGCTCCTTCAGCCTCGGCGATCAGCTCCCGACGGAGGGGGCGGCGTACCGGCTTACCCTGCGGCCCTGGCTATGGTTCCTCACGCGTACTTCGGACTGCCGCATTTTCCAGGATGAATCCGTGCCGGACATCATCAAGGCGATTTTGAGTGAACGCGGCTTCCCCGACGTGGAAGACAAGCTGAATGAATCCCACAAACCCTGGTCATACTGCGTGCAATACCGGGAAACCGACTTCAACTTCATCAGCCGGCTCATGGAAGAGGAAGGGATCTATTACTATTTCAAGCACGAGGATGGCAAGCATACCCTGGTGCTGGCGGATTCCGGCAGTGCCCACAAGAAGATCCGGGAAGAGGCGTTGATCTATTACACGAAGGAGTCCGGCGTCCGGGGAGACGTCACCCACTGGTCGGTGCACGCCGAAGTGCAGCCGGGCGCCTTCGCATCCAACGACTATGACTACAAGCGCCCCAAGGCCGTGCTCCGGGTCCGCGAGCAGAAACAGGAAAATCACGCCGGGTCGGAATACGAGATCTATGACTATCCCGGCGAGTACGCGGGACGGTTCGAGGGTACGAAGGGCGAGTATGCCGACATCCGCATCCAGGAACTGCACGTCCGGCATACCCAGGCGGAAGGTGTGACCGACCTGAGTACCATGGCCGCCGGTGGCCTGTTCAAGCTCGAGAAGTACCCGCGCAAGGATCAGAACAAGGAATACCTGGTCATCCAGACGGCCTACGATATCGCGCAATCGCTCCAGGCGGGCGGTGACGCGGGCTTCGAGTGTCAGTTCACGGTGATCGACGGCAAGACGCCGTTCCGGCCGTCCCGGGTGACCCCGAAACCGGTCGTCCAGGGGCCGCAGACCGCGGTCGTCATCGATGCCGGGCCGGACCCGGATGGTTACGGCCGGGTCAGGGTGCAGTTCTTCTGGGACCGGGAGGGACAGGATTCCGGGGGCAATGCCTGCTGGGTGCGCGTGGCGCAGAACTCGGCCGGTTCCGGCTGGGGGAGTTATTTCCCGCCGCACATCGGCCACGAGGTGATCATCAGTTTCCTCGAGGGGGACCCGGACCAGCCGCTCATCACCGGCCGTGTCTACAATGCCGACAACCTGCCGGACAAGCTCTGGTCCGGCACGATCGATAACAGCGTCATCACCGACCACGTCGAGAACAAGATCAACCTGGACGGTGCGAGCGTCCCGATCATCCACATCACCCAGCCTTCCGGCAACGAGATCCTGATGAACAACGACGAGGGCATCCAGATCCGGGATCATTACGGAAACGAGATCATCATGGATGCCCAGGCCGGCACGATCATGATGCGCTCGCCCACCCACGAGTCCTACTGCATCTTTGGAAAGAGCCTGGTCTTTTCGACGGATAGCGACAAGAAGACCTGGGTCAACGGGAAAGAGCACAAGCACGTTACCGGCAGTT
>CAYUFA010000066.1:0-1900 GCA_964443845.1 uncultured Ectothiorhodospiraceae bacterium
ACATGGTGTTGCCGGTGAGCAGCAGGATGGTGAAGAACACCGCGCCCATGATCGAACTGACGATCAGGCCGATGTCACCGATCTGGCGGGCGAAGTCGAGGCTGAACTGCTTCTCGGTCTGGGTCCGGGTCTCGTCGGCCGAGTTGGCGAACAGGCGGTCGATATCCCGGGCCACCTGGCCGGCACGGTCGGGATCACTGATCTGCACTGCATACCAGCCGACGGTACCGTGCCCGAAGGTGCGCCCCTCGTCGAAGTAGTCGTAATGGAACATCATCTGGTCTTCCTGGCCGCGGTCACGCGCCTCGCGCGCGTGAAAGATACCCACCAGGTCGAAGGTCCAGGTGTTGTCGCCGTTCTTGTGCGGAAAGATGGTCGCCTGCAGCGGAATCCGGTCGCCAACCTTGAAGTTGTAGCGTCTGGCCAGGTTCGCGCCAACGATGGCACCGGTGCGGGTGTGATCGAAGGCCGCGCGCTGTTCTTTCGGCAGCACGAACTCGGGAAACAGGTCCAGGTAGTTCGGGCTGACGGCGAAGTTGGCGAAGAAATTCCTGCGGTCCTGGTAGATGCCGCCGAACCAGTTGGCGAACGCGACCTGCCTGACACCCGGGACCCGCTGGATCTGCGCCAGGTCCGCGTACGGCAGGGGCTGGATGATCGAAAGCCGGGAACTGGTCACCAGCCGGCTGGCGCCCTCCAGCGAGTCGCGCACGGTGAACGCCACGCGCACCGCATCCAGCATACCGAACAGCAGGAATGCGACGATGATCGACAGCAGCGTCAGGATGGTACGCGCCTTCCTGCGCATCAGCGCGGCCCACACCAGCGGCAGGAATTTCATGACCCGTCCCGCCTCAGGTCCGGTTCTCCGCCAGCGTGCCCTTGTCCAGATGCAGCTGGCGGTGCGCGAACTCGGCCGCCTTGGGATCGTGGGTCACCATCACGATGGTCTTGCCGTGCTCGCGGTTCAGCTGCTGCAGCAGGGACATGACCTCGTCGGCCGTGTGGCGGTCGAGGTCACCGGTCGGCTCGTCGCATACCAGGATCTTTGGATCGGACACGATGGCGCGCGCGATGGCGACGCGCTGCTCCTGGCCGCCGGACAACTCGCCCGGGCGGTGCTGCGCGCGTTCCTCCAGGCCCACCAGCGCCAGCGCGATCCGGGCATTGCGCCGCCGCACCCGCGCGGGCAGCCGCGTCAGCAGCAGCGGCAGCTCGACGTTCTTCTGCGCGCTCAGCATCGGCAACAGGTTGTAGAACTGGAACACGAAACCGATGTTGGCCGCGCGCCACCGGGCCAGCTGCCCGCTGTCCATGCGATCGAGGCGCGTCCCGGCGACCTCGATGCTCCCTGCGCTGGTGCCGTCCAGTCCGCCGATGAGGTTGAGCAGGGTGGTCTTGCCGGAACCCGACGGCCCCATCAGCGCGACGAAGTCCCCGCTCGCGACATCCATGTCGATGGCGTGCAACACCTCGATCTCCTGCCTGCCGCGCCGGTAGCGCTTGGTGACCCCGCGCAGGGTGACCAGGTTATCCATGTGCTACCTCCGCGGGAAACCGCTGCCGTGCCGTAACTGATGATGTGTCGTCATCCCGGGGCCAGCAACCCCGTGACGCCGGCGCTGTCGTCCGGAGATTGCCACTGCGCTGGTCGCTCCCGGCATCCATGCCTCCCGATCATTTCAACAGGGCCGCTACGCGGCCTTGTCCCTGTACATCACGCGCCTCGCAATGACAACGGTGTATTGCATTGCGCAGTTTACTGCAGGAGTCGCCCTGGCGGCGCAGGGTCTGGTGCCGCTCGTCGCAATCGCCTGCAAGCAGGCTCCTACGGCAACCTGCCTGTATCCGTGTGTTTCCGTGACCATTCAGAATCGCCTTCCCCGCGCGCCTGCCGAAA
>CAYUFA010000066.1:2000-14123 GCA_964443845.1 uncultured Ectothiorhodospiraceae bacterium
CATCTCACGCCTTACGCTTAACCTTGCACACCTTACGTCTCACCCTTCACGTCTCACGCCTCAGCCCGGTGCTTCCGTCTGCACCGTATCGCCGTCCTGCAGCCCGGCCGGCGGTTCCAGGATAACGCGCTCGCCGCTGCGTACCCCGTCAAGCACCTGCCGCAGGTCGGAATAGGCCTGGCCCAGCTTCAGCGTGCGCAACTGCGCGCGATCGCCGTCCAGCACGAACAGCGTTTCGCTGTCACCCTGCATGCGGATGGCGCTGGCCGGCACCAGCACGCCGGCGGGTGGTTCGTCGTGCGCGGCGCCCGCGCCGTGCTCGAGAAACGTCACGCGCGCACCCATGTCGGGGACGATGCGGGCATCCTGCACGTCGATGCTGATGCGCACCTTCACCGTGGCCTTGCTGCGGTCGGCGGCCGGGATGATCGCGATGACCTTGCCGGGAATCTTCCAGTCCGGGTAGGCGTTGAGCGTGGTCTCCACCGGCTGGCCAGGCTGCACGCGCCCGATATAGGCCTCGTTGACCTCCACCTCGATCTCCAGTGAATCCATGTCGACGATGGTGCCGATGCCGGTCCGTGTATAGCCGCCGCCCGCGGAGAACGGTGACACGATCTCACCCGGCTGCGCCGCCTTGACCGTGATCACCCCGGCAAACGGCGCGCGCACCACGGTGTCGTCCAGCGCGACCTGCGCGACCTTGACACCGCGCTCGGCCACCTCCACCTGGCGCTGCTGGGTAACGATGTCCGCCTTGCGGGTGGCGACCAGGGTACGGGCGTCATCGGCGGACTGCTGGCTGGTAAGCTTGCGCGACAGCAGGTCCTGCTGACGCACGTCGTCGCGCTGCGCCTGGGCCAGCAACTGGCGCAGCCCTTCCAGCTGCGCGCGTGCCGCGCCGAGCCTGGACTGCGCCAGCGCGAGCTGCGCCTGCGCATCGGCATCATCGAGCCGCGCCAGCACCTGTCCGGCAGCCACCTGCTGACCTTCCTCGATCAGCACCTCGGTGACCTGCCCGGTGACCTTGGCCGAAACCGTGGCCTGCCGCCGTGCAGTGACGTAGCCGGAGGCATCGAGCACCGACACGCTGCCCTGCACGTTGGCAAACGGCTGTGCCGTCGCGGTCCGGACCGTGAACACCCGGCCGCTGGCTTGCCAGTACCAGGCACCCAGCGCCGCCAGCACGACCAGCACCAGGCCGATGATCAGTGGCCGCGCCGCGCCCGCACGCGGACTGCGCGCGGCTTCGTCGAGCTGCAGCTGTTTCAGGAGTTCCGACTTCTCCACGCGTTTGCCGTCCGTTACCTTCCGGTCACCCGCGGCCTCTGGCCGGGTCGCCCTACTGTACCATTTCCGGCCACACGCATCCGTCACGGACTGTCAGGGCGGTGTGACAACGGCACCGGGCCGGGTATGGGACGGACGCGGGTCTGCGGGGGAATCCGGAAGGTGACGGGCGCGGCGGCAACCCGCGGCAGCTGTCACGAGCGCAGCGCAGGGATCTCCGGAGATCGCCGCGGTGCTATCCGGCGGACGCCTCCGGCAAGCCCGTTTCCCGTTCGGACGACCGGTACGCAACCGTGATCTCCGCCTCCCCCCGGACGGCGGCCGCACTCACCCGGCAGCTTTCCACGTTGCGCTCGGACGGCAGATCAAACATCACCTGCTTCAGCAAACCCTCCAGCACGCTGCGCAGGCCGCGTGCGCCGGTGCCTGCCTCGAGCGCATCTCGCGCAATGGCCGACAACGCCTCGGGCTCGAATTCCAGCGCCACCCGCTCGTAGCGGAACAGCTGCTGATACTGCCGCACCAGTGCGTTCCTTGGCTCGGTCAGGATGCGCACCAGGGTCGCCGCGTCGAGTGCGTGCAGCGCGGTGATCACCGGAAACCGGCCGATGAACTCGGGGATCAACCCGAAGTGCCGCAGGTCCTCGGGCCGGGTCTGCGCATACAGATCGGTCTCTCCCTGCCGGTCCTGCCCGTCGTCGAAGACACTGTGAAAACCGATCCCCCTTTTCCCCGGCCTCAGCCGCCGTTCCAGGATGGCTTCCAGTCCGACGAACGCACCGCCTGCGATGAACAGGATATTGCGGGTATCGATCGCAGCCGACTCCTGGCCCTTGCGCATGCGTTCGCCGGGCTTGACCGAGACCCCCTCGACCAGCTTGAGCAATGCCTGCTGAACGCCTTCGCCCGACACATCGCGCGTTGCGTGGGCCGACTCGCCGGCGCGGGCGAGCTTGTCGATCTCGTCGATGTAGACGATCCCCCACTGCGCACGCTCCCGGTTGCCGTCCGCGGCATCCAGCAGGCGCGTGATGATGCTGTCGACGTCCTCGCCGACATAACCCGCCTGGGTCAGGGTCGTCGCATCGGCGATGGCGAACGGCACGCCGACAATCTTCGCCAGGGTACTGGCCAGCAGGGTCTTGCCGGTACCCGAGGGGCCGAGCAGCAGGATATTGGATTTCTCCACCTCCACCCGGTCGGTCGTCATGCCGTCGTCGAATACGCCGGCATCCGCCTGCAGGCGCTTGAAATGGTTATACACCGCGACCGCCAGCGTGAGCTTCGCCGCGTCCTGGCCGATCACGTAGTCATCGAGCTGGCGCTTGATCTCCCGGGGAACCGGTATGGACTGCAGGGGCCCGAGCGCGGAGCGCCTGCTGCCCCAGCTGTCGACCACCCGGGCGGCCAGCCGGACACAGCTTGCGCAGATATGACCGTCCATCCCCGTGATCAGCGGGACGTCACCGGAACGTTCCTGCCGGCAGAACGAGCAATGCAGCGTGTCGTCACTCATCGCCGTAGCGCCGCTCGTGTGTTTGCCTGAGGGTCCGCAGCCAGGCCTTCTGGCAATTGCGGCGGTTGCGCGCATCGAGGTGTTCCCGGATGCGGGACTCGGCCCTGGCAAAGGGAATGCCGCGCGCGGGCATCACCTTCTCGCACAGCAGCAGGTGCAGCCCGAGTCCGGTCTCGATGATCCGGGTGATGGTTCCTTCCTGCAGGGAAAACAGCGCACTGTCGAGCTCTGGATACAGTTGCCCGCGTCTGATCGTTCCGAGCCTGCCGCCATCCAGCGCAGAGGGGCACTCCGAGTGCCTGCGCGCCAGGGCGGCAAAACGCCTGGGACTGTGCCGGAGTGTTTCCTCGATGCGCCGGATGCGTGACCAGGCCGCCACCCGGTGGTTGTCCGCGAAGTCGTCGTTGATCGTCACCAGGATCTGCCTGGCCTGACGCTGCTCCGGCACGGCAAAGCGCTCCGGATGCAGCTCGTAGTAGAGTCGCGCATCGATCTGGCTGACGGCGGGACGCCCGGCCGCCACCCGCAGCAGCACGCTGTCGAACACCAGTTCCCGCCGCAGGGCCGCGCGCAGGAGTTCCTCGTCCAGGCCGTTGCTGCGCAGGTCCGCCTCGAAGGCGGCGCGATCGGGATACCGTGACGCGACCGCTGCGAAGGCCGTATCCACCTGCTGCGGCGGTATACAGACCTCGCGTGCCTCCGCACTGGTCAGCACCAGCGATTCCAGGTCCCAGGTCCGGTCCGCCCGGCGGCGTGCCTCGTCCAGTTCCTGCTCGTCCAGTTGCGCCAGGTTCCTGGAAAAGCGCTCCAGCGCATTCCGCAGCAGGTGATAGCGGTAGCCCTGCGCAGTGTCCTGCAGGACCGTGTTCATGCCGCGGACCCGCCCCGCTGGCCCGCCGCTTCCAGGGAGGACTCGGGCACCTGCAGCGTGCGTCCGGAAAAGTACACGTGATAGGCGACCTCGCCCGGCAGGTCGCGCAACACCTTCACGATTTCCCCGACGCTCCCGGGTGCCGCGATCACCTCCCCCTGCACGCCCAGTGCGATGCGCGGGGTGACCTTGTCGCGGAATTCGAAACGGCACGGCTTCCACGGTTCGGATTCCGCCTGCAGCTCCTCCGCGCGGCAACCCACCAGGCGGTTGGCGTCGATAAAGTGCACCGAGTAGATCAGCTGATCCTGGAGAAACGTCCCCACGTCCCGCACATACCCGACACTGCCGCGTCGCACCAGCAGCCTGCCGACATCCATGCCCGGAAAGGTGCCGTCGTTCCGCACGTTGCGCATGACGCGCACCGCCTCGCCCTGGTGGAATCTAGGTCGCACGGCGCCTGCTGTCCAGCAGGCCGGAAAGCGGCACCAGTATTTCCTGCGGCTGTTGCGCCTGGAATACGCGGAACACCTTCTCGGTCACTGCATCGGAATTCACGAAGTCCCGGTAGGCGCCATCGAGCAGGCCTGCGTAGAGCGCGAAGCGTTCGCTCTCCTGCTCCGGCATCACGTCCACCTCGGCCAGGTAGTCGTGAAAGCGCTGCAGGATATGCAGGCGGTTGACGTGTACCACCCGGGGCTGGTACTCGACCCCGAAGTACTCCAGGAAATCCTCGGCGCTGCCGAGTTCTTCGAGGTCCAGTTCGAAATCACATTTACTCATGGCATTACCCCGTTATCCGCTGATTACGACATGCTGACCACGTTCGCATACGCCTGCAGGTCCTGGCGCTGCAACTCGCGGCGCGCGACCTGCACCAGTGCGCGTACGCCCAGACGGTCATCGGTATCCAGTTCCGTGACCTTTTCCAGACGCGCCAGCCCGGCGCGGATATCACCGCTTCTCAACAGCAGGTACCCCGCCCCCTTGAGCGCCATCAGGTAGAAACGCGTCAGCGTCATGGAACGCAGGATGCCGGGACCGAGGGAAGGCAGGGTCAGATCCTGCCAGGCGGTGCGCAGCCCCAGCCGGCTGCCGGAGACAGCCATGGCGCGTTCGGCCACCAGCAAGGCATCCTGGTAGCGGTGCCGGTAGTAAAAATAGCGGTACAGGGCGACCAGCACGGTCAGGTGCCCGGGCTCGAGGAAATACGCCTGCAGCAGCCGCCGCTCGGCATCTTCACTGCCGTAGGCCGCGGCCGCCTCCTGCAGCAGTGTCTCCACGCACTCAGGCAGCGGGTCTTCGAAGTAGAGCGCTTGCGCCTCGAAATCCTGCAGATCCATTTCGTTCGGTCTCCCGTGCCGGTGTCCGGTCAGGTTTCGCACACATCCCTGGCTTCGCAGTCATCACACTCGTCCTCGGGCTGCGTGCCTCCCGGCAGACAGCCGTGCTGCCCCGTTGCCTGTTCCAGCTGGCGGATGCGTTCCAGCAGACAGTTGATGGCGCCCGCGACGGGGTCGGGGATCAGGTGGTGATCCAGGTCGATGCCGAAGGGATTGAGATTCGCGGGCTTGCTGGCCCGCACGACCCGGGCCGGGATACCGACCACGGTGCTGCGTTCCGGGACATCGCGGATCACGACGGAATTCGCTCCGACCCTGACGTGATGGCCCAGCGTGATCGGTCCGAGGATCTTGGCACCGGCGCCGACCACCACGCCGTTGCCGAGCGTCGGATGCCGCTTGCCCTTGCGCCACGAAGTCCCGCCGAGGGTGACACCGTGATACAGCGTGACGTCGTCGCCCACCTCGGCGGTCTCCCCGATCACCACGCCGGAGCCGTGATCGATGAAGAAACGGCAACCGATCCGTGCGCCCGGATGGATATCGATGCCGGTCCAGATACGCGCGATATAGGACAGCAGGCGGGCGCTGAAACACCACTGGCGTTGCCACAGCCGATGCGCACAACGATACAGCACGATGGCGTGCACGCCGGGATACGTGGTCAGCACCTCGAGGCGGGTCCTGGCGGCCGGGTCGCGCTCGAACACGCACCCGATATCCTGCCGCAGCAGGCTCCATACCGAGTCGCGCACCGGCTCCGCACGCCCCGCGGACAGTGCCTGCCCTTCCACGTTTACTGACATGCCGCCTCCTGCAGGCCGCCGGACAGGCACTGGTAGAATTCCAGCAACTGGGGGGGACCCGGCGGGCGCTTGGCGCGCGTGACGTAGCCGCGGATCTGGCCCAGGATGTCCTCGGCCTGCCGTGCATCGAGCCACAGGCCCATGTTCGCATAGGTACGCTGTACGGCGTGCCGACCGGAATGCTTGCCGAGCACCAGGGTATGCTCGCGCCCGAGCTCGTCCGGGTTCACGCCCTGGTAGTTGCGCCGGTCCTTGAGCAGCCCGTCCACGTGGATACCGGCCTCGTGCGTGAAGACACCTTCGCCCACGAGGCTCTTCTGCCAGGCGACCGGGCGTCCGGATGCACTGGCCACCAGTTCCGACAGGCACCGGAAATCCACCAGCCGGATGCCGGTATCGATGCCGTGCAACTGCCGCAACGCCAGCACGACCTCCTCGAGTGGTGCATTGCCGGCACGCTCGCCCAGTCCATGCACGGTCGTATTGACGTGGCTGGCGCCGGCGAGGACGGCGGCCAGCGTGTTTGCGGTCGCCAGGCCCAGGTCGTCGTGCGCGTGCATTTCGAGCTCGAGGTCCGATGCACGCCGCAACCCGGCGACGCGGTCCCTGACCGCGAAGGGCTCCATGATGCCGACGGTGTCGGCGAAGCGGAAACGTTGCGCACCGGCCCGCTGGATGACCTCGAGCAGTTGCAGCAGGAAATCGGGAGCGGCCCGCGAGGCATCCTCCCCGCCGACGCAGACCCCGAAGCCCATGTCGAGCGCGGTCCCGATGCTGCGGCTGACTTCCCGCAATACCCAGCGCCGGTTCCTGCCGAGCTTGTAGCGGATCTGCTGGTCCGACACCGGTACGGAAATATCGACGTAGTCGACACCCAGTCCCCGGCAGTGACGCAGGTCGTCTCCGCGCATGCGGCTCCAGACCATCAGCCGCGCCCGTAGTCCGAGCCCCGCCAGCGTCCTGATCGAGTCCCGTTCCTGCGGCCCCATGGCCGGAATACCCACTTCCAGCTCGGGCACGCCGAGCGCGTCGAGCTGGCCGGCGATGGCGAGCTTTTCCTCGACGCTGAATGCGACACCGGCGGACTGCTCGCCGTCGCGCAGGGTGGTGTCATTGATGATCGGTGAGGTACGCGGCTTGTTCATCATCGGTATCCGGGGTCTCCTGGTCATGAGAACTGCAAGCGCCGTGCCATGTCTGGGACCGTTGATGATCCGCGGTCTGGCTCATGCACCCGGTGCGATTGCACGATATGCAACAGACAATCCCCGTGGCGATGTCGCAGTCGTGACAAAGAAGTAGCGGACAGACGCCGGATCTGCAGGCACCGCCCGGACGACGGCACATCCGTTATGAGATCGCTTCGTCCCGCCACGGCCTGCGGCCGCGCGATCCTCGCAATGACGGGGAAATGGAGCACCGTGAAAAACTGTCCGTCATCGCGAGCGATAGCGAAGCAATCTCCTGAATGCAGCGCAACCCGGACACGACACAGCGGCGCATCCGGATCCTTAAAAAAAATCCGCCCGTTGCCGGGCGGTCAAACACCCATGGCCAGGTGAAAACTTCAGGCGTAGGTCGGGGCGAAGGCCTTCTCGGGTTCGTCCACCGGCCCGTTGCCATTCCAGTAGGGCGACAGCTTGCGCAACCGGGCAACGATGTCCGGTACCGCCGCCACCACCCGCTCGATCTCTTCCATGGTGTTGTAGCGCGACAGCGAAAAGCGCGTCGAGCCGTGCGCGGCTGTATAGGGAATGTCCATGGCACGCATGACGTGGGAAGGCTCCAGTGAGCCGGAGGTGCAGGCGGACCCGCTGGAGGCGGCGATGCCCTGCTTGTTGAGCAGCATCAGGATCGCCTCGCCCTCGATGTATTCGAATGCGATATTGGTCGTATTCGGCAGGCGGTGTTCCGGATCACCGGTGACGAAGCAGTGCGGTACCGCCGCCAGGATGCCCTGCTCGAGCCGGTCACGCATGGCGGCCACGAAGGTGTTTTCGTACTCCATGTGCGTCATGGCCAGCTCGGCGGCCTTGCCCAGCGCGACGATGGAGGCGCAGTTCTCGGTCCCCGCGCGCCGGCCGCGTTCCTGGTGACCGCCGCGCAGCAGCGGCCGGTAGCGCACCCCGCGGCGCAGGTACAGCACGCCTATTCCCTTGGGTGCATGCAGCTTGTGTCCCGACAGGGACAGCATGTCGATCTTCGAATCCTGCAGGTGAATCGGCATCTTCCCTACCGCCTGCACGGCGTCGGTGTGAAACGGGATACCGGCGGCATGCGCCAGCTCCGCCATGTATTCCACCGGGAACACCGTCCCGGTCTCGTTGTTGGCCCACATCACGGACACCACGGCCACCCGCTCGGTCAGCAGTTCGCGATAGGCCGCCAGGTCCAGCCGGCCCCTGCTGTCCACCTCCAGGTAATGCACGGTGTAGCCGTCCTTTTCGAGCTGTTTGCACAGCGTCAGCACCGCCGGGTGTTCCACGACGGTGGTGATGATCTCCTTGCGTTCCGGTTGCGTGCGCAATGCCGACAGGATCGCCGTGGAATCCGACTCCGTACCGCAGGAGGTGAAGATGATCTCGGAATCGTGCCCGGCGCCGAGCAGCTTCTGCACCTGCACCCGGGCCTGCTTGAGCGCACGGCCCACCCGGTCACCGAAGCTGTGCATGGACGAGGGATTGCCGAACTGTTCGGTGAAAAACGGCAGCATGGCCTCCACCACTTCGTCGTCGACCCGGGTCGTGGCGTTGTTGTCGAGATAGATCGGTTGCATCACTCAGCCCCCCGACGCCGCGGCGGTCTTCTGCAGTGCGCTGGCGGGCTGCACCCGGATGAACTGGCCCAGTTCTTCCATGATGCGCTGCTGGATGCCGTTCAGCGTCAGCGCCGCCATCTGGCAGCCACTGCAGGCACCGGTCATGTTGACGTACACGGCCGTGTCGGTCACGTCCACCAGCTCGACGTTACCGCCGTCCCGCTGCAGCTGCGGGCGGATCGACTCGATGGCCGCCTCGATGCGGCGGATGCGCTGCAGGGGGGACAGCCCGGTGGCCGCCGGCAGCGGCGGCGGCGCGGTCGGATCGAACACCTCGCCCTGCTCCGCCAGCACGCGTGCCAGGATTTCCTCGATGCCTTCGTGGCACGAGGAGCAACCGCCGCCGGCCTTGGTGTAGTGGGTGACCTGCTCCACCGTCTTCAGACCGTTGGCACGGATCGTATTCTCGATCATCACGGCATCGACGGCGAAGCACTTGCAGATCAGTTCGCCTTCCTCGTGATCGTCCTGCCAGGTCTCGCCACGGTAATCGGCTACCGCTGCCTGCAGTGCCTCGCGGCCCATCACCGAGCAATGCATCTTTTCCGGCGGCAGGCCGTCCAGGTAGTCGGCGATGTCCTGGTTGGACACCTGGAGTGCCTCGTCGAGGGTCATACCCTTGATGATCTCCGTCAACGCCGAGGACGAGGCGATGGCGGAGCCGCAACCGAAGGTCTGGAATCCGGCATCCAGGATGGTATCCGTTTCCGGATCGACCCGGAGCGTCAGGCGCAGGGCGTCGCCGCAACTCAGCGAGCCGACGTCGCCGGTGGCGTTGGCGCCCGCGACCGCACCCGCGTTCTTCGGGTGGTAGAAATGTTCTTTCACTTTCTCCGAATAATCCCACATGATGTCCCACCTCCGGTCGGCTGGTTACCCTGCGGTCAGGTCGAAAACGAACTGCCGCATCCGCAGCTGTTGACTGCATTGGGGTTCTGGAACCTGAAACCGCTGCCTTCCATGGAGTCCTGGAAATCTACCGTCACCCCGTTCAGGTAGGGTGCGCTGAGCGGATCGACGAACACGCGCACCGCGCCGCATTCGAGCACGACATCGTCATCGTGCGCCGCTGCCTCCAGCACCATGGCGTATTGCAGGCCGGAGCAGCCGCCGCCGGTGACGGAGATACGCAGTCCGGAGACCGGTGTTTCGTTGGCCTGGATAAATCGTCGGACGGCGTTCCGGGCGCTATCGGTGAGGGTCAGCATGTCGGTTTGTCTCCTGGCAGGTGATTTGCAGAGTCTCTGCCCGACGGATTGCAAGGCACGTGCCAGCGCCGGCGCTACAGCACTGGACCCCTGACACACAAGGCTTTTTTTCCGTCGCAGCCGGCGTCTGCTGTCACGAACCCGACAACAATGCGCTGCCCGGCCGGTACCGAATCCGACAAACCGACAATGCAGGAAGGAGCAACCGATGGATCTGAAACAATTGCAACCCGGTGACGTGGTCTACGCCACGAGCCACATCGTGAACGACGGGACGATCCCGACCCTGGAGGACACGGCCATCATCGCCGCGCCCGGCACGCGCGGGGTCATCGTCAACATCGGCCACCTCGAGGAGGTCCCGGAACGGGAGCTGTTCCTGGTCCGCTTCGAGGACACGGACCTGAACCTGGGGCCGCCCACCGGTTGCTGGGCGGAAGAGTTGAGTGCCGGTCCGGTCGATCACCAACCTGGATGACGTCTGCCGAAACCGGTCAGCGGCGGCCGGACACCCTGGCCACCAGAGCGGAGCACCGCAGTGAACCGATCCGGCGCTGGAAACGGTAACCGGAAAGAAGGAATGATGCGAAATTGTTCATGGAACAATCCGCGCCAGATTTCCGGTTGCTGTCACCACGCTTCCTCCCGGCGCAGGCTGGAATCCCGGTAACTATACGCAGAGGCAGGTCCGGAAACGGCCAGTAACGGTCACCCCCGGGTTTTATGTGTAGGTCTTAAAAGCCGCATGAGCGGACATATCCGGCACGCAGTCTGCATTTCCGAGATCGGCAAGACCAGGAAGACCTTCAGCTTGAGCAAACAAACGGCTCCTGAAGGAGACGTGGTCTGCTTGCAGTGTTGTTTACACTTTTTTGCGACCAGCCATTCCTGTCAGACTCATCAAGCCTGCACCGAATAACCAGATAGCCGCTGGTAAGGGTACGAAGGTGATCTCCAGGTAGGGTCGTCGCAGACTATCAGCCGGGCCGGTTTCTCCCGGTGCAAGGCAGTTTAGGAGATCAGACTCCTTGCTGCACCAGTTATGGGTACTCGACCCTGGCATCTCATTGATGGCGAGCGACAGAAAATTATCTACCTGATCGGCAGTCGAATCCCACAGTCCTGTTGCGAGCAGGTCCCATTGCGACCAGCCGCGGTCGTTTGCGGTATCCGGACTGGAGCCGAGTACCGCACCGTCGACGGGCTGACTGTTCCAGGTTGTTGTGCCTTCGGTCCATGAGTCGTCGGTGACATAAGTGGCGTTGGTTCCGGTCGTTCTTATGTAACCAGCGCCATTGATCTGATACATATGCAGCGTGGCACCTGTAATTGTAAGGTTATCAGGGATGGATGAGAGATCGAACTTCAGAAAGGTCGTCCAGATATGCAAGCTGTTGCCACTGACGACCTCGCCAGAAGCGAGGCCGGGCTCAGATCCGTAATTGGTCGTCGGTGTTGCGCTGTAGACGAATGTATCGTCGACTGGCGTGAGGGTCACTGTTGCAGCACCGACTGGGCTAGCACTCAGTAAGCCTGCCAATGGAAGAACTATCGACAAAATTGCCGGTTTTCCGAAGCTATAGCTCATCTGGATTTCCTCGCTATGTTGTTATTCTGCCGTCTTCATAGGACGGATAATCAACTTGCGCGTATTTTATGAAATCAGAGAGTAGCCGGCATTGATCCTCATCAATCCGGAATCTAACTACATGTTGATGGATGTAGACGATTCGCAGGTGGAGACAAATCCGGAAATCGATTATCGGTTGCTATCCGGCGCACAAACGACCGACATACGGCAACACAATCCTGGAGAAGCAGGAGGTCAGCTCAGGGTTGCCGGCTAAGCCCAGGAATGACCGACTACAGTACTTTCCGGAAATGACCCGCAGTACATCCTGCGTCTGAATAGGCCCCAGAGGCTGTCATTCACTATTTGCTTATATCCTGATTCGCCGAACGACCGGGATGGGCTGCATATAAGCCGCACCCTGGATCACTGGGCATGTCGTCAATGCCACATCACTTGCCGTTCCCGTCATGCAAGCTGTACTCACACTTTCGGCCAGCTTTCAGACGTTCAGAACCATGGGATACTGACGAAATCGGACATTCAACGCCAAGGTAAGCGGCGGCTGGTGTGGAGCGGCGTTTGCGCAATCATGGCGAAGCCATGCGCAAAAAGCCGCGGAGCACCAGACGTCCGAGTGAGCGTAGCGAACGGCTTGACCGCCTTGTTAGCTGCTGGCGCCACTACTCGGCTTGCTCTTC
>CAYUFA010000067.1:0-13691 GCA_964443845.1 uncultured Ectothiorhodospiraceae bacterium
AGGATCACGGACGGCTCGTCACCGGCGTTCTTGCAGATCTGGCGCAGCGGCTCTTCCATGGCACGCATGGCAAGCTGGATACCGACGTCCTGGTCATGGTTGATGCCCTTGACTTCGGTGATCAGTGCCTTGGCACGGATCAGGGCTACGCCACCGCCCGGCACCACGCCTTCCTCGACGGCGGCCCGGGTCGAATGCAGCGCATCTTCCACGCGCGCCTTCTTCTCCTTCATCTCGACCTCGGTCGCGGCGCCCACCTTGATCACGGCGACACCACCGGCCAGCTTGGCCATGCGCTCCTGCAACTTCTCCTTGTCGTAATCGGAGGTGGCCTCTTCCATCTGGGTGCGGATCTGGACCACGCGGGCCTCGATGTCGGTACTGTGGCCGGCGCCATCGATCACGGTGGTGTTCTCCTTGGTCACCACGACACGCTTGGCGTTACCCATGTCGTCCAGGGTGGCCTTTTCCAGCGACAGGCCGACTTCCTCGGAAATCACCTGCCCGCCGGTCAGCACGGCCAGGTCCTGCAGCATGGCCTTGCGGCGGTCGCCGAAGCCCGGAGCCTTGACGGCGCAGACCTTGACGATGCCGCGAATGGTATTGACCACCAGCGTGGCCAGCGCCTCGCCTTCCACGTCCTCGGCAATGATCAGCAGCGGCTTGCCGGCCTTGGCAACCCCTTCCAGCACCGGCAGCAGGTCGCGGATGTTGGAGACCTTCTTGTCGTGGATCAGGATGTACGGGTCTTCCAGCTCGGCGGACATGCTCTGCTGGTTATTGACGAAGTATGGCGACAGGTAGCCGCGATCGAACTGCATACCCTCGACCACGTCCAGTTCGTTGTCCAGCGAGGTACCTTCCTCGACCGTGATCACGCCTTCCTTGCCGACCTTCTCCATCGCCTCGGCAATGATGTTGCCGACCGAATCGTCGGAGTTGGCGGAAATGGTGCCGACCTGGGCGATCGCCTTGCTGTCCGAGCAGGGCATGGACATTTCCTGCAGCTTCGTCACGACCGCGCTCACCGCCTTGTCGATGCCGCGCTTCAGGTCCATCGGGTTCATACCGGCGGCGACGGCCTTCATGCCTTCGCGCACCATGGCCTGGGCCAGCACCGTCGCGGTGGTGGTACCGTCACCAGCCACGTCGGAGGTGTGGGATGCGACTTCCTTCACCATCTGGGCACCCATGTTCTCGAACTTGTCCTCCAGCTCGATTTCCTTGGCAACGGACACGCCGTCCTTGGTGACGGTCGGGGCGCCGAATGCCTTGTCCAGCACCACGTTACGACCCTTCGGACCCAGCGTAACCTTGACGGCATTGGCCAGAATATTCACACCCTTCACCATGCGGGAGCGGGCGTCATCACTGAACATGACTTCTTTTGCAGACATGACAAATCCTCTATAAATCTATGTAAGATATTGAAAGACAGGTATAAAAACCAGATCAGGCCTCGATCACACCCATGATGTCTTCCTCGCGCATCACCAGCATGCCATCTCCCAGTTCCTTGACCTCGGTACCGGAATACTTGCCGAACAACACGGTGTCGCCGACCTTCACGTCGAGCGGAACGACTTCTCCACTTTCGAGGCGCTTTCCCTTTCCTGCGGAAACAATTTCACCACGCATTGGCTTTTCAGCGGCACTACCAGGAATAACAATACCACCGGCGGACTTCGTCTCTTCTTCCATGCGCTTTACCAGCACGCGGTCGTACAACGGACGGATCTTCATATCAGGACAACTCCTCTAACAGGATGACATGGTTACATTGCAGACTGAGTCGGTGCAGGAGATTATTAGCACTCGACTCCAGTGAGTGCTAATAATAGGGGCGAAGCTGCCGAAGTCAAGGGATGGTTCAATGGAATCAGCCGCAGGTTGGGCAGAGCGAAGCGAAGCCCAACCAACCACCCGCCTCAACACCAGAGACAGCCACCGGCGGTCGCGGCGGATGATGAGATTGGCTCTACTCTCCGGAACCGGGCAGGGACGGGAGGATCAAAACAACCCCCGCCCCCCGCTGGCACCGCCCTGGCGGCGCTGTGGTCTGGCGCCGGCGCCCCGGCCCCGGTCAGTCGTCCTCGCGGTGATACTCCCCTTCGATGGTACGCGGTGCGTGTCCACCGCCCTGACCGCCGCGGGCCGTACCGGCCGGGGTGACCACGCTGAAGTGGCGGATGGCCCACCACGCCAGCGCCCGGCGCAGCGGGGGAATCAGGCAGGCGAAACCCAGCGCATCGGTAAAGAAGCCGGGGGTCAGCAACAGGAAGGCACCGATCAGCAACAGCACCCCCTCCACCATCTCGAGGGCCGGCGCCTCGCCACGGGCCAGGGAGGCCTGCAGGCGCTGCAGGGTCACCAGGCCCTGGTGACGGGCCAGGGCCGCACCGAGGACCGCCGTCAGCACCACCATGGCCACCGTTGGCAGGGCGCCGATGATGCCTCCCACCTTGATCAGTAACCAGATTTCCAGCAGGGGTACGAGCAGGAACAGCAGGAAAACCACGGGGAACGAGGGCATGCCATGACCATACCGCAAAGCTCGTCGCACCGGTACCCGGCCAGGCATCTCGGCTTGCCTGCCACCGCTCCACTCCGGTATGTTGCCTCGATGCCGACAGATAGCCTCGTGGTGCTATGCACCCTGCCGGACCGCGAGCAGGCCACACGCCTGGCGCGGGCACTCGTGGAGGAACGACTGGCGGCCTGCGCCAACCTCGTGCCCGGACTGACCTCGGTCTATCGCTGGCAGGGTGCCATACAGCAGGACGAGGAAGTCCTGCTGCTGGTCAAGACCACACAGGCGGTATACACACGACTGGAGCAACGCATCCGTGCCCTGCACCCCTACGAACTACCGGAAATCATCGCAGTCCCGATTCAAACCGGACAGGCGGACTATCTGAAATGGATACAAGAAAGCCTCACCATCGCGCCCTGATGTCCCGCTGGCTGCCGCTTCTGCTGGTCCTGCTGGCCCCGCTGGCCCGGGCCACCGGCTCGCTCGGTCTCACCGACAGCGACCTGCTCGACCCGGACGAAGCCTTTGCCGTGTCCATGCGCGTCACGCCGGACAACCACGCCGAAGTCAGCTGGAAGATCGCGCCCGGCTACTATATGTATCGTGACCGCATGCACTTCAGCACCGACACGCCCGGCATCACGCTCGGTACCCCGGCGCTGCCGCCGGCCGAAACCAAGAACGATCCCTTCTTCGGCAAGCTCGCCATCTACCACAACCAGGTCACGGCCCGCATCCCGGTCACCCGCGATCCCGGTGCCGGCGACCATTTCGAGCTGAAAGCCGTCTCGCAGGGCTGCGCCGAAGCCGGTGTGTGTTATCCGCCGCATACACAGACGGCGAAACTGGTCCTGGCGAGTGCCGCTGACAGCGGCAGCACCGGTGCCACCGCCAGCAACGGGACCGGAACCGTGGCGGCGAGCACCAGTCCCCTGGGTACCGAGCCGCACGGGGAACCGGCCGGTCCGCTTGGCGCGGTCGTGAAGCACGACGCAGGGCTGCTCGAGGGAGAACAGGATTTTCTCGACCCGGATGCCGCGTTCCAGGTCGACGTGTACGAGGATGCACCGGACCACCTGCGCGTGCACTGGGTGATCGCGGACGGCTACTACCTGTACAAGAACAAGTTCAGGATCTCGCTCCCGGACACACCGGGGGTGAAGATCCGCTCCGTCGACATTCCCGGCGGTGACCCCAAGCACGACGAGTTCCTGGGCGACGTGACGGTGTTCCACCACGAGGCCACGGCCGAGGTGGCGCTGACGCGCGACGGCCACGAACCGCGCCAGATCACCCTGGCGGTGGGCTACCAGGGTTGCGCCGAGGCCGGTATCTGCTATCCGCCCATCAAGAAACAGCTGCCGGTCAGCCTCGCGGCGGACGACGCCGGCAGCGGTCACCCGGCCGGCACCGCCACGCCGGCCATGGCGGGTGGCAAGTCCGCGACCGGCACGCCCCCGTCTACCGACAACCAGGATGACATCGCGCGCGTACTCGCCGGCAGCAGCCTGGGCTGGGTCGTCCTGTTCTTCTTCGGCGCCGGTGTGCTGCTGGCCTTCACCGCCTGCATGTACCCGATGATCCCGATCATCTCCAGCATCATCGTCGGGCAGGGCAAGAGCATCACCACCACCCGCGCCTTCCTGCTCTCGCTGGTGTACGTGGAGGCGGTCGCCATCACCTATGCCGTGATCGGCGTGGTCTCCGCACAACTGGGCGCCGGCGTGCAGGCGTTCTTCCAGAATCCGTGGATCCTGGGCACGTTCGCCCTGGTCTTCGTGCTGCTGGCACTGTCCATGTTCGGCTTCTTCACCCTGCAGATGCCATCCGCGCTGCAGGCCAGGCTGAGCGACACCAGCAACCGCATGCGGGGCGGGACGCTGCTCGGCGTGGCCGTGATGGGCGTACTGTCGGCCCTGATCGTCGGGCCCTGCGCCGGGCCGGTACTGATCGGCGCGCTGATCTATACCAGCCACAGCGGGGACTACCTGACCGGCGCACTGGCCATGTTCGCGCTCGGCAACGGCCTGGGGGCTCCGCTGCTGATCATCGGCACCACGGGCGGCAAGCTGCTGCCGAAGGCCGGCGGCTGGATGGACACCGTCAAGGCCGTGTTCGGGGTCATCCTGCTCGGCGTGGCCATCCTGATGCTGGAACGCATCCTGCCGGGACCGGCCACGCTGCTGCTGTGGGCGCTGTGGCTGATCGTGCCCGCCATCTACATGGGGGCGCTGGACAGCCTGGGTCCGGATGTCTCCGGCTGGCGCCGGCTGTGGAAAGGGCTGGGGATCGCCATGCTGGTGTACGGCATCATTCTCATCATCGGCGCCACCACCGGCGCGCACGACCCCCTCAACCCGCTGCGCAACCTGAACACCGGCCAGGTCACCGGTTCGGCCGGCGGGCAGGCGTCACGGCACCTGCCGTTCACCCGTATCAAGACCGTGGCCGACCTCGACCAGGCCCTGGCGCAGAGTCGTGCACGCCACCAGCCGGCCATGCTGGATTTCTATGCGGACTGGTGCACCTATTGCGTCAAGATGGATGACTACACCTTTTCCGACGCCACGGTGCAGCAGGCCCTGGCCGGTACCACGCTGTTGCAGGCCGACGTGACCGCCAACGACAAGGATGACCTCGCCCTGCTCAACCACTTCGGCCTGTTTGCACCACCGGCCATCCTGTTCTTCGACGACAACGGGACCGAACTGCGCAGCTCCCGGCTGATCGGCTTCAGGAACGCGCCGGATTTCCTGGCACACCTCGACAGCACCTTCCACAAATAGCGGTGAATTCCGACAAAAAGGGGCCGGATACATTTTCCACACAGGGAAAATGTATCCGGCCCCTTTTTGTCCACTACTTCGGTTTGATATTGAACTTGCGCAACAGGTCGTACATGGTGGGACGGCTGATGCCGAGCAGGTCCGCCGCCTGGGACACCTTGCCGCCGACGTGGTTGAGGGCACGCACGACGGCCTGGCGGTCACAGCGGTCACGGATCTCGCGCAGGTTGAAGGTGGCCAGCTCTTCCGACGAGCTGCCGTCGAGTTCGAGGTCGCTCGCGGTGATCTGGCGGTGCTCGGCCATGATCACGGCACGCTTGACCCGGTTTTCCAGTTCGCGCACGTTTCCCGGCCAGGCGTAATTCTCGATGGCCGCCATCGCATCCTGGCTGAAGCGGTAGCCTTTCTTGCCCTGTTGCTTGCTGATGCGTTCCAGAAACACACGTGCCAGCAGCAAGGGATCACCCTCGCGCTCGCGCAGCGCGGGAATACTGATCGTGACCTCGCTGATGCGGTAGTACAGGTCCTCGCGGAACTGGTTGTTGCGGATCAGTTCGTGCAGATCCTTGTGCGTGGCGCACAGCACGCGCACGTCGACCGGAATTTCGCGCCGGCCACCGACTCGCTCGATGACCCGTTCCTGCAGGAAGCGCAGCAGCTTGGCCTGCAGGGACGGTGGCATGTCGCCGATCTCGTCAAGGAACAGCGTGCCGCCGGAAGCCGTTTCGATCTTGCCTGGCGTCTGCTTGGCCGCCCCGGTGAAGGCCCCCTTTTCGTAACCAAACAACTCGCTCTCGAGCAGGTTCTCCGGAATCGCCGCGCAGTTGATGGCAACGAAGCGGTGCTTGTTGCGCGAACTCAGGGCATGCAGGGAACGGGCCAGCAGCTCCTTGCCGGTGCCGGACTCGCCCAGCAGCAGTACCGTGGTGTCCGTGGGAGCGACCTTCTCCACCGTGCGGCAGGCCAGCAGCATGGACTGGCTGCTGGTGATCACGCCTTCCAGCGGAGAATTGGGCTGCTGCGAACTGAGCCGGCGGTTTTCCTCCTCCAGTTCGTAGAGCCGGTAGGCCCGGTTCACGATCAGCTCCAGCATGTCCGCGTCGATCGGCTTGTAGAAGAAGTCGTAGGCACCCATGGCCACCGAGCGGGTGGCGTGCTCACGGTTGTTGTTGCCGGTCACCACGATGATCTTGGAATGAGGCGCCCGTTGCAGGATCTCGCCCAGCAGGGCAAATCCCACACTGGTGCCATCGGTATCCGGAGGCAGGCCGAGATCCAGGGTGATGACGGGGGGTTCGTGTTGTTGCAGGGCGCTGACGGCAGATTCCCGGTCCCCGGCGATCATCACGTCGAAGTGCTCGAAACACCAGCGAAGCTGCGTCTGCAGGCCCGGATCGTCTTCAATAACAAGCAGTTTCCGTTCAGGGGTATCCATATGTGCTAGTATCGACCCATTGTCGGTATACTTTACACTATTTCCCTCAGTGTGTATCGATCAGGGGGAGGCGGATTCGGAACGTCGAGCCTTCCCCGACGCGGCTGAGCACCTCCAGGTCGCCCCCCATCTTGTGGATGAAATCGCGCGCCTCGTAAACCCCGA
The DNA here is from genome assembly GCA_964443845.1 of uncultured Ectothiorhodospiraceae bacterium. Taxonomy (GTDB): domain Bacteria; phylum Pseudomonadota; class Gammaproteobacteria; order UBA9214; family UBA9214; genus UBA9214. Next base: position 6,920 of record CAYUFA010000067.1, read on the forward strand.
TGCCCATACCGGCCTTGGTACTGTCGAAGGGCCGGAACAGGCGCTCCTTGATGAAGCGTTCATCCATGCCGCTGCCGGTGTCCTGGACCTCGATGATCGCCCGGTCGGCACGCCGGAACAACCGCACGATCACCTGTCCGTCGTCCGGGGTGGCATCCTGGGCGTTGCGGATGAGGTGGCCGATGATCGCCAGACAGCGGTCGCGGCTGGCGAGGATGCAGATGCCGGTCGCCTGGCAGTCCAGTCTGGGAACCGGACGGTTGTTCGACATGGTCCGCACCACCTCGCCGAGCATGGAACAGACCTCGATCTGGGTGGATTCCTGGGCCTGCATGCTGTCGCTGCGCAGGTGTTCCAGCAGGCTGTTCATCTTCTGCACGGAGTTGGCCACCGTGGTGATCGCATCCTCCATGAAGCGCGGGTTGCCCTTGTGCTTCGAGGCGTTGGTCACGACCAGGGAGAGCTGGGCGATCAGGTTTTTCAGGTCGTGCATCACGTAGGAGGTCAGCCGGTTGCAGGCCTCGAACTGCCGTGCCTCGGTCAGCGCCCGGGAGGCCTCGAGCTGTGCCAGGTGCACCGCGGCCTGGCGCCCGGCGGTTTTCACCAGGTCGGAGTCCTCCCAGTTGAAATGGGTCTGTGCCGGCGAGCGGGCCAGCACGATGAAGCCGAGCAGATCATCGTGCACGATCAGCGGCACCACCAGCCAGGCGCGCGGCATCCTGGCCAGCCAGTCCGGCAGTACCAGGTTGTTGTAGAGTTCGGGGTCGCGCTCGAATTCGTCGATATCGATCAGCCATTCGCGCGCGGTCAGGAAACTGATCAGGGGATGGTCCGCATCGACGGTGTCCCGGGCGGAGATTTTCATCTGCCAGTTCGCCACGGGTTCGAAGCAGTTCAGGTTGCGCATCCACAGCACGCCGCCGGGGCTGTCGATAATCTCCGCGATGGAGTGAATGGCGCGCTCGCGCATGCGGTCGTCCGGCTGCCCTGACGACAGGGTCTTGATGAAACGCAGCCACTCGTCGCGATAATCGTACTTGTAATGGAAGAAGTGCTTGTTGATGAATACCCGCAGGCTGGCACGCAACCGGCCGGAGAACAGCAGTACCAGCAGGATCAGTACAGCCCCGAACAGGAAGACGATCTGCGCGACGGTGCCCCACTCACCACCGTAGTAGCGGATGTAGTACCCGCCCGCCCCCATGACGAGCAGGTAGAGACCGGTACCCAGCAGGGCGGTGGTATGAAAGACCATGCGCCGTGACACGAAGATATCCAGGGACAGGCGTGGATCGCGCGCGATCGCCACCGCCAGCACCGGCACCACGAGGGCGTTGACCAGCCCGCGGGCCTGCCACACCTCGATATCGAGCCCCTGGAACATGAGGGCATTCGAGTAGAGATAGAAATCGTAGGCAAACAGCACGCCCAGCCCTATACACAGGTACTTGACTGCACGCCGCGACTCGACGTGCGCGTTGCGCATGACCTGCTCGACCAGCACCAGTCCGACCACCGCGAACAGCAGCAGCCCGGCATACATGATATCGATACCGAAAAAGATGACGGAGCCGGGGCCCTCCAGCAGGCGGTAGAACACGATACCGATGATCAGCAGCGTGTAACCGGCGGCCACCATGGAGGCGTTGCGGAACCGCCGCTGGGCCAGGCGCGCCTCGGTCACCGAGGATATCAGCACGTAACCGAGAAACAGGACCCAGCTGAAGCTGCGCAACGGCTCGATCAGATAGGAATAGAATTCCGCATTGTGATAGATGGAGTAGGTGGCGAATGCCAGCCACATGGTACTCGCCACCGAGGCGACCTTCAGCGCATTCTTGTGGGAACGGCCCTGCTGGCCGGTCAGCAGCACGAGGGTAAGGATCAGGAACAGTACTGTCCCCAGTCCGTAACTGACCAGTCCCAGGCTAAACACGCGAGATCACCTGTCCCGGGCCCTGCAGTGAAACCCTGGTATCTTCAGGCACCGTCCGTGCGCCCGATGCCACACGACCCGGTTCAGCACGGGAACCGCATTCTCCTCCGGCAGGACCGCATCCGGATCGACTCCTCCCGGGCCGGGCAGGCGGGCAGCATCACTGCTTGCCGATCCGGGCCAATGTCTGGCGTGCCTCGTCGATACCCTCGAACGTGGACTTGCCGGCCACCGCCTTCGACAGGTACTCGCGCGCAGCGCGCTTGTCACCCTGCTTGTAGTACGTCATGCCCAGGTGGTAATTGAAGACTCCGACGTCGGGCGCATTCGCCACCACGTCAGCCAGCACCTGCGCCGCCTTGTCGTACTCGCCGCGCTCGTAGTAAATCCAGCCCAGGGTATCCTGCAGCGCAGGCTGTTTCGAGTCGGCCAGCTTAAGTGCCAGTTCCAGCGCCCTGTCCCTGCTCTTTGCATCGTTGCCGTGCCTGGATAACAGCACGGCCAGGTTATTGATCGCGATCAGGTTCTTCGGGGAACCGGCGATGATCTTTTCATAGATCGCGATGGCATCCGCATACCTGTGCTGTTTTTCAGCAACGGCAGCCATGCCGAACTCGAAGCGTTCGGTATCGTTGCCACTATCGACACCCTGCTGGTAGATGTCCCCGGCCCTGGCCAGATCGCCCTGGCCGGCATAGAAACCGGCCAGGCTCCACAACAGATCGCTGTTGTCCGGCAATGCATCCAGGCCCTGCCTTAGAATCGCCTCGACTCCTTTCATGTCGCCCTGGCTGGCACGTACCTTAGCGATCACCTGATAGATGCTCGAGCTTTGCGCATTGATCTTCAGCTGCTTCTGGAATTCCGCCTCGGCACCGGCGTAGTCCTTCCGGGCAGCCAGCACCGAGCCCAGCAGGTAATGCACCGCACGGTTGTCCGGGTCCTCCTTCAGGACGGTCCTGAGACGCGCCTCGGCGGTGGCCGTGTCGCCGCTGGCAAGGTAGGTCTTGATCAGCTCGGAGAGGATGATGACCGAATGCGGCTCGAGCTTCAGCGCCTCATCGAACGCCGCAATCGCCTCCGGGTATTTCTTCTGTGACCGGTACAACCGGCCCTTGCCGAAGGCACCCATGCCGGACGCGGGAGCAGCTTTCTCAAGCCGGGTCAGCACGTCCTCGAGCGCGGCCATGTCCCCCTTCCTGGAGAGCAATTCCGCCTTCATGCGCAGGGCCACGGGACTGGCCGCATCGATTTTCAGTGCCGCATCGGCCTGCTCCATGGCGTCATCGAGACTGCCATCCGCAGCCAGCAGCTGGGCAAAGGCCAGCCGGGCCTTGATGTCTGCCGGGGCCGCCTCCACCGCGCGGGCCAGGTTCTCCTTCGCCAGCGCTTTCTCGCCGTTGCCCTCGTGCGCGGCTGCCAGCAGAATCAGCGCCTCCGCCAGGTCCGGCTGATCCTTCAGCACGCTGCGGAACGTGGAAACCGCGTCCGTATAGTGTTTCTCCTGCAGCTGCAGCCGGCCCTTCAACATCAGGGCATCCTTGTCCCTGGCATTTTCCGCCAGCACCTCGTCCAGCTGTTTCATGGCTGCATCGGTCTTGCCCGCGCGGGCGCGCATCCCCGCGATGGCAACTCGTGCCCGGAGCCCCTCAGGCTCGACGTCGTATTTCTTCACCAGGCCCTGCAGCAAGGCCTCCGCCTTGTCATTCTGCTTCGCCTCCATGTACAGCGCGGCCTGCATGAACACCAGCTCCGTCATGTCCGGCTGCCGGGCGATCATGGTGCCCAGTTCCGATATTGCGCGCTCGATCCCTTTCTTGCTCCTGTAGAAATTGATCAGTGCCTTGTATCGCGTGATGTCATCCGGCGCGCCCGCAACCATCTTGCGCAGCACCGCTTCCGCCTTGTCGTCCTGGTCGTGCTGGGCATAAAAGGAAGCAAGCGACACCTGGTAGGACATCTCCAGCGGAAAGTCGCTGACCAGCCTGGTCAGTTCCTTTTCCGCCTTGTCGTCTTCCTTGCGCGCGAGGTAGCCTTTCACCAGGGCAAGGCGCAGCGCGGCGCTCTTCGGGTTGGCGGCACTGGCCTTATCCAGCACTGCCGTCGCATCGTCCGCCATGCCCTGCTTGTCATAGATTGCCGCCAGCAGGATGGCCGCCGCCTCCTCACCCGGACCGGCTGCCAGGACGCCCTTCAGGATACCCGTTGCATCCTCGAGCTTGTCCTGCCTGGCCAGGACGGATGCCTTCAGGGTAAGTGCGTCGGCGTTCTTCGGGTCGGTGGACAATACCACCTCGGCCTGCTCCGCCGCCTTGTCGAGCTCGCCGGACAGCACGTATATCCGCCCGAGCCGTATATGCGCATCCGGCAGGTCGATGCCCAGTTTGACCGCCTTGCTGTAATCGCCGTAGGCCTTGCGCCACTCCTGTCCCGCCTCTGCCATGCGGCCCAGGTAGTAGTACGGGGCAGCCGTCTTCGGGTCGATCTGCAGCACGTTCTTGAATTCCACGGCGGCCTTGTCATAGTTCTGCTCGGCAAAATACGACTTGCCGCGTTCCATGTACTTCGCCTTGCGCTCTGCGGCGCCGCCACAGCCGGCCAGGATGCCGATCACGAGCACGACCACTACCAGCCTGACAAGTTTGCCCTGGAAATGCATGCATACCTCCAACATTCAAGTATTCTGAAACCCCGATATAATCGGGCCACGGCCGGTGCAGGGGCCCACTTTACCGCATCTGGCGGGATATACACCACGAGCCAGCCCGGCGCAGCCGGTCCGGAACGCTGCGCGCCACCACTCCGGGCCACGGCCACACTGGCGGCCGGGGCAGTCCGGGCCGGTTCCGCATCCGGCCTCGGGAGGGCGGAGCAGCCGTCAGTGCCATGCGGGAACTCCGCACCGGCGCAGGGGGCACAACCCCGCGCGGTGGTGACTATGCTTCTCGCGGCCGGTCCCGGGCGGCATGTGCAAGAAACCAGGCATACGTCGACGCCAGACCCTCCGCCAGGGAGATGCGCGCCTGCCAGCCGAGTGCGTTGATCCTGGACACGTCGACAAGCTTGCGCGGCGTGCCATCCGGGCGGCTGGCGTCGTACTCGATGCGCCCCTGGTACCCGACCACCTTGCCGACCAGCGCGGCCAGCTCGCTGATCGGCAGGTCGGTGCCGACGCCGATATTGACGATCTCCGCCCCGTCATAGTGGTGCATGAGATACACGCAGGCGTCCGCGCAGTCATCGACGTGCAGGAACTCCCGCCGTGGCCGGCCCGTACCCCAGACCATCACGGCCGGCTGGTCGTTCTCCTTCGCCTCGTGGAATTTCCGGATCAGCGCCGGCATGACATGGGACGATTCCAGGTCGAAGTTGTCTTCCGGGCCGTACAGGTTGGTCGGCATGGCCGAGATGAACCGGCAGCCGTACTGGCGCTGGTAGGCCTGGCACAGCTTGATGCCGGCGATCTTGGCGACTGCATACCATTCGTTGGTCGGCTCGAGCGGTCCGGTCAGCAGGTATTCCTCGCGCAGCGGCTGTGGCGCCAGTTTCGGGTAGATGCAGGTGCTGCCCAGGCACAGCAGCTTCCGCACGCCGTGCACGCGCGCGGCCTCGATGACGTTCGCCTCGATCATGAGGTTCTGGTAGAGGAAATCGGCCGGGAAACTGTCGTTGGCCAGGATACCGCCGACCCTGGCGGCGGCCAGGAACACGTAATCCGGTTTCTCGGCGGCAAAAAAGTCACGCACGGCGGCCTGCTCGCGCAGGTCCAGTTCCTTGCTGGTACGGGTCACCAGGTTGGCGAACCCATCCTGATTCAGGCGCCGGACAATGGCGGACCCGACCAGGCCGCGATGCCCTGCCACGTAGACTTTCGCTGTCTTTTCCATCATTCAGTAATCAGCCACGGAAGCACACGGAACTACCCGGAAGCAGGTCCGGTTGCATAGCCCGGTTGTGTGGTTTCCGGGAATCCTGTTCATGTCAACCAATACGCAATGGCCACGTAAACCCCAATGCCGTGGGCGAAAAAGCATCCCGTCATTGCGATGCGCCCAGCGCCGCGGCAATCTCCGGACGCGTGCGCCTTCTGCACGAGATTGCTTCGCTGCGCTCGCAGTGACGGGGTTGTTGAAGGTACCGGCGGCTTCATTACAGGCAATGGTGTCCATGTCATTCCGTGTTTTTCCGTGGCAATTCTCAGGCAGGATCTTCAGGATTCCACCTGCTGCATATCCCGTCACTCGTGGTAATCGAACGTCCGATATCCCTCGCGCATGCACAGTTCATCCCGTTCCGCGATCTTCAGGTCCTCGCGCACCATTTCCGCGACCATCTGCTCCAGCGTGATCTCCGGCACCCAGCCCAGTTTCTCGCGTGCCTTGCTGGCGTCGCCAAGCAGTGTCTCCACTTCCGTCGGCCGGAAATAGCGCTTGTCCACCTCGACCCGCACCTGGCCACCGTGCGTATCGATACCCTTCTCGTTCACGCCTTTCCCCTCCCAGCGCAGTTCAATCCCGACTTCCCTGCACGCCGCGTTGACGAAGTCCCTGACCGAATACTGCACCCCGGTGGCTATACAATAGTCATCCGGTTCGTCCTGCTGCAGCATCAGCCACTGCATCTTCACGTAGTCCAGCGCATGGCCCCAGTCACGCTTCGCATCCAGGTTGCCCAGGTACAGTTTCTCCTGCAGGCCCAGCTTGATGCGCGCCACCGCGCGGGTGATCTTGCGGGTCACGAAGGTCTCGCCGCGTACCGGTGACTCGTGGTTGAACAGGATACCGTTGCAGGCGTAGATGCCGTAGGCCTCCCGGTAGTTCACGCAGATCCAGTAGG
>CAYUFA010000068.1:0-13450 GCA_964443845.1 uncultured Ectothiorhodospiraceae bacterium
TGCTGCTCGCGCGCCTGCAGGGTCAGCGTAAAACCCGCACGGCCGTCCCGGTCGATCGTCCGGCCGACGATACGCCCGGGCATCTGCCGCACCAGTTCCTGCTTGCAGCACATGAAGCCGAAATAGGGTCCGCCCGCCATCAGCGGAACGCCCAGCGGCTGGCCTTCGCCGATCGCGATGTCGGCACCGTCCGTACCCCACTGGCCCGGAGGCCTGAGCAGCGCCATGGCCGTCGGATTGGCGACGCCGATCACCAGCGCGCCCCGGGCGTGCGCCCAGTCCGTCAGTTCATCGACCTCTTCCAGCACGCCGAAGAAGTTCGGCTGCTGGATGACCAGCGCGGCAATGTCCTGTCCCTCCCAGGATTTGAGGGCGGCGGCCAGCGTATTGCCACCACGCGGGTCATAGGGCAGCTCGACCAGCTCGACCCCCTGGTTCTTCACGATGGTGCGCGCGGTCTTGCGGTAGTGCGGGTGTACCGTGGTCGGCAACAGCACGCGATGCGACTTCGACTTGCGGTTGCCGCGAATCGCCATCAGCACGGCCTCGGCCAGGCCGGAGGCGCCGTCGTAGAGCGAGGCATTGGAGACATCGAGCCCGGTAAGACCGGTCATCATGGTCTGGTACTCGTAGATCAGCTGCAGCGTCCCCTGGCTGGCCTCGGCCTGGTAGGGCGTATAGGCGCTGTAGAATTCGCCACGCGTGGTGATTTCCCACACAGCCGCCGGGACGTGGTGATCGTAGGCACCGGCGCCAAGGAAGCACAGTGGCCGCCCGTCACGTTCGGCGCGCTCCAGCATCAGGTGTGATATTTCCTGCTCGTTGAGACCGTCCGGCACACCGTGCAGGTTGCCGATACGCAGGCCGGCGGGTATCTCGTCGAACAGGTTCTCGATGCCGGCGGCGCCGATCGCAGTCAGCATGTCCTTCACATCGGCTTCGGTATGCGGAATGAATGGCATAATGTGTATTCCGGTTCAGGCCGGCTGCCGGGCAGCCGGTTGCTGGGTTTCAGTGTGCCTCGGCTGCCAGGAACTCCGCGTAGGCATCCCCGTTCATCAGGGCATCGAGTTCGGAGGCGTCCGACGGTTGCACGCGGAACAGCCAGCCATCGCCGTAGGCGTCCTGGTTGACCTTCTCCGGTGCGTCGCTCAGGGCCTCGTTGACCTCGACCACTTCACCGGATACCGGCGTATAGACGTCCGAGGCCGCCTTCACGGACTCGACGACGGCACAGGCTTCTGCGGCCGTAACGGTCTGTCCCGCTTCCGGCAGCTCGACATACACCATGTCGCCAAGCTGGTCCTGGGCGTTGTCGGAAATACCCACCGTGACCGTGCCATCGTCGTTGTGGCGTGCCCATTCGTGGGACTTCGCGTATTTCAGTTCAACCGGGATATTGCTCATGATTGCCTCGCTGAAAGGATTCACATGCGGATTGGAGAGTTACAATTCGATCCGGGCCTTGCCGTTACGCACGAACGGCGGCTTGACCACCCGTGCATTCAGCAGCCGGCCACGGACGTCGACCTGGCAGTGATCGCCGGTGTCCTGCGGCACGCGTGCAAAGGCGATGGCACGCTGCAGGGTCGGGGAAAAGCTTCCGCTGGTAATCTCGCCCTCGCCGCTGCCGGTCTTTACCAGCTGGTGATTGCGCAGGACGCCCCTGTCTTCCAGCACCAGTCCGACCAGCTTGCGGCCGGCGCCTTCGGCACGCTGTCTTTCCAGTGCCTTGCGACCGATGAAGTCGCGCTCAGCCGGTTCCCAGGCGACGGTCCAGGCCAGCGCGGATTCCAGCGGGCTGACATTTTCGTCCATGTCGGATCCGTACAGGTTCATGCCGGCCTCGAGCCGCAGCGTGTCGCGCGCGCCGAGTCCGGTGGGATGGACGCCGGCGGCACGCAGGCGGACCCAGAATTCCGCGGCCTCCTCCGCCGGCAGAATGATTTCAAAGCCATCCTCGCCGGTATAGCCGGTACGGGCGATGAACCACTCCCCGTCGAACACGCCGTAAAACGGTTTCAGCGCGGCGGCGGCCTCGCGCACGGACTCGCGCAGCAGCGGGAGTGTCCTGGCACGGGCTTTCGGACCCTGGACGGCGATCATCGCCAGTTCCGGACGCTCGGTGACGGTCACGCTGAAATCGACCGACTGCTGTTCCAGCCACGCCAGATCCCTGGCGCGCGTACCGGCATTGACCACCATGCGGAAGAAGTCGTCGCGAAAGTAGTAGACGATGAGATCGTCGATCACGCCACCCTGTTCGTTCAACATGCAGCTGTACAATGCCTTGCCGCTTTCCCTGAGCCGGTCGACGTTGTTGGCCAGCAGGTAGCGCAGGTATTCGCGTGTGCGCTCGCCGGTCAGGTCGACCACGGTCATGTGGGAGACATCGAACATGCCGGCGTCGGTACGGACGTGGTTGTGCTCCTCGATCTGGGAGCCATAGTTGATCGGCATATCCCAACCGGCGAAGTCCACGATCTTGCCACCGTCGGCAATGTGCTCGTCATACAGGGGAGTCTTGTGGGTCATGGGGATTTCCGAGTTATTTTCCCTGGTCAAAAAAAGGGCGACGCCGGCCGGTGCCGTGCGCCGCCCTCTGTCCGGTTACCTGAGAGAGTCGGCGAAGTCCTGCCTCACCTGTCCCCTTCGGTGGGTCGCGACGCGACCACTCTCCAGAGTCAACCCCTGCCACAGTCCTTTTGCCTGAGCGTTTCCTGGCGTGTTGCGCCTTCGGCGGTGCCCGGACCCGGTCCCGGCACGCTCTCCCGCAGCAGTGTCATGTTGAGGCGCAAATATACTCCCCGACGCGCGCGAGTTCCAGAATCCGGAGACGCCGGCCGGTCAATTTCCCCATGCGCCACGGGGAAAGCCGCTGCACCACCCCGCCGCGGTGCCGCAAGGGCCGGCCGCGCTGGCAGGCCGGTGCCGGCTCTGATAGTTTTCGTGCACCGGCGTATCGTCCGGCTGGCCTGGCTGTTTTCGACCTCATGATCAGGGTTTCTCCCGCTCCCCATGCGCAAACCGTCCAGTCCCTGCTGGCTGCGTACCAGAGCCGTGCCAGCGGACTGTCCGCCGACGAAGCCGCCGCACGGCTGTTGCAGTTTGGCCCCAACCGCCTGCCGACGGCGGCCGGCAAACCCTTCCTGCTGTTGTTTGCCCGGCAATTCCTCAGTCCACTGATTTACGTCCTGCTGATCGCGGCCGTGCTGTCACTGCTGGTCGCCGAATGGCTGGATGCCGGCTTCATCCTGCTGGTACTCGGCGTGAACGCCGTGATCGGCTCCCTCCAGGAATATTCCGCACAACGCAGCGCTGCCGCCCTGCAGTCCCTGCTCACCTCGTCGGCCACGGTCCTGCGTAACCGGCAGGCACGGCTCGTGCACACGGACCGGCTGGTACCCGGCGATATCGTCCTGCTGGAATCCGGCGCCAAGGTGCCGGCCGACGTGCGCCTGCTGGAGGCGCAGAACTTCAGCGTGGACGAGTCCCTGCTATCCGGCGAATCGCTGCCGCGTGCCAAGCATCCACGGGATTTGCCTGCTGCGGACTGCGGGCTGCCCGAGCGCAGCAACATGGCATTCACCGGCACCCTGGTGGTCAACGGGCGGGCCACGGGCCTGGTCACCGCCACCGGTTCCGCCACCGAGCTGGGCCGGATTGCCCGCGACGTCCTGGGCAGGGAAGCCACGCGACCACCACTGCTGGTGCGGATGGAAAAGTTCACCTGGCGGCTGACCCGGGTCATGGGCCTTGCCACGGTCATCCTGGCACTGGTCAGCCTGTATCAGGGCATGCACTGGTTCGACGTGGTCATGCTGGCGGCGGCACTGGCCGTGGCGGCGATACCCGAGGGCCTGCCGGTCGCCATGACCGTGGCGCTGTCGATCTCCGTGCGCCGCATGGCGAAGCGGCACGTCATCGCCCGGCAACTGGTGACGGTGGAGGCCCTGGGCTCCTGCACCCTCATCGCGAGCGACAAAACCGGCACGTTGACGCGCAATGAGATCGTGGTGCAACGACTGGCGCTGCCCGCGACGGCCAGCATTGACCTGCCAGCACCGCAGCCGCTCCCGAAGCCCCGGCAGGCCCCGCTACTGGAGGACATCGATCCCGAAATCCGCGCACGACTCCTGCGCCTGGCCCTGGTCATGAGCCTGACCAACGAGGCGTTCTTCGGTGCACGGGAGGGGCAGTGGCGGCGCCACGGTGACAGCATCGATGTCGCATTGCTGGTCATGGCGCACCAGCTCGGGATCGACCGTGCCCGGGTGCTGGAGGAGTATCCCCAGGTTGCCGCCCTTCCCTATGAATCCTCCGCCCGCTTTTCGGCATCCCTGCACCGCGTTGCCGGCCAGTACCTCGTCTGCGTCAAGGGCGCGCTGGAAACCGTCCTGCCCATGTGCACTACGATGGCCTGCGCCGGAGGCGAGCAGGACATCGACAGCCAGGCGCTGCTGCAGCAGGGGCACGCGCTTGCCGCGCAGGGCTACCGGGTGCTCGTCGCCGCACAGGGCTTCATCCGGGACCGACAGCCCGACACCCTGGAAACCGGCGACCTGCAGCAACTGACGTTTCTGGGCATGACGGCGATGATCGATCCGCTGCGCGAGGAGTCCGCCCCGGCCATCGAGCAGTGCCGCGCGGCCGGTATCGAGGTCGTCATGGTCACCGGCGATCATCCGCTCACCGCCTTTGCCATGGGGCGTGAACTGAACCTCGTACAGACCCCGGAACAGGTCGTGACCTCGCAGCAATTCCGCACCGCCATGGGCGATGCGGCCCGCTCCCGGCAGATGCTGCAAACCGCGCGGGTATACGCACGCATGGAACCGCACCAGAAACTGGAACTGGTGAACGCCCTGAAACAACAGGGGCACTTCGTGGCCGTGACCGGTGATGGCGCGAACGATGCCCCGGCCCTGCGCGCCGCGCATGTCGGCGTTGCCATGGGTGCACGGGGTACGGATGTGGCGCGCGAAACGGCGGACCTCATCCTGACCGATGACAATTTCGCCTCCATCGTGGCGGGCATGGAGGAAGGGCGGGTCGCCTATGCGAATGTGCGCAAGGTGATCTTCCTGCTGATCTCCACCGGCTTCGCCGAACTGATCCTGTTCTTCCTGTCCCTGTTGTTCGGCCTGCCCATGCCCCTGACGGCGGTGCAGCTGTTGTGGCTGAACCTCGTCACCAACGGCATCCAGGACGTGGCCCTTGCCTTTGAACCGGCGGAAGGACGGGAGATGAACCGGCCGCCACGCCCACCGGGCGAGCCGGTATTCAACCGCATCATGGTGGAACGCGTGGCCCTGTCTGCCGTGCTGATCAGCATCGTCACCACCGGCTGTTATGCCGTGTTGCTGCGGCAGGGGATGGAGCTCGAATCCGCGCGTAACTCGATCCTGCTGCTGATGGTCCTGTTTGAAAACATCCAGGTATTCAATGCCCGCTCGGAGACCCGGTCGGTCTTCACCCATACCCTGCTGCGCAACCCGTTCCTGCTGTGCGCGACACTCGGTGCGCAGGCATTGCACATCCTCGCCATGTACACGCCCGGTCTGCGCGATGTCCTGGAGATCGCACCCGTGAGCCTGTCGTCCTGGTTCCTGTTCCTGTCGCTGGCAGCGAGCCTGTTGCTGGCAGTGGAGCTGTACAAGCGCTTCCGGTCCGGGTGAGTACAACCCGGGCGGCCATACCCGGCAGTCGTCTAGCCGGAGATCGCCGCCCGTGCCAGTGCCGGCAGATCACCTTCCAGTCCCATGGCATGCCGCATCAGGAAATTCCGCAGCGGGGTGGCACGATTGACCAGCGTGAGCCCGCCGCTGCGCAGGCGACCCAGTACCGGGCTGGGGTTGCTGAACAGGTGGTTGATGCCGGTCATGGCACTCATCATCAGCAGGTTGTCGCCCCGGCGCCAGCGCTCGTAGCGACGCAGGGTGTGCAGTGTGCCCGGGTCGCGACCGCGTTCATGCGCTTCGGCCACCACCTCGGCCAGCGCGGCCGCATCCAGCAGGCCGAGATTGACCCCCTGCCCGGCCAGCGGGTGAATGACGTGTGCGGCATCACCGATCAGCGCCGCGCGCCCGGTGACATAGTGCTCGGCATGCTGGCGCCGCAGCGGCCAGCCCGCGCGCGGACCGGAATCCAGGATAGCGCCGAGACGATGCTCGAAGGCCGTGGCGAGTTCGGCATGGAAGTCCGCGGCGGCGAGTGCGAGGATGCGATTTGCCTCCCCGGTCGGCAGCGTCCATACGATGGCACTCCAGCCGTCGCCGAGCGGCAGAAAGGCCAGCGGGCCGCCCGGCAGGAAGCGTTGCCAGGCGGTGTGCCGGTGCGGCAGCGCCGTCTGCACCAGCGCCACCAGGCTGGTCTGGTGGTAATCATCCCGGTCCACCGGCATGCCCAGCAGGCTGCGCACCGGTGAGTCCGCGCCGTCGGCCGCGACCACGAGCGCCGCCTGCAACTGCGTACCGTCCTGCAGGGTGACCCGGGCCGCAGCGGCGTCGATGTGCAGGTCTGCACAACGCGCCGGTTGCAGCACCCGTACCGCTGGCAGCGCCCGCAGGCGTTCGGCCAGTGCGGCGGTCAGCACGCGGGGTTCGAAGATGTAACCGAGGCAGGGCTCCGCCAGCCCGGCACTGTCGAAATGCAGGGACCCGCCGGCGGCGCTGTCCCATACCTCCATGTCGGTAAAGGCGCAGTGTGCGTGCGCGATCATGGCGTCCCAGGCACCGAGCGCACGGAAGATCCGTTCCGAGGCCCGCGTGATGGCAAACATGCGCGGATCCCGGACGGTGGTTTCCGCGGCGGGTGGCTGCGCCTCGATCAGGGTGACCGGGATACCGGCCATGCCAAGCGCGCAAGCGGCGGTGGCACCGACCACTCCACCCCCGACCACCAGGACCCCGGCCGGTTCCATACGCTACAGCGGCAGTCCGCGTACCAGACGCGGTGTGCGTCCGGAGCGGCCCATGGTGAGACGGGTCAGCATGCGCTTGGCCGGCGGCAGCAGGTCGAAGGCCAGCATGCCGGCACTGCGCAGCAACCCGCAGCCGGGCAGGGTCAGGGTATACAGTCGCGCCAGACCGTCGGTGAAGAGGGTGACATTGCGATGATCGCGGCTGCGCCACTGGGCGTAGCGGGCCAGCACCGGCGCCGCACCGATATCCTGGCCGGCACGCTGCGCATCCACCAGGACCTCGGCCAGTGCCGCCACGTCGCGCGCACCCAGGTTGAAACCCTGGCCGGCGACCGGATGCAGGGTGTGGATGGCATTGCCGACCAGCGCGAGCCGGTCTGCCACGGCACGCCCGGCACTGAGCAGCTGCAACGGCCAGGCCTGGCGGGTGCCGACACGCTGCAGGCGTCCCAGCCGGCTGCCGAACCGCTCCTGCAACCGGGCGAGAAATGCCGCGTCGGACAGCGCCATGATCCGGTCGGCCTGTGCCGTGGTCACCGTCCAGACCACGGCGCAACGCCCCGCGGACATCGGCAGCAGGGCCAGCGGCCCGGTTTCGGTAAAGCGTTCCCAGGCGACGTGGTCGTGCGGCAGCTGCGGGGTGATATTGGTCACGATCGCGACCTGGTGATAGTCCCTGCGCCGGCTGGTAATGCCGGCCTGCTCGCGCAACATCGATCCGGCACCATCGGCGGCCACCAGCAGTTCTGCCGGCAGCGTGCGCGCGCCCGGTGCTTCCTGCAGCTGCACCTCGACGTGGTCGACACCGGCCCGGTAGCCGCTAACCGTGGCCGGACACAGCCGCGTGACATCGTCGAGGCGGCTGACCGCTTCCGCCAGCACCTGTGCCAGTGCCCGCGCCGGCACCACGTAGCCGATGGCCGGCAGCCCCTCGGTTTCCCGGTCGAGATGCACCATACCGGGATGTCCGCGATCGGACACGTGAATGCGATGGATCGGGGTGGCGTGGAGCGACAGTGACTCCCAGATGCCGAGGCCGGCAAAGATGCGGCTGGTACCCCAGGCCAGTGCGATGGCACGGTCGTCGTAACCGGGTTCCGCGCGCTGCTCGTTGCGCACCGGCTCGACCAGTACGATCCGCAGCCCCTTGCCGGAGAGTGCACAGGCCAGGGTGGCGCCCACCATGCCCCCGCCGGCAATGATCACGTCACAGGTTTGCATGTCCTCCCCCATCGGGTACCTCAATCCGCGCGCCGGGCCGCAGCCATCACGGCCTCGATTGCATCGACGGATTTCGGCGCGGCGGCGGAGAGTACGACGGGGTCCTGCCGGGTCACCTGGACATCATCCTCGATGCGGATGCCGGTATTCCACCACTTCCTTGCCACGCCCTTGCTGCCGGCGGCAATGTACAGGCCCGGTTCGACGGTCAGCACCATGCCGGGCTCGAGCACGCGCCATTCATCCCCGACCCGGTAGTCCCCGACATCGTGCACGTCCATGCCCAGCCAGTGACCGGTGCGGTGCATGTAGAAACGCCGGTATTCCTCGCTGCGGATCAGCTCGGCGGGCCTGCCCTTGAGAATGCCCAGCCTGACCAGCCCCCGGGTCAGGACCCGGACGGCTGCCTCGTGCGGATCGTTCCAGTGGTTGCCCGGACGCACCTTGTCGATAGCCGCCTGCTGCGCATCCAGCACCAGCTGGTAAAGGGCACGCTGCGCGGCACTGAAGCGGCCGCTGACCGGAAAGGTCCGGGTCACGTCCGACGCGTAGCAGTCATATTCCGCGCCTGCATCGATCAGCAGCAGGTCCCCGTCGCGCAGGGCTGCGTTGTTGTCCGTGTAGTGCAGGATACAGCCGTTTTCCCCGCCGCCCACGATGCTCGGGTAGGCCGGCACCATGCCGGCGGAACGAAAGGTGTACAACAGCTCCGCCTCGATTTCGTATTCATGCCTGCCGGGCCGGCAGCATTGCATCGCACGCACGTGCGCCTTGCAGGCGGTGCGCGCCGCCGTGCGCATCGCGCTGATTTCCGAGCGGCTCTTGTACAGGCGCATGTCATGCAGCAGATGTTCGAGGGTCACGAAGCGGTCCGGCGTGCGTGCACCGCGGCGGACACCCTGGCGAATGCGGTTGACCCATTCCATGACACTCTTGTCGAACTCGGGACGTGCGCCCATGGTGTAGAACACCTGTTCACACCCCTCGATCAGGCCCGGCAGGATTTCGTCGATATCGCTGACCGGAAAGGCATCGTCCGCGCCGTACCGTTCGACCGCTCCCTCGGTCCCCGCCCGGCGGCCGGTCCAGATTTCCATCTCGGGATCCCGCTCGCGGCAGAACAGCAGGTACTCGCCATGCGGGCGGCGTGGCACCAGCACCGCGACCGCGTCCGGCTCGTCAAAGCCGGTCAGGTAGTAGAAGTCACTGTCGGCCCGGAACGGATGATCCACATCCCGGTTGCGTACCTGCATGCTCGAGGTTGGAATGATGGCAATGGAATCCTTGCCCATCATGCGCATCAGTTGCCGGCGGCGACGGCTGAACTCGGTCTGGCTGATCATGGTCCTCGGACCTCGGATGCATTTGCCACTGCGCCGGGCACAGTGCCGGCGCAGCCCCCCAGGAATGGAATCTCCATTATGGGATTGCCCCGTTCCCCGCGCAACGCGGTT
Source organism: uncultured Ectothiorhodospiraceae bacterium (assembly GCA_964443845.1). Taxonomy (GTDB): domain Bacteria; phylum Pseudomonadota; class Gammaproteobacteria; order UBA9214; family UBA9214; genus UBA9214. Next base: position 9,598 of record CAYUFA010000068.1, read on the forward strand.
GTCCCGGCACCACCGGATATTCCACCCGGCAGACTACTGCAGCCGTGCCGGGGCGGCGGGCGGCTGCACTTCCTCGAACAGCAGCAGCACACCCATGCGGACATACTCGACAATCTCGGCAAGGGCGACTTCGTCGCCCTCGTCCGGCGCGTCCTCGTGAAACCCGGCGTGCGAAATTTCATAAAAGTCCCGCAGGATCTCGCGCAGCGTGTCTGACACGATACCCTGTTCGCGCAGCCCGCCCAGGGCCAGCCCGTACAGGAAACCCTCGCACCATTCCCCCAGCGCGCGCGTACGCGCAGTCAACGGCAGGGTTTCCTCCGGCAACAGGAGCTGGAATCCGGGGGCAGCATCATGGAGAGCGGCCAGGATTGCGGTCTGCATCCGGTCCAGCTGTTCCAGGCACTCCTGTGCGGCTGCGCCCGGTGTATAGCCCGCACCGAGCACCGGTTCCTCCCAGAGCCTGCCGCGGGTTCCCCCGGTCACCGTCACGATGCCACACAGCAGCCCATGCGTGGAGGATGCGCTGCCTTCCGCTCCCGCGGACCGCAGGCATTCCTCGAGTTCCGCGTGACCGCATGTTTCCGGACGGTTGGTTTCCACTGCAGCATCTGCCGGTTCGCCTCAACAGGGTTGTTTATACCATACGGTTGCAAAACTTCAGGAGGAAACCGGAACCAGCGGTAACCATCAATATTGACCATACCCGGCCGGCGCACTATATTGGCAACATGAACAGGAAAGCTGAAAATCCGGCCATCGAACAGGAACTCGCATTGCTGGAACAACAGATCGAGAGTCTGCTGGGCATCATCGATCGGCTGATGAAGGAAAATCGCTCCCTGCGCATCCAGCAGGAAAATCTCGCCACCGAGCGCGCCGGGCTGCTGGAGAAGCATGACCAGGTTCGCAATCGGGTCGATGCCATCGTAACCCGGCTGAAATCCATGGAAACCGGCATATGACCGACGCAATCAAAGTCAACATCCTGGACAAGGAATACATAGTGGCCTGCCCGGAAGGGGAAGAAACTGCACTGCAGGCCTCTGCAACGCACCTGAACGACAAGATGAAGGAAATTCGTGCCACCGGCAAGGTCGTCGGGGCAGACCGGATTGCCGTCATCGCGGGACTGAACATCGCTCACGAAGCCATCGAACTCGGTGTTGGAGGCAACAATCAGGCCCGGTTCATCGTGGACCGGCTGCAACAGCTGAATGCCCGTATCGAGGAATCACTGGGTCGATACCGGCAGGCGGAACTGAACTAGCCGGCACACCGCCTCCGCACTGGTACTGCCGACCCGGTACTGTGTGGCACCAGCCCTGCCAGTGAAGTAACATTCGGGATCGGTTCGGGCATCCCCTGCCGTGTTCGATAGTCGCTGAGAACTCCTTGAGCCTAATCTCCAACTCAGGGGACTCATGCTGATGCCGTGAGCATGTCCGCCATGTGCGGAAAGCCTGAAGCATCACTGTCGTCCCCCTCTTGAACCTCCGGTTCAAGGGCAACAGCGACAACGGCACATGCGGAGGATGCCCCCTTATATATATAGAGTAGGTCCCCGCCCGCCGGGCCGGGGACCTGCCCTGCCTGGGACGGGACAGGAACCTTTCGTAGTATCAAACACTTGCGAAATCCAGCGCGTGGCCGTCGACAGCAGCTTGCATCCCCGGATTCCGATTCCATGTCTGCCAGCCTCCCTGCATTGAGAAGCCGCATCCGGCAGCAACGCCGCACGCTGACGGCAGAGGAGGCCCGCCGGCATGCCGAGCGCCTCGCGGAGCACACGATTCATCACCCGATGCTGGTCAAGCGGCAACATATCGCAGCCTACCTCGCGCACGACGGTGAGATCGATCCCGCTCCACTGCTGCAACGACTCCGGGAACAAGGCAGGTCCATCTACCTGCCGGTACTGATGCCATTCGAGCACGGCAAGCTCTGGTTCGCACACTACCGCCCCGGCGACACGCTCGTTGCCAACCGCTTCGGCATCCCCGAACCTGCCCGACTCCGGCTGGTGGCACCACGTAACCTCGACCTGGTTCTCACCCCGCTGGTCGCGTTCGATGACGCGGGACACCGCATCGGCATGGGCGGCGGATTCTACGACCGCAGTTTCGCCTTCCTGCGTATCCGCAACCTCTGGCGCAAGCCGCGCTTGCTGGGCCTTGCCTACGAGTTCCAGCGCATGCCGCGCATCACACCGGGACACTGGGATGTGCCGCTGGACGGCGTCGCCACCGAACTGAACTGCCGGACATTTGCGCGGTGAGTCACAAAACCGGCCTGCAACAGGGCATCCCTGTATCTTTTTCACAACACAAACCGGACTGAACCATGGCTTACTGGTTGATGAAATCGGAGCCGGATGTATTCGGAATCGATGACCTGAAGAAGATGCCCGGCAAGACGGATCACTGGGAGGGCGTACGCAATTACCAGGTGCGCAACATGATGCGGGATGAGATGCGGGTTGGAGACCTGGCTTTCTTTTACCATTCCAACTGCAAGGAGCCCGGCATCGCCGGTGTGATGAAAATCGTACGCACCGGTTACCCCGACAGTACGGCGTTCGACCCCGGAGCAAAATACTATGACCCGAAGAGCGACCCGCAGCATCCGCGCTGGTACATGGTGGACGTTCGCTTCGTGAAGAAACTGAAACGCGTGATTACACTCCGGGAACTGAAGACACATGTCTTCCTGGAAGACTTGCCACTGTTGCAACGCGGTAATCGCCTTTCGGTAATGCCGGTCAGCCAGGCACAGTGGGAGTACATTCTCGCGCTGGAAACGAACGCTTCCCGCGCATAAATGCATCCGCGCAGGCACAAATCCCGGTGTCGGATTTCTTAATACCCGCGCAGCCCGGCCATCCTTCACAACACAATACTTTATTGTTTCTGTTGATATTTTTTATGCGCCAAGCACGCCTGGCCGTGCTTCCTGCACGTCTTCCGCGCACCCGGAACTGTTAACTCCTCCAACAGGTGACGCAATGCGTCACCTGTTGGAGGAGCAGCACCGAACAACGCGCGCGACGCATCAATTGCACTGCGCAACGCGCGCGTGACCGGCGCGTGCACATGCGCACCTCAGCGTCGACATCGATCACAACACAACAACAACGACGGTTCTCTCGTGCATGCAATTCCGGTCGTCGTACCGTTCAACAGACATCGATTACGCGCACACACGCAACACCGATATTTAAGCTGTTTCCAAACATGCCGAAATAGTTTTTCAGTTGTACTTCACTGTGATCGTTTCACTGCTCAAGGAACGCTCACGATGAGAACAACGCAGTTAAATATCCATTAACAAAAAACTGGTAATTTGCAATTAGTTGTTTATACTCGGCTTGGGCAATTCAAAAGATGGAGGTTTGTTATGGCTACAAAGAAGAAGGCCGCAACCAAGAAGAAGGTTGCTACGAAGAAACGGGTTGCTACGAAGAAGAAGGCAGCCCCGAAGCGCAAGAAGGCTGCCAAGAAGAAGGCAGCTCCGAAGCGCAAGAAGGCTGCCAAGAAGAAGGCAGCACCGAAGCGCAAGAAGGCCGCCAAGAAAAAGGTTGCCAAGAAGAAAGCTGCTCCGAAGCGGAAGAAGGCCGCTCCGAAGCGCAAGAAAGCAGCGAAGAAGAAATAACTCTCTTTGCTGCATCTGCGCAACGCGCAGTTTGTTGGAGTGGGACCCGTTCGCGGGTTCCACGAAAACACGAAAAAGCCCGGGAATCCCGGGCTTTTTTTATGTTTCCGGTGTACACACATGCACTGCAGTTCCGATGCACTGTCCGTGCGATGCGCGCGATGTACAGGGATGTACAAGTACGCAGGTCGGGCTGAACGCA
>CAYUFA010000069.1:0-13288 GCA_964443845.1 uncultured Ectothiorhodospiraceae bacterium
GTTTGACAGCCATCGGCCCGCAGCCCATCATACCCTCCCTTATATATACAGGGTTATACAGGGTTGTCCGTGCAGGCAGTCGGCCGGCGGACCGCCCGGCACGGGCGCGCAGGGCAGGCGACCGTGCTTCAGGTTCTCTTCAGCTTCAATACCCATACTCCGGTTCGCGCCAACGGCCGGGCCAGGTGGTGACAGGCACCCTGACAGTGAACAAGGACAACTTGAAACAGACCCCGTCCGCCGGCCCGGCGGCGGCCGCCCCGTTCCTGCCCTTTTCGCGCCCCTCCATCACCGAGTCCGAGATTGCCGCAGTGGCCGACGTGCTGCGCTCCGGCTGGATCACGACCGGGGCGAAGAACGCGGAGTTCGAACAGCGCATCTGCGAACTCACCGGCAGCCGGCATGCCGTGGCGCTGACCTCGGCAACGGCCGGCATGCACCTGCTGCTGCACGCGCTGGGCATCGGCCCCGGCGACGAGGTCATCACCCCGTCCATGACGTGGGTGTCCACGGTCAACCTGATCCTGCTGGCCGGCGCCACACCCGTGTTCGTGGACGTCGACCGCGACACCCTGATGACCTCGGCAGCGCTGGTCGAACCGCTGATCACGGAGCGGACCCGCCTGATCGTGCCGGTGCATTTCGCCGGCGCGGCGCTGGACATGGCGCCCCTGCGCGCACTGGCGGCCCGGCACGGCATTGCGCTGGTCGAGGACGCGGCCCACGCGCTGGGCGCTGCCGGCCGGGGCGAGCCGGTGGGCCGGCAGGGCACGGCGATCTTTTCGCTGCACCCGATCAAGAACATCACCACCGGCGAGGGCGGGGTATTCTGTACCGATGACGACCGGCTGGCCGAACGCATCCGCCGGCTCAGGTTCCACGGCCTCGGCGTGGATGCCTTCGACCGCGAGACCCAGGGCCGTGCGCCGCAGGTGGAGGTGCGGGAACCGGGCTACAAGTACAACCTGCCTGACATGAATGCCGTGCTCGGCATTGGCCAGCTCGCGCGGCTCGGGGCGCTGAACCGGCGCCGCGCCGAACTGGCGGCACACTACGCCGGGCGGCTGGCCGGCCTGCACGCCATCCATCCGCTCGGCCTGCCGGATTACCCGGTCGAGCACGCCTGGAACCTGTACGTGGTGCGCCTCGACCTGGAGCGTGCCGGGCTCACCCGCCAGGATTTCATGGCAGCCCTGAAGCGGCGCGGGATCGGGACCGGGCTGCATTTCCGCGCCATCCACACCCAGACCCTGTATCGCGATGACCCGCGCTGCCGCGCCGGGGCGCTGCCGGCGACGGAATGGAACTCCGCACGCATCTGTTCGCTGCCGCTGTTTCCCGACATGACGGACGCCGACGTGGTGCGCGTGACGAGCGCCATCGAATCGGTCCTGGAGGAGTTTCGGCCATGACATCGCCCTGGCTGTCGCTGGTCATACCCGTCTACAACGAGGAGGCGAACCTGCCGGAGCTGATCCGGCGCTGCCTGGCGGTGTGCGACGCGCTGGACCGGCCCAGCGAGATCGTCCTGGTGAACGACGGCAGCCGGGATGCTTCCGCCGACCTCATTACCCGCGCGGCACAGGAACACCCCGGCCGTGTGGTCGGCGTCCTGCTCAACCGCAACTACGGCCAGCATGCCGCGGTGATGGCGGGCCTGGCCGAGTCGCGCGGCGAGGTGGTGGTGACGCTGGATGCCGACCTGCAGAATCCGCCCGAGGAGATCCCGAAGTTGCTGGGCCCGATCGAGGACGGTTGCGACGTGGTCGGCAGTATCCGCCAGCACCGCCGCGACTCGCTGTTCCGGCGCCTGTCCTCGCGCCTGGTCAACAAGGCCGTGCAGCAGGCGACCGGGGTCATGATGCACGACTACGGCTGCATGTTGCGCGCCTACCGCCGCCCCATCGTCGACGCGATGCTGCAGTGCCACGAGCGCAGCACCTTCATCCCGGTGCTGGCCAACTCGTTTGCCAATACCACCGCCGAGGTCGAGGTGGCGCACGCGGAGCGCTCGCAGGACCAGTCCAAGTACAACCTCTGGAAGCTGATCAACCTGCAGTTCGACCTGCTCACCAGCATGACCACCTTCCCGCTGCGCCTGCTGAGCATCGTCGGTGGCCTGATTTCCCTGGCCGGGTTTGCCTTCAGCCTGTTCCTGATCCTTGCACGCCTGGTGTTCGGCGCGGCCTGGGCGGTGGAAGGCGTGTTCACCATTTTTGCGGTGCTGTTCGTGTTCGTCGGCGCACAGCTGCTTGCGCTCGGGCTGATGGGCGAGTACATCGGCCGTATCTACAGTGACGTGCGTGCGCGGCCCCGGTATTTTGTGAAATCCCGCGTGGGGCGGGACGCGGAATCCGTTTGACACCAGAACCTGTCCCAGAATCGCGCATTGGCGGCCGCGGGGCATTTCGAGACAGGTTCTGGCCAGCGCCGTTGCGAAACGGCCAACCTTTCCAACACTGGAGCCTGACATGAAGACCGTTGTGCTTGCGTACCACAATATGGGATGTGCCGGGATCAGGGCCCTGCTGCGGAGCGGGTTCGAGATCCAGGCCATCTTCACCCACACGGATGATCCCGCGGAGACGATCTGGTTCGACTCGGTTGCGGACCTGGCGCTGGAACTGGACATCCCGGTCTACGCGCCCAACGACATCAACCACGCCATGTGGGTGGAGAAGATCCGCGCCCTGCAGCCCGATTTCCTGTTCTCCTTCTACTTCCGCGACATCGTGCGCAAGCCGATCCTTGCGATCCCGCGCCTGGGTTGCCTCAACCTGCACGGTTCCCTGCTGCCGAAGTACCGTGGCCGCGCGCCGATCAACTGGGTGCTGGTCAACGGGGAACGGGAAACCGGTGTCACGCTGCACTACATGACGGAAAAGCCGGATGCCGGTGACATCGTCTGCCAGCAGGCGGTGGCCATCGCCGACGACGACACCGCCGCGACGCTGAACGCGCGCATGGTGCAGGCCGCCGGGGAGATGCTGGATGCACACCTGCCGGCGCTGGGGGCCGGCACGGCCCCGCGCACCGCGCAGGACGAAAGTGCCGCCACGTACTTCGGGCGGCGCGCACCGGCGGACGGCCGCATCGACTGGCACCGTCCCTGCCGGGACATCGCCAACCTGGTGCGCGCGGTCACCCGGCCGTATCCGGGCGCGTTCACGCATCGCGGCCAGACCCGGTTCACCCTCTGGTCGGTGCGCCCGGCCGCGCTGGCCGCCGCTGGCCAGGCACCGGGTACGGTGCTGTCCACCAGCCCGCTGGTCATTGCCTGCGGCGACGGCGCGCTGGAAGTCCGCGTCGGCCAGGCGGACCACGGTCTGCCGGTGAAGGGACCGCAGCTGGCTTCCGACCTGAACCTCGTCGCGGGTCTGCAGCTTGGCGCGCCGGAGCAGCGCCGCGTTACGGGCGCGCGCAAGACCCGCGTGCTGATTCTCGGCGTGAACGGTTTTATCGGCAACGCGCTGTCCGAGCGGCTGCTGGCCGATGGCGGGTACGAGGTGCATGGCATGGACCTCAACGACAATGCCATCGCGCGCTTCCGCGACACGCCCGGCTTCTGTTTCCACGAGGGCGACATCTCGATTCACCGCGAGTGGATCGAGTACCACGTCAAGAAGTGCGACGTCATCCTGCCGCTGGTGGCGATCGCCACACCGATCGAGTACACCCGCAACCCGCTGCGCGTGTTCGAGCTGGACTTCGAGGAGAACCTGCGCATCGTCCGCTACTGCGTCAAGTACGGCAAGCGCATCCTGTTCCCGTCGACCTCCGAGGTGTACGGGATGTGTGACGACCCGATGTTCGACGAGGACAGATCGCGCCTGATCCTGGGCCCGATCAACAAGCAGCGCTGGATCTATTCCTGCAGCAAGCAGCTGCTCGATCGGGTGATCTGGGCCTACGGCAAGTCCGGTGCGCTGCGCTTCACGCTGTTCCGCCCGTTCAACTGGATGGGTCCGCGCCTCGACACACTGGAGTCGGCGCGCATCGGCAGCTCGCGCGCCATCACGCAGCTCATTCTCAACCTGGTGGAGGGCACGCCGATCCAGCTCATCGACGGCGGCGAGCAGAAGCGCTGCTTCACCGACGTCAGCGACGGCGTGGAATGCCTGTTCCGTATCATCGAGAACCGCAACGGCAACTGCGACGGGCAGATCGTCAACATCGGCAACCCCGACAACGAGGCCAGCATCCGCCAGCTCGCCGAGGCCCTGATCGAACAGTTCGAGGCGCACCCGCTGCGTGGACAGTTCCCGCCGTTTGCCGGTATGCACATCACGGAGAGCCGCCAGTATTACGGGGAAGGCTACCAGGACGTGCAACATCGCCGTCCCAGCATCGAGAACGCGCGGCGCCTGCTGGGCTGGAATCCGGAAGTGCCGATGACGGACTCGATCGCCGCCACGCTGGATTATTTCCTGCGTGACTACGTGGACACGCACGGCATGCAGGATGCGGCCGCGACCGGCAAGGCGGGCGGGTAGGCGCCCGCCCGGAGTGCGCGATGCCGGAAGCGGACTACACGGTCGGTCTGCGTATCGACGTCGATACCTGGCGCGGCACCCGGGACGGCGTACCGCGCCTGCTGGAAATCCTCGCGGCGCATGGCATCCACGCCTCGTTCTTCTTTTCGCTCGGCCCGGACAACATGGGACGCAACCTGTGGCGGCTGTTCAGGCCGGTGTTCCTGGTGAAGATGCTGCGCTCGAAGGCGGCCAGCCTGTATGGCTGGGACATCCTGCTGCGTGGCACGCTGTGGCCGGGGCCGGAGATCGGCAAGGGCCTGGCCGGCGTGATCCGCGCCACCGATGCCGCCGGTCACGAGATCGGGCTGCACGCCTGGGACCATTACCGCTGGCAGACGCAGCTCGAACGCCTGTCCGGCGCGGACATCCGCGCCGAGATCCGGCGCGGGCTGGAGGCATTGCAGGCCATTGTCGGGCACCCGGTCACCTGCTCCGCCGCCGCCGGCTGGAAATGCAATGAAACCGTGCTGCGGGAAAAGGACACCTGTGCGTTCCGCTACAACAGTGACTGCCGCGGGCGCTCGATCTTCCGCCCCGTCGTCGATGGCGTGGAATGTACCGTGCAGATCCCGGTGACCCTGCCCACCTATGACGAGCTGATCGGCCGTGACGGACTGGATGACGCGCACTACAACGCACACCTGCTGTCCCTGCTCGCACCGGCCGCCCTCAACGTGCTGACCATCCACGCCGAGGTCGAGGGCATCGCGCGCAGTGCGCTGTTCGAGGATTTCCTGGTGCAGGCGGCGCACAGGGGCGTGCGCTTCGTGCCGCTCGGCACGCTCCTGCCGCCGGCGCAGCAGGTCCCGGCCGGCACCATTGCGCTGGCACCGCTGGCCGGGCGCGAAGGCACGGTCTGCCAGCAGGCCGGCGGGGTCGCGGCATGAACGCCCCTGCCGGCGCGCGTTCCCTCCTGTTGCCGCTGGCGCTGCTGTTGCTCTATGTGGTGCTCTATCTCGTGCCGCTGGGGCAGCGGCCGCTGATCATCCCGGACGAAACGCGCTACGCGGAGATCCCGCGCGAGATGCTGGTGAGCGGCGACTGGATCACGCCGCGCCTGGACGGGCTGCGCTATTTCGAGAAACCGCCGCTGGGCTACTGGCTCAATGCCCTGTCGATGTCCGCGTTCGGCGAGAATGCCTTTGCCGTGCGCCTGCCCGGCACGCTCGCCACCGGTCTCACCGCCCTGACGGTGTACCTGCTGGTGCTCTCGGCATGGCGCGACCGCCGGCTGGCGGCCGCTGCGGCGCTGGTGCACCTGACACTGCTCGAGGTCTTCGTGGTTGGCACGTTCAACGTGCTCGACAATCTCGTCACCCTGTTCCTGACCGCCGGCATCGCGCTGTTCTACCGGGCGCTGGACGCACAGTGGCAGGGGGGCCGGGGGGGGCTACTGGCGCTGCTGGCCGGTGCGGCCTTCGGGCTGGCCTTTCTGGCGAAGGGATTTCTCGCTTTCGCGGTTCCCGTGCTGGTGCTGGTGCCCTGGGCGTTGTGGCAGGGACAGTGGCGGACGCTGCTGATCGACGGCTTCCTGGCCGTACTGGCCGCCGCGCTGGTGGCCCTGCCCTGGTCGGTGCTGATCCACCTGCGGCAACACGATTTCTGGCACTACTTCTTCTGGATCGAGCATATCAAGCGCTTCACCGCGGAAAACGCCCAGCACCGCGCGCCGCCGTACTACTTCCTCATGTACCTGCCGGCACTGGCGTTCCCCTGGATCTTCCTGTTGCCGGCCGCGCTGGCCGGTTTGCGCGGCCGCGCCCGCGCCACGGTCGTGGCGAATATCCGGCAGCGGGATGCCCTGCGGCTGGCCTGGCTGTGGCTGCTGTTGCCATTCGCGTTTTTTTCCGCCTCCAGCGGCAAGCTGGCAACCTACATCCTGCCGTGCTTCCCGCCGCTGGCCGTGCTGCTCACCGTCGGACTGGCCGGTTGCTTGCGGGCCGGACGCTGCCGGCTGTACGACCTCGGGCTGGGATTCAACGGGCTGGTACTGGCGGGGATTGCGCTGGCGCTGGTCGTGCTGCGCGTTACCGCCAGCGGCGTGCCGACCTTCGATGCGGACGAAACGGGCGAGTTCCTGCTGCTGACCGGTGCCCTGGCCGCCGGCGCGCTCGCTGGCCTGGCCGGGGTGCGGGCCACGCGCCTGCCGGTCCGCCTGGGAGCGAGTCTCGCGCTGGTGCTGCTGCCCTTGCTGGCGGTTCCCTGGGTCTACCCGCGCGAGGCCGAACGGCACAAGTCCCCGGGACAGGCGCTGCTGGCGTACCGCGACCGGCTGACGCCGGACTCGATCGTCATCACCGATGACAATCTGGTGCGCGCGGTCGCCTGGTACCTGAAACGCACGGATATCTACCTGGTCAGCACCGGTGAACTCGGTTACGGGCTCGGCTATCCCGATGCGCGCTACCGGCTGCTGGACCCGGCACGCCTGCGCGCATTGCTGGCGCACAACGCCGGCCGTCAGGCCGTGCTGATGGCCTGTCTGGGGCCGTGTCCCGCGGCATTGACGGCCCAGCTGCCGGCCGCGGCGCAGCAGGACGCGGAGGGGATGTTCCACTTCCGCTACGTGCCGGCGGGGGCGCCACCGGCTGCGGGTCCGCCGCGCTGAGGCAGGCGTCCCCGGGTGCTGGAGTCCCGGGGTTTTTCAGCAGCATCCGCCGCTTCTGCACACGGCTTGCAGTATAGTGGCAACGAGTCGGGCGCTCTTGCCCCGGGACAAGGAGGACACCAATGATCGATCTTGCCCATATCCATCCCATGCTGGTCCATTTTCCGCTGGCGCTGCTGCCGGTCGCTCTCTGCGTGCAGATTTTTGCCCTGTACCGGAGGGTCGGACTGTTCGGCCGCTCCTGTCCGGCCACCATGGCCGTGGTCCTGCTGGTGCTCGCGGCGCTCGCCGCGATCGTGGCGGCGGTGTTCGGTGACATGGCGCTGGATCACGCACTGGACACCGGTGTGCCGCTGGCTTCCATGGAAGAGCACGAAGAGCTCGGGCAGGCTACCGCCGTGTTGCTGGCGGTGCTCGCGGGCGTGGAAGGGTGGTGCTACTGGAAATCGGTCAGCGGCGTTGCCGTGGAACGGCTGCTGTTGCTGGCCGGCTTCATGGTGCTGGCCGTGCTGCTCGTCACCGCCTGGTTCGGGGGGCACCTGGTCTATGACCTGGGCGTGAACGTGCTGGTACCTGTCACGCGGTAGGCAAGCCTGCCCGGGGCCATGACTGCGGAGGTTACTGCACAGCGCCGGCCGTACCTGCGGCTTGCCCTTGCCGCAGCCGTGCTGCTGGCGAACGGCTGCGCTGCCTATCACCCGCGCCGTCTGGAGCACGCGTCGCCACTCGTCTCCACGCCGGACGCCCTGCAGGTCGCGGCCGCCACCCTGGACGGCAGGGCGGTTGCCGGTTACCCGGTCAGACTGGACGACGGGCTGGACCTGACCGAGGTCGGGATCCTTGCGGTACTCAACAATCCCGAACTGAAACAGCAGCGCGCGCGGTGGCGGGTCGCCAGTGCGCAGGTCTTCGCCGCCGGGCTGCTGCCGGACCCGCAACTCTCCCTCGGCGTGGACCGGCCCGGCGGCAACAGTGCCGGCCTGGTCAATGCCTACTCGGCCGGCCTGGACTACGACCTCATCCCGCTGATCACGCACCAGGCACAGGTCGACGCCGCGCGGCGCGGGCAGGACCAGGTGCGCCTCGACCTGCTGTGGCAGGAATGGCAGGTGATCCAGCAGGCGCGCTCCCTGGCGGTGCGGCTGGAATTCGAACAACAGCGGCTGGCGTTGCTGCGCAACATGCGCCGGCTCTACCAGGAACGCTACCGCCGCTCGACGCAGGCGCTGCAGGACGGCAATGTCACGCTGGATATCAACGGCACCGACCTGACGGCCCTGCTCGACAGCCTCAGCCAGATCAGCCAGCTCGAGCAGACCCATAACCAGACCCGGCACGATTTCAACCTGCTGCTGGGACTGGCGCCACAGGCCCGCGTGACGCTCGTGCCGCTGCTGCAGTCGCCGCTACTGGGGCCGGACGTGGTACGGAATCGCCTGGCCCGGCTGGGACAGTTGCGCCCGGACCTGCTGGCCCTGCAGGCCGGTTATGCCAGCCAGGAGGCGAAGGTGCGGGCAGCGGTGCTGGCACAGTTCCCGTCCCTGGGCATCGGCATCAACCGGGCCCGCGACACCGGCAACGTGCACACGACGGGACTCAGCATCAGCCTCACGCTGCCCCTGCTGAGCGGGAACCGCGGCAATATCGCCATCGAACGCGCGACGCGCAGCCAGCTGCACGAGGAATACCGGGCGCGGCTGGCGCAGGCGCAGATGGACGTCGACCGGCTGCTCGAGCTGCAGGCAATCCTGCGCACCCAGCAGGACAACCTGCAGACCTATCTGCCGCACCTGGATACCCTGGTCGAACGCGCCCGCCGTGCCTACCGGCGTGGCGATATCGATGCACTGACCTTCCTCAACATGGAATCCACCTGGGTCAACAAGCGGCTGGAGGAGATCAGCCTGGCGCAGTCGGCGTGGGAGAACCGCATCGCACTGGAGGCGCTGCTGGCCATGCCGGACTACCCCGGTCAGCCGCTGGCCACGTCCCACGCAAGCAGGACCGCATCCCCATGAAGACAACCCTGATGATCCGCCTCGCCATCGCCTGCCTGCTGCTGGCCGCGGGCGTCGCCGCCAGTGCACCGGCAACCGGCACGGACACGCCCGCCGTCCGGGTCCGCACGGCGGCAGTCACGGAGCAGGATATCGGCGCCACGCTGACCGCGTTCGGCGTACTGGACCCGGATCCCGACCAGGTGCTGAGCCTGTCGTTGCCGCACGCCGGCCTGATCAACCGGATCTGGGTGCGTCTCGGGCAACGGGTGAAGAGCGGTGACCGCTTGCTGGAGGTGATCACGGCACCGGAGTCGCGCATGCAATACCTGCAGGCGCAAAGCGCCGTCGATTACGCGCGGCGTGAACTGGAGCGTCAGCAGCGGCTGCTGGCCGAACAACTGGCCACCAAGGCCCAGGTCGATGCCGCGCGCAAGAACCTGGACGATGCCAGCGCGACGCTGGCGTCATTGCGCAAACGTGGTCAGGGTACCGAGAAGGAAACCCTGCGTGCACCGATGGACGGCATCATCACGCAACTGGACGTTTCCCAGGGGCGGCGGGTGCAGGCGGACACCACGGCCATGCTGATTGCCGCGGAACACCGGCTGATCGCGCGCCTCGGCATCGAACTCGAGGATCTCGCCTCGGTACATGTCGGCATGCCGGTCACGATCACCCCGGTGTTCGTGCCGGATATCCACATTGCCACGACGATCCGTGAAGTGCACGCCATGATCGACCCGTCCACCCACCTGGTCGAGGTGCTGGCGGCCATCCCCGAGACGCAGATCGGCGGACTGGTGCTGGGCAGCCGCATCCTGGCCCGGATGCAGCTGGCCACCCATCATGCGCTGGTCGTGCCGCGCAGCGCCGTGCTCGGCGGGCAGAACGCCACGTACCTGTATCTCGTGCGCGCCGGCAAGGCGCAGCGCGTGGCGGTGCACAGCGGGACGGAATCCGGCGACCGGGTCGAGGTCACCGGAGACGTGCAGGCCGGCGACCGGGTGGTCGTGTCGGGCAACTACGAACTGGCGGACGGCATGGCGGTCAGGGAAGCACCCTGATGGATATCGCGCACTGGGCGGCGGCGCACCGGCGCTCGATCCTGTTCCTGGTCGCGATCCTGGTCCTGGGCGGGCTGGTCGCCGGTATGCGGTTGCCGGTCGCCCTGTTCCCGCACGTCGATTTTCCGCGCGTGGTGGTCGCACTGGATGCCGGCGACCAGCCGGCGGACCAGATGGTGATCGCCGTGACCCGCCCGGTGGAACAGGCGGTACGTTCGGTACCGGGGGTGGCCAGCCTGCGCTCCACCACCAGCCGCGGCAGTGCCGAGCTGTCGATCAACTTCGAGTGGGGCGATGACATGGTCACCGCCATGCTGCAGGTGGAATCGGCGGTCAACCAGGTGTTGCCGGAACTGCCGTCCGGCACGCGGTTTACCGTGCGGCGCATGGATCCGACGGTGTTCCCGGTGGCCGCCTACAGCCTGACCTCGGACACCCAGTCGCTGGTCACGCTGCGTGACCTGGCGCAATACCAGCTGGTGCCGCTGCTGTCCTCGATCAACGGCGTGGCGCGGGTGGGCGTACTGGGCGGGAAACAGGCCGAATACCGGGTCGAGGTCGACCCGGAGAAACTGGCCGCCTATGGCCTGGGATTCAGCGCTGTGGCCAAGGCGCTGTCCGCCAGCAACGTGCTGCAGGCGGTCGGACGCATGGAGGATCACTACAAGCTGTACCTGCTGTTGTCCGATACCCGCATTCACTCGCTGCGGACCATCCGGGATACCGTGCTGCGCAGCGGTGCCGACGGACTGGTACGCCTGGAGGACATTGCCCGGGTGTACCGCACCACGGTGCCGCAATGGCTGCGCGTGACCGCCGACGCCCACGACGCGGTACTGCTGCAGGTGTACCAGCAGCCCGGTGGCAACACGGTGCAGATCGTGCGTGACGTCGCCCGGCGGCTGGCCAGCTTCCACGACAGGCTGCCGCCCGGGGTGAAGACCGCCAACTGGTACGACCAGAGCCAGCTGATCACGGCCGCGGCCGGCAGCGTGCGCGACGCCATCGCGATCGGCGTCGCGCTGTCGGCGCTGGTGCTGTTCGGGTTCCTGCGCAGCGTGAAGATCACCCTGGTGGCGATCCTGGTGGTTCCCTCGGTGCTCGCCAGCACCATCCTGCTGCTCGACGTGCTGCACATGAGCTTCAACATCATGACGCTGGGTGGCATGGCCGCGGCCGTGGGGCTGATCGTCGACGATGCCATCGTGATGATCGAACACATCATCCGCCGCCTGCGCGAGCGCAGCGACGACGTGCACCTGACGATCCGTGCGGCCGCGATCGAGTTCACGCCGCCGCTGGCCGGTTCATCGGCGGCGACCATCGTCATCTTCGCGCCCCTGGCCTTTCTGAGCGGTGTCACCGGTGCCTTCTTCAAGGCCCTGTCGCTGACCATGGCCAGCAGCCTGTTCTTTTCGTTCCTGCTGGCCTGGCTGGCCATACCGCTGCTGGCGGAACACCTGCTGAGTGCGGCGGACGCGCGCAAGGAAGATGTCGGCGCGCTGTTCGGACGCCTGTTGCAGGGTTATCAGCGCCTGATGCAGCGCCTGTTGCAAACGCCCTGGCTGGTGCTGGCCGGGATCGTCCCGCTGGTGCTGGTGGGCGTGCTCGCCTACCACCAGGTCGGCTCCGGGTTCATGCCGGAGATGGACGAGGGCGGGTTCATCATCGATTACGTCGCGCCGCCGGGCACCTCGCTGACCGAGACCGACCGCCTGCTGCGGCAGGTAGGCGACATCCTGCGCCGGGACCCGGCCGTGGAAACCTATTCACGGCGTACCGGCGCGCAGCTGGGCGGCGGCCTGACCGAGGCCAACTCGGGTGATTTCTTCGTGCGCCTGAAACCCCTGCCGCGGCCACCCATCTGGGAGGTCATGGACCGTGTGCGCACGCGCGTCGAGCAGGAGGTGCCGGGGCTGGAAGTCGAGATGGCGCTGCTCATGGAGGACCTGATCGGCGACCTGACCGCGGTGCCGCAGCCGATCGAGATCAAGCTGTACGGAGACCGGTCCGGTGAACTGCTGTCGGTCGCCCCGCGCGTGGCCGCTGCCATCGGCCGGATCGACGGCGTGGTCGATGTCAAGGACGGCATCGTGCTCGCCGGTGACGCCGTCAACATCGTGGTCGATCGCGACAAGGCCGCGCTGGAAGGCATCGATCCCGACCTGGTGACGCAACAGCTCGATGCCTGGTTCAGCGGGCTGGTGACGACCCGGGTGCATGAAAACCTCAAGCTGGTGGGTGTGCGCGTGTGGGTCCCGGAGCAGGTCCGTGACCGGACCAGTGCCATCGACCGGATCTGGTTGCGTGCGGCGGACGGCCACCGGGTCCCGCTCAAGCGGATCGCCCGGGTTTCGATCGAGACCGGCCAGCCGGAGATCACGCGCGACAACCTGCAACAGATGGTCGCGGTCACCGGGCGGATCAGCGGCCGCGACCTGGGTTCGACCATCCGTGCCGTGCGCCAGGCGCTGGCGCAGCCCGGCCTGTTGCCCGCGGACACGTATTACGAGCTGGGCGGTCTGTACCGGCAGCAGCAGATCGCATTTCACGGCCTGCTGGCCGTGTTCGTGGCGGCACTGGCGCTGGTGTTCCTGTTGCTGCTGTATCTGTACGAACAGTTTTCCGCCGCCGTCGCCATCCTGTTTTCCCCGATGCTGGCCATGGCGGCGGTGTTTACCGGGCTGTGGATCACCGGCATCGAGCTGAACATCACGGCGATGATGGGCATGACCATGATCGTGGGCATCGTCACCGAGGTGTCGATCTTCTATTTCTCGGAATACCACGAGTTGCTGCGCAGTGGCCGTGATGCGTCGACGGCACTGGTCCAGGCGGGCAGCAACCGCCTGCGTCCCATCGTCATGACCACCCTGGCCGCCATCCTGGCCCTGCTGCCGCTGGCGCTGGCGCTGGGGCAGGGTTCGGCGATGCAGCAGCCGCTGGCGATCGCCATCATCTCGGGTCTGCTGGTCCAGGTCCCGCTGGTGGTGATCGTGATGCCGGTGTGCTACCGCTGGCTGAGTCGTGAAAGGTGAGTCACGCAGTTTCGTGGGTTGGCCCAAGTTTCGTAGGTTGGGC
>CAYUFA010000070.1:0-13160 GCA_964443845.1 uncultured Ectothiorhodospiraceae bacterium
CCAGGTGCTGTTCGTGGCATCGATCGGCGGACCCGCCGCTGCCAGGGTGGTGCGTGCGGGCGTACACCCGGTCAAGCATCCGCAGGGCGGGGATGCCCGTGAGCGGCTGGCCGAGTTGCAGTTGCGGATCGCCGCCAATCCCCCGCCCTGGCTGGCGCGGGCCATGGGACAGGGTGGCGGGGAGCTGGAGCGGCGCTTCCCCGGAGTCACGCGGGACGCCTGAACCATGATCGACGCGGACACGCTCGAACGGATCGCACAAAGCGCACAGGCGCAGGGTCCGAGCGAAAGTACCGTGCAGGCGCTGCGCGCCGCCTGGCCGGCGCTGCATTTCAGTTATTGCATGGACGACGATGTCTGCGGCGTGGCACCGGTGCGGGAACTGGACGGCATCAACCTCTACCTGGTGGACGGCCGCAATCACTGCCCGGCATTTACCGAAAGCCCGGCAGCGGCCACCGGCGTGGTGCTGGCGGAAATCGCAGCCGGTGCCGATTGAGGTGCAGTCGCAGGACGACGGAGACATGGCGCGCAGGATCCGCTGCCGGGACTGTCCGCACCGGCGCGATCGCCTGGAGCGCGGGCGCTGCAAGCCGGGCGACACCTGCGTGCGCGCGATGAGCGGTCGGCAGATCGAGCGGTTCTTTCGCGAGAACCCCGACCTCGCCGATGACTATCGCGGCGATGCCTCCTGGGAACGGCGCGCCATCGCGGCACGCTATGTGTCGCAGCGCCGCCTGCTGGAACTGCGTAACGATCCCGACGAGGTCGTGCGCCGCGTACTGGCCTGGCGCCTGCCGGTGGCCGAGCTGGTCCAGCTGATCGGCGACCCGGACCGCGAGGTGCGCATCACCGTGGCCGACCGCATCGGCCAGGAACACCTGGAACGGCTGGTGCAGGACGAGGACTACCTGGTGCGCCAGTACGTCGCCCGCCGCCTGCCGCCCGGCCGCCTGTTCCGCATGATGCTCGATGCCGACTGCGAGGTCAGGAAGACCGTCGCCCGCCGCCTGCCGGTCGAAAGCCTGCAGATGATGAGTTGCGACGCCGACGCCGACGTGCGGCGCGTGGTCGCCGAACGCATCGATCCCGAGGAGGCGGTGGCGCTGCTGGCGGATGCTGACTGGTTCGTACGGCTGACCGCCGCCACGCGCGTACCGGCAGAGCGGTTGGCCGGTTTGCTGGACGACGAGGATCCCGACGTGCGGGCCCTCGCGCAACAACGCTGGAGCGAGGCACGTGCGCAATCGCAGCAGGACGGGGGAGGGACGCCATGAATCCATACGAGCCAGCGCCGCCCGCCGCCGGTACGCCCGGCCCGTTTTCCGCACCCGGGCAGACGCCCCGGCCGGGCGGCCCCGGCAGCGTGGATCCGGTCGCCGTCGCCGGGCTCTGTGCCGACAGCCGTCCCGGGCAGGGCATGGCAGGGCTGCTGGACGGACTCGGCCGGCTGTTGCCCGGGCTTGTGTTCCAGCCCGTGCTGGCGCGTGGCGGCTGGTACCGGCCGGGCGGTGTCGTCGACATCGACCAGCAGCGCGTTGCGAACGGACTGCGGCAATGGGCCGAACAGCAGGCGGTCGATGGTGACATGCAGGCCCTGCTGGATGCCTGCATGCAGGGCCAGCTGTTTGCCACCCGGCTGCTCGGGCGTACGCACTACCTGACGGCAGTCACCGGCAGCACGGCCCCGGAATTCGTGCAACTCGAGGTCGAGGAACTGCAGGAGGTCCTCGCTCGCTACCTGAGCGATCCGGACTGGCTGCCGGAAAGCCTGGAGGAATTCGTCGACCCGCTCGATTACCCGCAGCTCGAACCCGAGCCGGTTGGCACACCACGGCTGGTTTTTCGCCGCTTCGTCGCAGTGCCCGAGCTGCTGGCCGACCCGGATGCGATGCACGTGCAGGCACTGCGGCGCTTCCTGCAGGACTGGGAGCGGAGTTCGGCGCGCGGAGCCCAGGGGCATTTCTGCGTGCACTGGATCCTGGCCATCCAGGATTACATCGACAGCGACGGTGACGCCCGTCGCAACGTGCACCCGGTCCCGGCCCGTCCCATGGAACGCCTGACGCTGCCGCCGGGTGGCCATGGTGCGGAACTGGCGAATCTCATCCAGGAGTTCGACCGCAAGGCGGGTTACCCGATGGCGTGGTTCTTCCACCTGCTCGCGACGGGCAGCGTCCCCCATGCCCTCGGCACGCAGATCGTGGAGGACCACGCCGCGGGCTTCAGCTATCTGCCCGCGCGTGACCTGGAATTGCTGCGCAACTGGGCGGCGGCACCCTACCGGGCATGACGCCCTGTGCGTACCTTCCAGCCAGCCCCCGCCATTGCGTGCGCGATGTACAGGGACAGGGCTGCGTGGCGGCCTCGTAAAACAGTCGGGAGGCATGGATGCCGGGAGTGGCCGGCGCAGCAATCGCGTGACAGCGGCGCAATCTTCGGGAGATTGCTGCGTCCCGCCGCGGCCTGCGGCCTCGCCATGAATGAGCCAGCCCTGGAACTCACGCGTGGTGCACCGTGCGCGCCATTCGATGACCGGGCTGATGGCGGTATATTTATATAAAACAACGTGTTGCGCGTTTACTCAGGGGCGGGTGCCCACGACCGGCAGCCCGTGCCGGTGACTGGCGGGTCCCGGCGTCTCGTTATTCGCGACCTGCCGGCCAGCGGCAGTGCAGGATCGCTCGCCCGGGTCGTAAAGTATTGCAGTCCACTGCCGTTGATCGGAAGAGCGCGGCTGGCGCTCGCACCGACCGGTGCTGAAGCTGTCGGTGAACACCGGCAGTTGAACGCAGTCTGCATTCCCGTGGGTGGTTCCGATACCAAAGGAATGGGGTCCTTGAAAACCGGCAAACACAATACACCTGAAATGCCCTGTCCGGACGCTGCCGCACCCGGCATGGATGGCCGCGAGGCGGCCGTCGACCACAGGCACAGCGCTATCCTGAACACCGCACGCCAGTGGCAACTGGCCGTGGACACCATAGCGGACCCGATCTTCCTGCATGACGGGGAATTCCGCATCCTGCGCGCCAACAAGGCCTACGCGCGCGAGGCCGGCATGGCCGTGCAGGATGTCATCGGCAAACCGTACTGGGAAGTGTTCCCGCGCCTGACCGCGCCGTTGCCGGGTTGCCTCTCCACCCTGTCCAGGCAGTCGACCGAGGATGTGGTGACCATCGAGGACGGGCGTACGCTGCTCTGTTGCAATTACACCGTATTCACGGACAACGATGACTACCTGTTCAGCGTCCACGTGCTGCAGGTAATCGGCGGGCACCGGCAACGACCCCAGTTGCTCACGGACCTGCAGATGGTGAATGACTATCTCAGCGATATCACCGAAACCATGCCGGATATCCTGTTTGACTTCGATCCGGCTTCGTTTGCGCCCCTGTACGTGAGCCCGGCAGCGCAACGCATACTGGGTTTCGAACCCCGCCGGTTCGTGGAGGAGCCCGGGCTCTGGTTTTCCACCGTGCACACGGAAGACCAGCGGCGCGTGCTGTACGAAATCAGGCGTGCGGTCAGCAACCGGCAGGACGTCATTCTCGAATGCAGGAACCGCCATGGCAGCAGCGGAGATTATGTCTGGCTTGAGATTCGCGCCCGCCCCGTGCTTGACGAGTCAGGGGAGGTGATCCGGTTGATCGGTATCGCGACCGATATCAGTGACCGGCGCAGGATGGTGACGGAACGGCTCGAATCCACCGAGCGGCTGAACAGGAGCCTCATCCAGTCCATCATGGCAATTACCTCGCTGATGGAGAAACGTGATCCCTACACCGCCGGTCACCAGCACAACGTGGTTGCGGTGTCGGTGGCCATTGCCCGGGAAATCGGGCTCGACGAGTACCGGATCAGTGGCGTCGAACTCGGTGCGCAGGTGCACGACATCGGCAAGATCTGCGTTCCCGCGGAAATACTGAACCGGCCGGGCAGCCTGACCAATGCGGAATTCGAGATCATCAAGACGCACCCGCTGGTCGGTTACGATATTCTGAAGATGATCGATTTCCCCTGGCCGATCGCCAACATGGTCCGCCAGCACCATGAACGTTTCGACGGCAGTGGTTATCCGGACGGGTTGTGTGGAGACGAGATCCTCCTGGAGGCACGCATCATTGCGGTGGCGGACGTGTTCGAGGCCATGTCGTCACACCGGCCCTACCGCCCCAGTAACGGCATACAGCAGGCTATCGAGTTCATCAACCGGAACAAGGACACGTTGTTCGATGCGCAGGTCATCGAGGCCTTCAACCGCCTTGTCGAGCAGGAGCTGCTTCCGTCCAAGCAGGCTTTCTGAGGTCACCCCACGGATTCGTTGACTGCGCAACAGGAGGGTCAGTATCCTGATTCCGGCATGGACGGGATGATTCCCTCCTTTTTTGGCACGGGTACCGGGTGCTGCACTGCGTCGGTGTCCCTGCCCGGTGGCGACGATGAGTGTGCCCGATTACCACGATGTACTGGAGGTCGACGGCACCGCCGTGACCATCCGCGCCATGCGTCCGATCGACCGCGATATCGAGGCGCGCTTCGTGGCTGAACTGTCACCCGCTTCGCGTTACAACCGGTTTCATGCTCCCCTGAAGGTACTTGGGCCCGGCATGCTGGAGCGTTTCACGAGCCTGCACTATCCGGACGAGATGGCACTGATCGCCACGGTCCAGGAAGCGGCCGGCGAACGGCAGGTCGGGGTGGCGCGCTATGCCCGCTTTGCGAATACCGACCGGGCCGAGGTCGCGGTCGTCGTTGCGGACGCCTGGCAGGGCAAGGGGATCGGCACGCGCCTGCTGCTGGACCTGCGAGCCCTGGCCATCGAGGCCGGCATCCGGCACCTGGAAGTCAGTGTGCTGCCCGGGAACACGCGCATGCTCCGGCTGGCCCGGTTGCTGGGCTTCACGCTCAAGCCGGCGCGCGCGGGTGACGTGCAATCCCTGGAACTGGGCAAGGACCTCTAGGGAAACTCTGCACAGGTCGATCAGGCGGAAGGCCGCAAGGCGCCATGGTGTGAGGAAGCGCAGTCTGGCGCGTGTCAACAAGCTTCCGGGCGCCTTTGCAACGCCGTGAGGGCCGGTTCAGCGGCCTGTGCCGAGGTTCCCCTCGCATTCCTCGACCGCCTCGACAAACTGCAGGCGTAACACCCCCGCACCGAATTCCGCCCGGTAGCTTTCCGACCAGGCCAGTTCCTGCTGGACCTCCCGGCACCACGCCTCGTCGTCCTCACCGCTGTCGTGGAGCAGGACGACAAAGGGTTTGTGGCAGCCGGTGAAATGATGGAAGCGCAGGCGCGGAGTGGTCCGTTCGATCACCCGATCCGGCAGCCCGCCCCGCGCCAGGACTTCGACCAGCGGGCAGATCACGAGGGCGAAGCGGGCGGGCGGTGCGCCGCCGTTGCGCTGCCAGCGTTCGAGAACCGCCGGCAGAAACCCCCGGATCCCGGCCGCACTCCAGCAGGACACGTAGTCCGGAACGCCGTGTATCTCCAGGGAATCGATTGCGGTCTGCATGGCTGGCTCCTGTGCCGGAAACGGGACGGTCCCATGCTGTAACGGTATAAACAATTTTCTCTTAAATCCAGATATACAGGAAGATAATTATAATTACATGCAGAAAACAGCCGATATTAGTATAATATATCCTGATTATGCCCGCGTGAAGGAAATCCGTTTATGGATACCGTCGACCGCAAAATCCTGAACCTGTTGCAGACCGATGCCGCGCTGACCATCAAGCAGATCGCCGGGCGGGTCCACCTGTCGCCGACGCCCTGCTGGAAGCGCATCCAGAAGCTGGAGGCGGACGGCTACATCCGGGCCCGGGTCGCACTGCTCGACCCGAAGAAGGTCAACGCGGACGTCACGGTGTTCGTCGCCATTCGCACCGCGCACCACACCACGCAGTGGATCGAGGCGTTTTCCCGCGCGGTCCGCGACATGCCGGAGGTGATGGAGATCTACCGCATGAGCGGGGAGGTCGATTACCTGCTGCGGGTCGCCGTCAGCAGCATCGAGGCCTATGACCGGTTCTACAAACAACTGGTGGGCCGCATCGAGTTGTCCAACGTGACCTCCAGCTTCGCCATGGAGCAGATCAAGTACACCACCGCACTGCCCATCAACGTCGGCGGGTGATACCTGTCGCCGCGTACCTTGCCATGACAAGGCGCTGGTCTGGCGTAACAGCTACTCTGGTGGTGAGGCATTGCCTCGTCATTGCAGGCGGCCAGCGAAACCGATCGCAGGGTGCGCCGCGCGCACCATGGACAGGAGCGCATCACATGCGCGGCAGGACAGGGAAATGGCCGCGGAATCCACGGCAGAAACACGGAAACCAGACCGGCAGGAGCCGCCCCGGCGGCGAAACGGCCTTGAAACAGGACATGACCACCTGCACGCTCCCGCGGAAAATATCGGGTAGGAGCGCCCCTCGGGCGCGACCGAGCCAGTATCCATCGCGGTCGATGAGCGCCTGCATTCTATCCCAGCCCGCGCAGACGCGCCGCGAGGCGGGGCGAGACCAGCGTCACGACCAGCACAAGAGGCCACAGGTTTCCGCCCCGGAACGTGTACGCCCCGAGCAGGTCCAGCCAGTCCCGGTGCTGGACAAAACGACCCAGGCCGAACTCGAACAGCAGCGTGAGGACCAGCCAGAGCACACCGATCAACCAGTACTGCGCCGCGCGTCTGCAACCAAACCAGGTGGACACAAGCCATGTCACCAGAAAGATTGCGGCTGACAGCAGGACACCGCTGACCGGAAGCGCCACCATCCTGCCCAGGGCCGGTACCAGCAGGTGCTCGCGCAACCCGCCATTGAGGATGGCCAGGGACAGCAGGAGGAACCACGCGGCCAGTGCCTTTATCCAGACCGAACTGCGCATCGTTGCCCTCTGTATCGCCAGCGCTGGGGCAGGGCGGCGGTCAGCCCGGCAACTCCGCCACGCTGGCAAACCGCTCCACCAGGAAATCCACGAACGTGCGCACCCTGGCGGCGAGGTGCCGGTGGTGAGGATAGAGGGCATAGATGCCGCGCCCGGCGACCTCGTATTCCTCGAACAGGACCTGCAGCCTGCCTGCGCGCACATCCTCCTCGATCACGAACCAGGGACACAGTCCGATCCCCTGGCCCGTTAACAGCATCTCGCGCACCGCCAGCGCGTTGTTGACGTGAAAGCGTCCGCGCACCTTCACGTGCAACGCCCGGTCCTGCTCCGTAAAGGACCACTGTCCGGGGTCCGGGAGGTTGGTGTCGATAATGCATTCGCGGGACGCCAGTTCCCGCGGGTGGGCCGGCACTCCGGCACGCTGCAGATACTCCGGTGACGCGGCCAGCGCGACCCGCATCGGCACCAGGCGCCGCGCGATCAGGCTTTTGATCCGAGTTCACTGGCCAGGGCAATCCATTGCTCCCTCTGCTGCCGGCTCGAGCCTTTCACCGGGGAAAACTCGGATATTTTCACTACCTTGATACCACAGAATCCAAGGATCGTTCTTTTCATCTGGTTATGCCCCGGCCTGTGAAACACCCAGCGATAGAACCAGGAAGGGGTGTCCATGGTTACCATCAGGTGCGCGGTTCGGCCGGCAAGCAATTTATCCCACAATGGTGAATCATCACGATATTCGAAAGCAAACCCGGGCGTGAATACGCGGTCAAGGAATCCCTTCATCAACGCAGGCATGGACCCCCACCAGTTGGGGTAAACAAAAACCAGGTGACTGGACCAGCTGATCAGTGCCTGGGCCTCAACCAGATCGGGTTCAAGCGCCTGGAACCTGTTATATCCCTTCCAGAGTACCGGATCATACTTCAGCTCACCGAGTTTCAGCTCGCGTATCTCGGCCCCGGTATTCCCGGCACCCTTCCGGTATGCCCCGGCCAATGCGGCGCAGAAGCTGTCGCTGTCGGGATGGCCGAGGATGATTAATATATGCTTGTGCATCGGTCTTCTGGTTGCGTAACGCCCGGGAGTCAGGAGTGGAATGCCCGTTCGATCCGTCCTGTGGCCATCCGGGCCATCGCGCCTGTCCCCGGTAGCCCGTGATCCGGTTCAGTAAGGAGGCCCGGGCATTCGTTCGACGTTGACGTACATGCCCTGCAGATCCACCGGGTCGCCGAATTGCGTGTAGATGGCAACGTCGGCCGCGTCACGACCGAATGCGATCGCGACCCGTCCGCCTTGCAGACCGGTCTGTGTCGGATCGAACGTGTACCAGCGATTCCCGACGTAGGCCTCGAACCAGGCGTGCAGATCCATCGGGTGCAGGTTCTCGAGGTAGCCCACGACCATGCGGGCCGGTATCGACAGCGCACGACAGCAGGCGATGCCCAGGTGGGCCAGATCCCGGCAGACGCCGATTCCCATCCCGTTGACCTCGGAGGCACTGATGATCTGCTGTCCGGCGCCAGGCATGTACCGCACCGTATTACGGATGTACTCGACGATTGCGGTGCACTGGTCATAGCCGGCGGCCCGGCCCGCCACGATCGATGCGGCCATATCGGTGAAGCGATCGGATTCGCAATACCGGCTCGGGCGCAGGAACGGCAGTGTTTCATCGGGCAGCTGTTGCACTTCAACAAACGGTGCACCGGGCGCCATATCGGATGCGTCCGCGGTTTCGATGTCAACGGATGTGTGAATGGAAAAATACCCGGCGGGCGCGACCAGTCGCTGGCACAGATTACCGAACATGTCAGTAAACTCGACCGCCGATATGCCGGGCGACATCACGTACTGTTCGCGTGCGACCCATTGCTGCCAGCCACTCCGGGGGCGCAGCATGAGCAGGAACGGAGTCGGAACCGGAATGTTGAATTCAAGAAAACAGTTGGTATGCAACCACATGACGATCCTTCAGGGCAGTAGCAGGCTGTCAGCCAGTACCGGAAAAGTGGTGGTGGCGCACAGATACCGCCTGTAGCAGCTGGAAGTGTGCATTGACGCAGTTACCTGGGGGGCTGCGGTCTGAGCTCGGGAAACCCGGCGAAGCAGGTGTCGAGGGTGGCGGGAGCGCCGCACAGGAACAGGCAATCACCGGCCTCGATACGGAATTCGTCATTGAATTCCGCCACCACCGCCGTGCCCCGCTCGAGCGCCACCACGAGGACGTCCGTGCATCCCCGCTGGCCGATATAGCGTGGATGCCGGCCGGCAAGCGGCGTTCCGTCGACCTTCACGATCTTCACCATCGGCTCGAGGCTCACGTAATCCTCGCCGAGCATCTGGTGTGCAAGCAGCTGGCCCGACACCTGGCCGATGGAGAGCGCAAAGTCGGTGCCGGCCCGGTACAGCCTCTTCACCGTCTGCGCCTGGTTGACGCGCGCGATCAGCGGCACCAGGGGGGCGTAGTCGCGCACCACGGTGGCTGCGAACAACGCCTCGTTATCATTGCTGAGTGCGAGCACGACAGCGCTCGCCTCGCGCACCCGGGCACGCTCGAGCGTCGCGAGGTCGAGCGCATTGCCGACCACGTCCACGCCCGGCCACGCCTGGACATCGATGACGGTGGTCGGCTCACCGGCGTCGTGCAGCAGCTCGACGATCTTGCGTCCCACCTGGCCGTGACCGAGGATGACGATGTTCCCGCCCTGCTTGAGCGGTGTCGCGATCTCGCCCAGGCGTTCCACGCCCTGGGGGCTTCCGATCACGACGACGATGGTGCCCGGCTCGAGCCGGGCACCCCCCTTGATCCCGAGCCGGAATTCGCCCTCGACCCAACTGCCCAGCACCGTCACGCCGAACCGCTCCGGCATCTGCACATCGGCCAGCGTGCGACCCGCGAGCTGGCTCTCCGGGTGGATACGCATTTCGGCCAGCGTGACGTGCGTCCCGATCTGCTGCAGGCCGCTCACGCGCCGCTGGATACGCCGGCTGGCCTTCGCGGCGAGTGCCGCCGCCAGCACGTGGCGCGGGGTATAGACGGCAGTTGCGCCGGACGTCTGCAGCGGATGGCGGTGCAGGGGATCGTCGACCAGGGCGAAAATCTGGCCCTTGAACTCCATTTCGCGGGCAAAGAGCACGAGCGCCGTGTTGTTGTGATCCTCACCATTGGCGACGATGGCCTCCGCAGCGCGCAGTGGACTCAGGTCGAGATGCTCGTCGCCGATGTTGGCGTGTACCACGTCGACACCCCGTTCCATCAGACGCCGCGCGACCTCACGATCCTCCTCGAGCACGATGACATGGCGGCCGAAGCGCGCGAGGTCGTCGATCAGGATCGCGACGGTCGGCCCGTACTGGTAGACGAGGACGCACTTCCTGCCCTCCATCTCCGGCAGTACGCTGGGGAGCCTGCCTTCGAAGCGTTCCTCGAAAAAGGGCAGTACGTAGATCGGAAAGACCATGAACACGAGAAAGATCCCGAGAAACTGTCCGACGATCACCAGCATCACCATCGCAGGGTTGCTCCAGTGAGCGTCGGCGCCGTAGCCGGTGGTGGTGAGGGTTTCCACCGCCCACTCGAGGCTCCACCAGAAACTGCGCGGGCTGCCCTCGAGGAAGTTCATGCCCGCCATGTAGAGCAGGGCGAGCAGCACCGCCAACGCGGGCAGGCTCGCGATCAGCAGCAGCAGGCCACGTGTCGAGCGTTTCAGTTTGAAGGTGGGCATGTGAACCGGAACGGGAATTTGCAGCCGGAGTAACGGGTAACACTACCCATTTTGCACTTATATGGGTACGCCCGTCACCCTGATTTATCCGGGCAGTGCCGGGCAGATACCGCTTGCCGCCGGCATGTGGCCGCAGAACCGGAGCAGGATCAGGCCGGGCTGGCCTCGACGGGTGCTTTCGGTTCTATAATCGCGGATGCCGGAACCAGCGCCTGGCCGGTGAATGCCCGACTCGAGGTGTCCCGGCGCAGGAATACGCGGCCGGCGGCATGAGGAAGGGTGACGACAGTACCCGGGCCCTGCCCGGCAAGCGGGGGTCATTACCCGCTACCAACAAGGAGAGTCGACATGAAAAATGCTGAAGTGACGGAAAAGCTTCTGGCTGCCAAGCAGCGCAAGGGACTGAGCTTCGCGGATCTCGAGGCGGCGGTGGGCCGTGATGAAGTCTGGATTGCGGCGCTGTTTTATCGCCAGGCAAGCGCATCCGAAGAAGAGGCCATGAAGATCGCCTCGGCCCTCGATCTTGGCAAGGACGTCGCGGAGTTGCTGACAGAGTACCCCCTGAAGGGGCTGGGCCCCGTGGTGCCCACGGATCCGCTCGTGTATCGCTTCTATGAAATCATGCAGGTGTACGGGATGCCCCTCAAGGCCGTGATCCATGAGAAATTCGGTGACGGCATCATGAGCGCCATCGACTTCACGCTGGACGTGGACAGGGAGGAGGACCCGAAAGGGGACCGGGTGCGCGTCACGATGTCCGGCAAGTTCCTGCCCTACAGGAAGTGGTAGCGCATCCGGTTGAGCCGGTGCCGTGGGCGAACCCGTATCATCCACGGATCAATCGATACCGACCCGGTGCTGTCCCACAAACTCCCTCTCCCTCCGGGAGAGGGTTGGGGTGAGGGGGCGTCAGCCTGATGGATTCCCGACGTGCTTCACTCCTCGCCGATGTCCTCGTTCCAGACATCGGGATGCGCCCCGATGAACGCCGTAAGTAGTTGCACGCATTCCGGTGAGTTCAGGTCGATCACCTCCACGCCACGCTCGCGCAGCCAGTCGATGCCGCCCTGAAACGTGCGCGATTCGCCAACCACTACCGTGCCGATGCGGAACTGGATGACGAGCCCGCTGCAGTACCAGCACGGCGCCAGCGTCGTGACCATGATCTTGTCCCGGTAACTGCGCTGGCGGCCCGCCTTGCGGAAGGCGTCGGTTTCGCCGTGCACCGACGGGTCGTTCTCCTGGACACGGCGATTGTGGCCACGCCCGAGCAGCGTCCCGTTCCGGTTGAACAGTGCCGCCCCGATGGGAATCCCGCCTTCGGACAACCCCAGCCTGGCTTCCTCGAGGGCCACCTCGAGCATCGCCGGGTAATCGAGTGGTTCTGTCATGCATCGGCCTCGCGGGAGGAACCGGAGTAAAGGCCGGAAGAATGCTGCCCGGTCACATGTACTGGCTTATTCATGGATACAGGCGCTGATTCCCTGTCGATACGGCGTTGGCTGCAGCCCGAATGCCGATTCTATCCTGCTGCTGTCGAACCGGTAGTCGTAATCAAGCTGGTACATCATTTCCTCGTTTTCCCGCAGCACCGGCATGAAGACACCCAGCAGCTTCAGCATCCAGCGTGGTATGACCTGCAACCTGCAGGGGCGTTCTGCCAGCTCGCACGCCAGGCGCACGAAGTCCTCGCCTGTAAGCGGCTCCCTGGTGGTGGGGAGGTGCCAGGTTTGCCCGTATGCCTCCCGGGACCTGCCAAGCATCGCCAGCGCCTTGCCGGCATCCGGGGTGAAGGTAAAGGTATGTACGGTATCCGCTCTGCCGATCCATTGCGGCGCCTTGCCGGCCCGGAGGCGCCTGAACACCGTGGCATAGGGAAAACTTTGCACCGCACCCGGACCATAGAAATCAGCCGAACGGGCAATCATTGCCTGCAGATTGCCGCTGCGCATTTCTTCCAGCAGCATGGCAGCTATCCTCGCGCGGACTTCACCTTTCCTGCTGGTCGGGTTGAAGGGTGTTTCCTCCGTCATCCAGCCGTCCACGCGACCATAGGCATAGACATTGTCGAAGAAGACGAGGCGCACACCGTGCTGCTTGCATGCATCGATGGTGTTGCGCATCACACGGGGCCACTGGTCCTGCCATACCCTCAGGTTGTACGGCAAACCGGCTACCAGATAAGCCACTGTACTGCCGGACACGGCATCGGCAGTCGCGCGGGTGTCCAGCAGATCGGCCACTACCGTTTCATCGCCCGGGTTGACCTTGTGCGGGTGGCGGCTCACCTGCCGGATGTCCGTGGTGAACGTAGCCAGTTCCCGGGACAGCTCGCGGGCAATCGTGCCATTGGCGCCAAGTATCGTATGCATGTTCTGCGAAGGCCTCTTACCGCCCATTTCTCCCGTCATTGCGAACGCAGCGAAGCAATCCCGAAATGCAGGCACCGTATTCAGGGAACCGGTCTGGCAGAAAGATTGTATCCGGCCCCACTACGGTCCCACAAACTCCCTCTCCCTCCGGGACAGGATCGATGAGGTCAG
>CAYUFA010000071.1:0-13002 GCA_964443845.1 uncultured Ectothiorhodospiraceae bacterium
TCCCGGGCAAAGGGCTTGCGGATGTCCACCGCTTTGACCAGGGCCTCGGTGGTAAACAGCAGGAGGTCACCGAAGAACTGGCGTTCGAACTCGCCGGACAGGTCGATGCTGTCCTGTGATGTATCCGCCGCCCGTTCGACCCCGGGTCGGAAAGCCTCTTCCAGGCCGGCTTCGTTCGTGCGCCGGTGCAGGTGGGGCAGGTTGGCGCTGGCGAAGTGCGCGTGGATTTCCGCGGCAATCAGCCGTCCGGCAGTGGGGCCTGACATGCGCAGGCGCAGGTGACCGAAGGGGATGATGGTCTTCAGCCCGGCATAGCTGGCGATGGTGTTGCCCGGGTAGATCGTGCGTGCGGGCGTTACCTCCTCAAGGCCGTTGCCGTAGGCGAAGAAGGTCTTGCGGGTCAGGTGTACACCAAAGAAGAAGGCGGCGAGCCTGCCGGCCAGGGTGCGCAGGCAGGCGGCATGGTCATGTCTGCCGGTGAGCGGGCAGCGGTAGGGCACGGCGATCGTCCGGCTCGCATAGCCGAACAGGCCGGCCATGTCGTGGTAGATGGCGCCGGAGGACAGCGCGGCGGCGGACTCCCCGGACAGGGCGTGGAACCGGCACTCTGCGTCGCCCCGCAACTGCGCCAGGCGGGTGAAGAAGGCCGTGACATCATCCAGAAAGTTCGCCGCCATGACGGCCGGCGAAACCGGCGGGTCGCCCACCATCCTGCCGGTGAGCAGCCGGGTACCGGTGGTGCGGAAGATCCGGTCGATGGCATGGAAATAGTTCAGCGCGTAGACGGCGTCTTCACCCTCGTCCGTCAGCCGGTTCACGCAGAACGACTCGTCGCTGTCCACGAAGTAATACAGGGTCCGCTCCCTGTCCCCGGTGAGTTGCAGGCACTTCAGGATGCTGAGATTGCGGTTGGCCGCCTGGCCTTTCAGGGAAAACCGCTCCGCGGGCTGGGTGGTGAGCAGGTTGCCCAGCCTTGCACGCACACCTTCCGGGATGGATTGCAGCAAATCATATTGTTCCTCCAGCCCGAAATGAATCACCTGCAGCCCTTTGCGCCGGTATGCTTCGGCCAGTTCCCTGTGCTGACGGATGTGGCGCTGTTCCCGGCTGTCCTCGGCGATGAGGACCTGGATGTGGGTATACACACCGTCACCTTTCCCCCCGTAGCCGAAGCGCTCACATACCTGGTAAATGCTTTCCAGGCAGGTGCGCAAGTGGGCCGGGCGGTCGGCGACCGGGATGCTGATGAGGAAGCGATAGCGCGCATCGGGGGTTCCCGTGGATTGCGCCTGCTGTCGAATCAGTGCCTCCTGTTCCCGGAACAGGGACTGGTAGCCGGCCAGCAGGGCGGCAAAGTCTGCCTTGCCGCCCCACAGGGCCTGTTCCAGCAGGGGGTAGCACTGTTCGTAGACCTCCACGAGCCTGGCCGGTGATGCTGTATCCAGCCGCCCGGCCAGTGCGGCCAGTTCCGGAATGACCGTCTGGTAGCGCGCGAGACAATCCCGCAGGCAGGCCGTACGGAGCGCCGTCATGGTAACTAGCGCCGCGCGGAATAGTTCGGGTAGGCATCCTGGTCGATCAGGATCTCGATGAGATTGATGCCTTTGTAAAAGTCCAGTTTTCCCGCCAGCCCTTGCAGATCCCGTGCGGTTTCGATGCGCACGTGCCGCACGCCGAAGGACTGCGCCAGTTTTGCAAAATCCGGATTCGCGAAATCACAGTCGATGAAGCGGTCGTGGTAGTGCTGGTGCTGGTTTTTCCGGATCAGGCCCATGGTGCCGTTGTTGAACAGCACGGCGTTCAGGGGGAAGCCGTAATTGACCGCGGTCATGAGCTCCATGGCGCACATGTGGAAACCACCGTCGCCGATCATGGCAAACAGGGGTTTGCGGGTTGCGCAGGCGGCACCGATTGCCGCCGGGATGGCATGGCCCAGGGAGGAGATGCCGGTGTTGGGGAAGAAGCGGTCCTGGCTGGTGACGCGGTAAAAGTTCTGCGCGAACACGATGTTGTCGTCGAACATGACCAGGCCGTCCGGGAACTGCTGTTCCAGCCAGCGATAGAAGACCTGCACATGCTCGAACCGTGCGCTGAAGATGCGTTCGCCGGCCCGGTCGATGTCCGCCTGGGCGGCGGTGATGAAGGCGGCCACATCGACCGGCTGTTTGGGCGGGACATGCTGATTGAGAATGGCGGCTTCCAGTGCCCGCAGATACGCACCCAGGTCGGCCTGTAACGCCAGGTCGGCACGAAACACCTTTTGCAGCTGCTGCAGGTTGTTGTCGACCTGGATGATCTTCTTGCCGGGCAGCAGGTTCCTGTCCCAGACATAACTGGTGCGCTCGTTGAAGCTCGCGCCCAGGATCAGGACCAGGTCCGCTTCCTGTTCGAGGTAGCGCAGGGCATAGCCGCCGGAGGTGACACCCAGGCTGCCCAGGGCCAGTGCCGAGCGCTCGTCGATGGCACCCTTGCCCTTCAGGCTGCTGGTCACGGGAATATGGAGTCGTGCACTGATGGCGTGGAGGTGCGCCTGGGCGTGGGCACGAATGCAGCCGTATCCGGCGACGATGAGCGGGCGTTTCGACGCACGGATCAGCGCCAGGCTCTGGTCGATGTAGGGTCCGGGTATGGCCGGTTCGCCGCTGCGGCGGGTAAAGGCGACCTGTTCGAGGATGGATTCATCCACCAGCTCTTTCTGCAGGTTGAAGGGGAAGCTCAGTACCACCGGTCCCGGCGTGCCGGAAAGCAGGTACCCGGCCGCCTGGTTGAGCACGCTGGCCAGGTAATCGGTGCGTTCGACCAGTTTGTGATAGCGGGTGATGCCGGCAAACAGCGCCACCTGGTCCACACTGCCTCCTTCGCCGGAGCTTTCCTGCAGGCCGCCCTTGCCGAAAATGTGGGTCGGTGCTTCACCGGTGATGGCAATTACCGGCAGTTGGTCCGCATAGGCACTGGCAATCCCGGTCACCAGGTTGGTGGCGCCGGGGCCGGCGGTGGTGATACAGGCACCGATGCCGCCCGTGATGCGTGCATGACCGCCGGCCATGAAGGCCGCGGACTGCTCGTGTTTGGCCAGTACCGTCCGGATGGGGGAGTCGTAGAGACCGTCATACACCGGCAGAATATGCGAGCCCGGTATGCCGAAAATGCATTGCACACCCAGTTGTTCCAGGAAGCGGACGAGGAGCTGGCTGACCGGTATCTGCATGAATCCGTGGCAGCGACCACGCTGTCTAGAAGGGAAATGGAAGGATAATGGTATTGTTTGCCGATTGAAACTGCGGGGAGAATTCCCGGGTTGCCGGGATCGGGGTCATGTCGAATCCGCCTGTCAGGGCCGTGCTGCTGGATTACGGCGGGGTGATCGCCGAGGAAGGCTTGCGCAACGAGCTGGTCGCCATGGCCCGCGAGCAGGGGCTGGACACCCGCAGGATGCTCGATGTGGCCCGGCGGGTGGTCTACGAATCGGGGTTTGTGCTGGGCCGGGGGACCGAGGACGCGTTCTGGGCAGCCATGCGGGCGGGTTCCGGGCTGGCGGGCAGTGACGCGGAACTGACCCGGCGGATCCTGGACGCCTTCGCCCTGCGACCCTGGATCATTGAACGGGTCCGGCACTGGCGCGCGCAGGGATATATCACGGGGATCCTCAGTGACCAGATGCACTGGCTGGACCGGCTGAACGAGCGGGATCATTTCTTCGACGCTTTTGATCACGTGTTCAACAGTTACCACCTGGGCAAGGGCAAGCGCGATCCGACGCTGTATTTCGATATCACCGCACGGCTCGCGCTGGCAGCGTCCGAGATCCTGTTTGTCGATGACCTGCGGAGCAACGTGGAGCGCGCCCGGGCCGCCGGCTGGCAGGCCATCCTCTACGCGGACAGGATCTCGTTCGAGCAGGCCATCGGGCAGTGGTTGTCCCCGGGCACACGGGAACGGGATACCTACTGAAAGACGGGGGTGAATTTACCTCCAGTCAACGAACGGAGAGTTGAGATTCCCGGTGGCGGGATTACACTGCGGGGCAGGCTTCCCTGTGCAGGAGCGGTCGTCGACCGCCAAGGTTTTGCGCCCGTGTCGGAAACATATACCTGCTGGAAATGTGGTGGACTGCTGACGGAGGTGCTGTTGCCGCTGCCCCGTCACGAGGAGTGCCCGCACTGCCGGGCGCAGTTGCATGTGTGCCGGATGTGCGTGTTTTTCGATCCGGCAGTGGCGCAGCAATGCCGGGAGCCGGTGGCCGGGTTCGTGTCGGACAAGCAGCGCGCCAATTTCTGCGGCTACTTCCAGATCAATCCCGCTGCCGTACCCGCTTCTCCGGATCCGGCCGGCGGCGCGCGCGGGCGGCTGGATGCCCTGTTCGGAGGTGAGTCGACTGCGGCTGCGGCGGAAACCCCTGGTGCCGAAGATGCGGCGCGCGAGCAGCTGGAGCGGTTGTTCCGGAAGTGACCTTCCCGGGAACAGGTTTGTGCCGGGATGACAAATAACCCCAAATATTGCTTGTGTTAGCCGCGGACCAGGAATAGTCTTGGAGAACCGTTAAGGCAAGGCTCGTCCCCAGGGCAGTCGCGCCGGCCGGTCGACAGATTGGTTGCATGTCCCAAAGCTCAACTCAGCCGTTTTCCGTACCTCCTGTACTTAACCTGTTTTGAAATCTGAGATCTGCGATTGATACAACTTCATTTGGTTATTTATACAGGTAATTTACATGGCAACAGGTACAGTCAAGTGGTTTAACGAGTCCAAGGGCTTCGGGTTCATCTCGCCGTCCAACGGTGGCGAAGACGTGTTCGTACATTTCTCCACCATCCAGGGCTCCGGTTTCAAGACGCTGGTAGAAGGCCAGCAGGTCAACTTCGACGTGGAAAAGGGTCCCAAGGGCCTGCAGGCCACGAACGTTTCGGCCGCCTGATCTGAGTCAGGCTTTGATCAGGGAAAAGCACCCCGCCGTATGGCGGGGTGCTTTTTTTCGTTACGGCGGCAGGATCTGCCGGCGTTGCCCTGACAACCCCAGTAGAGGAGACAAGCATGAAAAAAATGTTCATCGGCAATCTGCCACCGGAAGCCAGCGAGGCTTCCGTGCGTGAGATGTTCGCCCCCTTTGGCACGGTCCGCTCCGTCAGCGTGGTCGCGGACATTTTTACCGGCAGGTGCCGCGGCTTCGGTGAGGTCGAGATGGAAGGCCACGAGGCACGTGCCGCGCAGGCGGCACTGGACGGTAACAGTGTCGGTACTGGTGAACGGTCCTTGCGGGTGCGCTTTGAAGACCCGCGCGGCACGCGTGGACGCAAGCGCCGCTAGCCGCGCTGCCCAGCGCAAGTCGCACCCCGGGACAGCCGGGGTACTCCTGGGGCAGTCAATTTCCCCGTCGCGGCGGAGCAGGTCCGCGCATCACAACGGAAGTGCAGGGAATGATGGCGGAGCCGTTTTTGTCTTTCGTGGCCAGTGATCTCCAGGCAGTACCGCAGGCGTAATACGCGCATTCCCGCGCTCCCCGGAAAACAACCAACCTTCACGACCCGCCCGGCCGGGTTACCTGCAAGGTGCCGTGCAGGTTATCTGCCAGGTACTTCCGCGGCCAGGGATTCTTGCTGTAAGTGGCAACCGCGCAGTACACAGCCTGCAGGTCGCGCAAGTCTGCGCTCCTGCGGGAATGGATATCCCCCCGCAGGAGCGGACGCATCCCGCGCATGCAGGACTGCTGCTGTCACCTCGGCCGGCTGCGCTGGGCCGTTCTGCCGCGCCCCGGGCTCCGTGGCTGGTGTGCCGCCGGTTTGCGCCCGCTGCGCGGCCCGTCCTTGTGAACCGGTCGTGCCGGCTGCTGTGCTCCACGCGGTCGCGCGGCCTGGCCGTGCGCCGGCCGGGCATTCGGCTTGCGGATGGGTTCGGCGCGGATCGCCGGGTTGACCTCGTAGCCCAGGATCTCCACCTTCGGCAGGTCGCGCTGCAGCAGGCGTTCGATATCCACCAGCAGTTTCCGTTCATCCACGCATACCAGTGACACGGCCTGGCCTTCATTGCCGGCGCGGCCGGTGCGACCGATGCGGTGCACGTAGTCTTCCGGTACGTTGGGTAACTCGTAGTTCACCACGTGCGGGAGCTGGTCGATGTCCAGCCCGCGTGCCGCGATGTCCGTGGCCACCAGCACCCGTACGGCACCAGCCTTGAACTCGGCCAGTGCGCGTGTGCGCGCGGCCTGGCTCTTGTTGCCGTGGATCGCCGTGCTGCGGATGCCGTCCTGTTCCAGCTGTTGCGACAGCCGGTTCGCGCCATGCTTGGTGCGCGTGAAGACCAGCACCTGGCGCCAGTTCTGTGAACCGATCATGAACGAGAGCAGTTCACGTTTGCGTTCCCGGTCGACCGGGTGCACCACCTGCGCGACCCGTTCCGCCGGCGTGTTGCGGCGTGCCACCTCGATCTGCGCCGGGTTGTGCAGCAGCGTGTCGGCCAGTTGTCGCATTTCGCTGGAATAGGTCGCCGAGAACAGCAGGTTCTGGCGTCGCTTCGGCAACAGTGCGAGCACCCGGCGGATGTCGCGGATGAATCCCATGTCCAGCATGCGGTCGGCTTCATCCAGCACCAGGATCTCGACGTGTGACAGGTCCAGTGTCTTTTGTGACACGTGATCCAGCAGGCGCCCCGGCGTGGCCACCAGGATGTCCACCCCGCGCCGCAGGCGCTGGATCTGCGGATTGATGTTGACCCCGCCGAAGATGATCGTGGACTGCAGCGGCAGGTGCCTGCCATAGGTGCTGACGCTTGCGCCGACCTGCGCGGCCAGTTCACGGGTCGGCACCAGGATCAGTGCGCGCACCGGGCGCCTGCCCTTGCCGGGTAACGGGCTGGTGTGCAGTCGCTGCAGCAGCGGCAGGGTGAAACCGGCCGTCTTGCCGGTGCCGGTCTGTGCGCCGGCAAGGATGTCGCGCCCCTCCAGGATGACCGGGATGGCCTCGCGTTGTACCGGTGTGGCGTGCTGATAGCCCTGATCGGCAACGGCACGCAGCAATTCGGCCGACAGGCCGAGAGAATCGAAAGACATGAGAACAATACTCCTGCATCGAGCCCGCCGGCGAGATGGCCGGGGCGGTCCAGGCTGAATACGTCGGGATGATCGGGGAAACCGGGATGGATACCGCGAGGAACAGGTGCAGACCGGGTGCACGTGACTGCGCGCACTATACAGGAGGGGACCCGCGATAGCGAAGCCTTTCTGCGCGGCGCTATACGGATGTTCATGGATGTCCGGTTGTTACCCGGTTACCGGCAAATAGTTTCCCGGCGGACCTGAATAGCGCGTATGGTAGGTGCAGCTCACTACTAGACAGTGCGCACCGCCCATGGACAATCTGACCATGGGCCTAACTGGAGAAGTACATATTATGACAATACGTATCAAGCATATGCTTGTCGCCGCACTCGTCGGTGCAGCCGCCATGATGCAGGCACCCAGCCTGTACGCGTGGGGTGGCTGGGGCCCGGGTAGCTGGGGTAATAACGGCATGAGTGACATGTTCGGCGATGGCGACGGAGATGGCAGTTTCTCCATGAACATGAGTGGTCATGGCAATGGTAGCGGCTACGGTCGTGGCTATGGCCGTGGTTACGGCTATAACGGTTATGGTCCGGGCTATGGCTACGGCTATCCCGGTGGCGGTTATGGTCCGGGCTACGGTGGTTACCCGGGCGGCCCCGGTTTTGCCCAGGGTTATCCCGGTGGTCCCGGCTATGGCGCTGGATACCCGGGTGGTCCCGGATATGCCGCACCGGCTGCGGCGCCAGCTGCGGGCCAGTAGTTCTGCCCGCATTAGCGCAGGCAGGTAAAAGCGGCCCCTCGGGGCCGCTTTTTTTTGGTTTGGCCCACGGCTGTCCCATGGCAACCAGTCAGCGGGCCGGTGAGCCGGTCGGCTCACCTCGTTCCCTGCGTTGCTCCCGGTCAGGACATCCTGCCGCCCCCTACCGGGTCCATGCCTGGTCCCCTGGCGCCGGCATTCCTGTCGGCGTCCCGTAGCGAAAGGGGGCATGCGGGACAGCAGTGCCGACGCTGATCGGTTTGGCTTTGTCCGGGTAATCCGGTTATATATCCCCCATGACTTCATCCTGCCTGTTCACCTCCGAGTCCGTTTCCGACGGGCACCCGGACAAGCTGGCCGACCGCATCTCGGATACGGTGCTCGACCGCTGCCTGGCGCTGGATCCCGGTGCGAAGGTCGCCTGCGAGACCCTGCTGGCGGATACCCTGGTAGTCGTGGCCGGGGAATTCCGGCTGGCGCCGGCCGGTGCGTTCGAGGAGGTCCGGGCCGGTATCGACGGCATCGTGCGCGACGTGCTGCGCGAGACCGGCTATCGCGGCAGTTTCCCGGGCATCGATCCGGAGACCTGCGAGGTGCAGGTGCGCGTGCACGGCCAGTCGGTGCAGATCGCCAGGGGTGTGGAGCGGGCCGATGGAATCCTCGGTGCCGGCGACCAGGGCCTGATGTTCGGCTATGCCTGCGACGAGACACCGGAGTTGATGCCGCTGCCCATCCAGCTTGCGCACGAGCTGATGCGACGCCAGTGTGCGTTGCGTGTGAGCGGGCAGTTGCCCTGGTTACGGCCCGATGCCAAGTCGCAGGTCACGGTGCGTTACGCGGGCGACCGGCCGCGCGCGGTCGATACGGTGGTGATCTCGACGCAATTGCAGGGTGAGCTGTCCGATGCCGAGGTCGAGGCGGCGGTGATTGCGGAACTCATCGAGCCGGTGGTGCCGGCGGCCATCCGCAGCCGCGGCATACGCTACCTGGTGAACCCGGCCGGGCGTTTCGAGATCGGCGGACCGCACGGCGACACCGGCCTGACCGGGCGCAAGATCGTCGTCGATACCTATGGCGGCAGCTGTCCGCACGGGGGCGGGGCCTTCTCGGGCAAGGACCCGAGCAAGGTCGACCGCTCCGCCGCCTACGCCGCGCGCTGGGTGGCGAAGCACGTGGTGGCCGCCGGCCTGGCACGCCGCGCGACCGTGCAGCTTGCCTATGCTATCGGACAGCCCGACCCGGTGTCGATCCGCGTCGACACACACCGCACGGCACGGGTCGACGAGACCCGCCTGGAACGCGCGGTGGGCGAGGTGTTCGACCTCACGCCGGCCGGCATCATCCGTGACCTCGACCTGCGCCGGCCCATCTACGCGCAGAGCGCGGCATTCGGGCATTTCGGGCGCGGCGAGCCGGCGTTCACCTGGGAGCGGACGGACCGGGTGGCGGAGTTGAAGAAACGGACAGGGGCGTAGGGAACGCCCTGCGCACCGGGTGATTACCGTTGCGGTCGTGATGCACGGCGCTGCCTGTGTCGTGTGTCGTCCTGGCCAGGCTCGTTGTGACGCAGCAATCTCGTAACGCAGGTGCGATCTCCAGGAGATTGCCTCGTTCCGCCACGGCCTGCGGCCTCGCGGTCCTCGCAATGACGCGGGGCATGAGGCAAGTAAAAGGCAGCCCGTCATCCTGTGCTTGCACCAACTTGCGGGCAGGATGCACAGGGACCAGGCTGCGGGCGGCCTGGTAGTCCCCATCCCCGGGCAGCACAAGGTGAGCCCGCGCAGCGGGCGAGAGTCTGGTCAGGGCCTGCCGGAGACGGCAGGCGAGGCCGTCGCGCGGTAACGGTACCCGGTTCCGGAGGCTGCTTCATCACTGCGTGAATCGCGATGCCGGGCCGGTGAGCGTGCCAGCCAGTGCCCGACACGGCAACGGTCACTGGCAGCCGGCCTGCCAGCGGCTACACTTGCTACCATGTGGCGCACCTGTCTGCCGGTATTGCTCAGCCTGTTCCTGCTGTTCCCGTGGGATGGCGCGCGCGTGGAGGCGGGTTTCCTGGCGCCGGTCCCGATCACTCCAAAGGTACTGCGTACACCCGCGCCCGGCATGCTCCTCGTGGCCAGCCGTGCCGTCCATGACCGGTATTTCACGGCAACCGTGGTCTTCGTGCTGCAGCATGACGAGCACGGGTCGCTGGGTATCATCATCAACCACCCGGCGCAGGTTCGGCTGGGGGACTGGATGCCCGAACTCGACGGCACGCCGCAGGCATCCATGCTGCTGCACTATGGCGGGCCGGTGTATCCGGAGTACATGACGGTCCTGATGGAGAACTGGAAGCCGGAGCAGCGGGAGGACGACCCGGACCGGGTGTTTCACGTCACCGGCAAGCTGTATGCCAGTTTCGACCCGAGCGTCCTCAAGGAACTGCAGCAGGCCGGCGCGGACCCGCAGCGGCGGCTGCGCTGCTACTTCGGGCACCTCGGCTGGTATGCCGGGCAGCTCGAAAAGGAGATCCAGAATCACTACTGGCACCTGGTGCCCGGTGACGTGGATGCGGTGTTCGGGTCGGAGACCGGCTCGCTGTGGCAACGCATGATCGAGCGCCTGGAACCGCTTGACCGCGTCGTACCGCCCGGCGTTTCGCTGCGTACGCAGTAGTGTATGCGCCGCAGGACCGGCGCCGGCTGTTGCGGTATTCGCGCGTTTTCGCACTCCTGCGCTGAACAGGGACATTCGCAGGCGCGGACGTTGTCCGCGCTGGATGACTGGCATCGGTCGCGCCCGGGGTGGGCTCCAGCAGCCCCGTATGTTTCGCAGATACCTGCCTGCAGGCACGGGTGCCGGAATCCACAACCGCCTCGCCGCGCGTGAGTTTCCTGCGTTCGCCAGGAGATTGCTGCGCTGGCCGTTCCCGGCATCCATGCCTCCCGCGGCACCTGTACGTCCATATATATCGTGCTCGCAGAGACGGGCAGCTATTCACGGTGTCTCATTCCGCCGTCATTGCCAGGGTCGCGAGGCCGCAGCCCTGGCGGGACGGTGCAATCTCCTGAAGTCGCGCCTGCCACGTAATCACGAATCCGGCCGTTATTCTCGTGCCTGCCTCCGGCCGGTGCGAGGCATGCAGCAGGTGTGTACACTGGCAGGTAGAGGCCGTGTCCGGTTCGTAGCCGGCCGTGGCGGCGCCCTGCCGGAGGTGAGTGTTGGTTCGACGCCTGTTTTACCTGCTGGGAGCGATCGTCCTGGTGAGCCTGGCATTGCTGTCACTGGTCCGGCCGGCGCTGCTGTGGTGGCTGGTGGTCATCATCC
Source organism: uncultured Ectothiorhodospiraceae bacterium (assembly GCA_964443845.1). GTDB lineage: Bacteria > Pseudomonadota > Gammaproteobacteria > UBA9214 > UBA9214 > UBA9214. The sequence goes on from CAYUFA010000071.1 coordinate 11,100, forward strand.
CGATCCTGCTCATCGGCCTGTACGACAGTCTGCAATCCCGGCATACCATCCTGCGCAATTTTCCGGTCATCGGGCACCTCCGTTATTTCATGGAGATGCTCCGGCCCGAAATCCAGCAGTACTTCATCGAGAGCAACATCGATGCCTTCCCGATCGAGCGCGAGTTCCGCAGTCTCGTCTACCAGCGTGCGCGGGGCATGCTCGAGACCCGGCCGTATGGCACTCAGCGTGACGTGTACCGGGTAGGTTACGAGTGGGCCAGCCATTCGATCGCGGCGCTGCCGCCGCCAGCGGAAGTGCCGCGGATCGAAATCGGCGGCCTCCGGTGCCGGCAGCCCTATCGGGCAGCGCTGCTGAATATCTCGGCGATGAGCTATGGTGCGCTGTCGTGCAACGCGATCCAGGCCCTGAACCGTGGCGCAGCGCAGGGAAATTTCGCGCACAATACCGGCGAGGGCGGTATATCCATCTGGCACCTGCAGCCAGGCGGTGACCTGGTGTGGCAGATCGGTACGGGTTATTTTGGCTGCCGCACGCCGGACGGCACCTTCGATGCGGAGCGTTTTCGCGCGCAGTCGGCACTGCCCGCCGTACGCATGATCGAGCTGAAGCTCTCGCAGGGCGCCAAGCCGGGCCACGGCGGGGTGCTGCCCGGCGTCAAGGTGACGCAGGACATCGCCGCGATCCGGGGAGTGCCGGTCGGGGAGACCGTGATCTCACCGCCGACACACACCGCCTTCACCACGCCGCTGGAGTTACTCGGTTTCATCGATCGCCTGCGCGAACTCTCCGGCGGCAAGCCGGTCGGGATCAAGTTGTGCGTGGGACGCCGCAGCGACGTGTTCGCCATCTGCAAGGCGATGCTCGAGAGCGGCATCCTGCCCGACTTCATCAGCGTGGATGGCGGGGAGGGCGGCTCGGGTGCAGCCCCGCTGGAATTCGCCAATTCCATGGGTATGCCCGCGCGCGATGCCTGGGTGTTCGTGCACAGTGCCCTGCGCGGGATCGGCGTGCGGGACCAGGTCCGGGTGGTGGCCAGTGGCAAGATCCTGAGTGGATTTCATATCATCCGGGCGCTTGCGCTGGGGGCGGACGTATGCGCCTCGGCCCGCGGCATGATGCTGGCGCTGGGCTGCATACAGTCCCTGCGCTGCAATACCAATCACTGTCCCACCGGGGTGACCACGCACCTGCCGTCCCTGGTGCATGGCCTCGATGTCACCGACAAGGCAGAGCGCGTCTACCGATTCCACAAAGCCACCATCCACAGTGCGCTGGAACTGCTGGGCGCCATGGGTTTGCAGCGGCTGGACGAGTTGCAGCCGCACCACGTCTTTCGCCGGGTGGATGACCTGCGCATTCGCCATTTCGCGGAGCTGTACGACTACCTCGCCCCCGGCCAGTTGCTGGAGAACAGGCAGGTCCCGGAGAGTATGCGCGTCGAGTGGAGCCTGAGCCGGCCGGACCGCTGGTCACTGTACCCGGAACGCGGCCAGCACGATGGTGGCAGTTGAATCCGGTTCCCTGTGCCGTGACTCCGCAGGCACGGCAGGAGGCGCACGGCAAACCACGCGTTATGGCGTCTCGTCATTGCCAGGCGTTGCAGCGCCGCGGCAACCTCCGGATGCCGGCACCGGCAGTACGGGTTTGCTGCTCGCAATGACAGCTGTTTTTCACGCTGTCTTTCCCCCGTCGTTGCGAGGAGCACGAGGCCGCAGGCCGTGGCGGGACGCAGCAATCTCCTGAAGATCGTGCCAGTGTGCCTACCTGGCCGCGGGATCCACCGCGAGCAGGTCGACCTGGAACACCAGCGTGGCATTGGGTGGAATGTCCTCGACGGCACGGGCACCGTAGCCGAGTTGTGGCGGGATCCGCAGCAGGCGGCGTCCACCGGCGCGCATGC
>CAYUFA010000072.1:0-12929 GCA_964443845.1 uncultured Ectothiorhodospiraceae bacterium
TCACCATCGAGGACGTGCTGGAACAGATCGTCGGCGAGATCGAGGACGAGCACGATGTCGAGGAGGACTACACCATCCGCCGCCACAGCGAGGCGCATTACACCATCAAGGCGCTGACCCCGGTCGAGGACTTCAACGAGTACTTCGGCACGGACTACTCCGACGAGGAGTTCGACACCATCGGTGGACTGGTGGTGCACCAGATCGGGCACCTGCCCAAGCGCGGCGAGCGGGTCGTCATCGACAACCTGCTGTTCAAGGTGCTGCGCGCGGACAACCGCCGCGTCCACATGCTGCAACTGACCGTGTTACCGCGTGCGGTGGAGGCCGGCACCGTCGCACGGCAGCAGTCCACGTGAGTCTTCCCTCGCTCGCCACCGGCGAGTCGCGCGTGCTTCCCGTTCCCTGGCTGACCGACCTGGTGTTGTTGCTCGCGGGCGTGGCGTGCGTGGTGGCGTTCGCCCCGTTCGGCTGGTATCCACTGGCGGTGCTGGCACCGGCGGTACTGTTCCTGCAATGGATCAACGACACCCCGCGCCAGGCCTTCCGTCATGGCCTGGTGTTCGGACTCGGGCTGTTCGGCTTCGGCGTGTCCTGGGTGTATGTCAGCGTGCACACCTACGGCCACGTGCTGTGGCCGGTGGCGGGGCTGATCGCACTGCTGCTGATCCTGGTGCTGGCGCTGTACCCCGCGCTGCTGGGCTACGCGCTGCGGCGCCTGGTGCCGGGCCGCGCGCCGCGCCTGCTGTGGCTGGCGTTCCCGGCCGGCTGGCTGCTTGCCGAATGGTTGCGCGGCTGGCTGTTCACCGGTTTCCCCTGGCTCGACCTGGGGGCCAGCCAGGTGGACAGCCCGTTGTCCGGGTACCTGCCGGTGTGCGGTGAATACGGCGTGACCTGGCTGGTGGCGCTGACCTCCGGCCTGCTGGCCACGGCCCTGGTGGGTCGCCGGCGCGTGCTCCCGTTGCTGGTGGTGGCCCTCGTCTGGGCCGCGGGGGGCGGGCTGGAGCGGGTGGCATGGACCCGGCCCGCGGGCAAGCCGCTGACGGTCGGTCTGGTACAGGGCAACATCGCGCAGGACGAAAAATGGAAGCCGGCAAACCTGCAGGCCACGCTCACCGAGTACGCCGACATGACCTTCGGCGGTCCGCCCAGCGATCTGTACGTCTGGCCCGAGACCGCGATTCCCGCGTTCTATGACCAGGTCGAGGAGCACTATCTTCCGGCCCTGCAGGAAAAGCTGGCGGCACAGGGCAGTACGCTGCTGTCCGGTATCCCGGTGCTGGACCGCGAGCACTGGGCGTACTACAACGCGGTCGTCGAAGTGGCCCCGCACCCGGTGTTCTACTTCAAGCAGCACCTCGTCCCGTTCGGCGAGTACGTGCCGCTGCGCGCCCTGGTCGGCTGGCTGGTCGGCAAGCTGGTGCCGATGAACGGGGATTTTTCCCGCGGCGCGGCGCACCAGCCGCTGCTGCACGCCGCCGGCTACCCGGTGGGTACCTCGATCTGTTTCGAAGTGGCGTTCGGGCGGTTGATCGCTGCGGACCTGCCGCAGGCGGCCATACTGGTGAACGTCAGCAATGACGGCTGGTTCGGCGCTTCCCTGGCCCCGCACCAGCATCTGGAGATTGCGCGCGTGCGCGCGCTGGAAACCGGGCGCCCGCTATTGCGCGCCACCAATACCGGGATCTCGGCGATCATCGACCCGCACGGCACTGTCACTGCACGCAGTGCGCAGTTCCAGCCGGAGGTGGTGCACGGGCGCGTGGTACCGATGCAGGGATCCACACCCTTCGTACGCTTCGGCAACCGGCCGGTACTGGCGTTGTGCGCGCTGAGCCTGCTGGCAGCATTCCTGACGCGGCGCAGTCACACGCAGGCCCGCGCGGACCGCTAGCGCGCTGCGGCCATTGGCACGCCGCGCGAGTTGCCCGCGGGCACTGAACTCCCTGGTACGAAGCCTACTTTTTGCCGGACTTGGCGATGAACATCACTCCCAGTCCGACGAGGATGAGCAGTGCCACACCGACCGTGATCATGGACAGGATGCCGATATCGCTGCCGAACAGCAGATTGATTGCAGGATTTTCCATATGCCCCCCCGGGTTGGTCCGATGCCGGCATTCTCACTGAGCGCCGCGCCGGGGAAATTGACCAGGATCAAATACTAAACAGGCGTTCACGGCGCCCCGGCCGGGCGCGGGTGACTCAGCCCGGGCCGGCGGCCCGGTTTTGCCGGCGGTGGTACACGGTGTGTCCGCAGTTCGGGCAATTCGGGATGACACCGGTGGCATGGAAATGCACCTGCTTGCCGCAGCTGTCGCACACCAGCGTGCCGGGACCGCTGATCTCGCCGCTGTTCCAGCGCGGGCCGGTTTCCAGTTCCTCCTGGAACTGCAGCATTTCCAGCTTCGAGTGGTCGGCCACCTTCAGCAGCGTTTCCAGCAGCCGGTCCTCGATCAGGTTGACATCGAAGCGCAGCCAGTCGCCCAGTTCGTGGCCGGTCTCGGCCAGGTGCTGCCCGGCGTCCTGCAGGTCGCGCTGCAGGTAGAAGGCCACCTTTTCCGCCTCGTCCCGGCTCAGCTCGCCGAGTTCGACCGCCGTGTCGCGTGCCCGGTGGATGATCCGCTGCAGCGCGGGCAGGGTGCTTTCCCCGGCTTCCTCGATGGCGGTGCGTACCCGCACCATCATGTCGTCGTAGGCATTCAGCCATTTTTCACGGTTGGAAGGTTTGTCGGTCATTTCCGTATCCTGCGTGGTCTCCAGCCCAAGTTTGGCGCAAACTCCCCGCCAGGTGAAGCAGAACCCGTGTCGTGTTGTGGCGGGCGTTGCCGCTACGGTATTCTTCGGCCTTCCTTTTTTGCCGGCATGCCCCCTATGGAAGAGAGCTACCAACCCGAACGTATCGAGGCCGAGGCACGCCGCTACTGGGAGGAACGCGCCACTTTTCGCGTGGTCGAGGACCCGGCCCGGGAAAAATTCTACTGCCTGTCGATGTTTCCCTACCCGAGCGGGCGCCTGCACATGGGGCACGTGCGCAATTACACCATCGGCGATGTCATCACGCGCTACCAGCGCATGCAGGGAAAAAACGTGCTGCAGCCCATGGGCTGGGACGCGTTCGGCCTGCCGGCCGAGAACGCCGCCATCCGCAACCGGGTGCCCCCGGCGCAGTGGACCTGGGAGAACATCGCCTACATGCGCAACCAGCTCAAGCTGCTCGGTTTCGGCTACGACTGGGAGCGCGAGCTGGCGACCTGCCATCCGGACTACTACCGCTGGGAGCAGTGGTTTTTCACGCGCCTGTTCAACAAGGGGCTGGTCTATAAAAAGACCGCCATGGTGAACTGGGACCCGGTCGACCAGACCGTGCTGGCCAACGAGCAGGTGATCGACGGGCGTGGCTGGCGTTCCGGTGCCCTGGTCGAGCGGCGCGAGATCCCGCAGTGGTTTATGAAGATCACGTCGTATGCCGAGGAATTGCTGGCCGATCTGGACCAGCTGTCCGGCTGGCCCGAGCAGGTCGTGACCATGCAGCGCAACTGGATCGGGCGCTCGGAAGGCGTCGAGATGGAGTTCGGCGTCGAGGGGCGCGACGACACGCTGCCGATCTACACCACGCGCCCGGATACGGTGATGGGCGTGACCTATGTCGCGGTGGCGCCGGAACACCCGCTGGCGGCGGAGGCGGCCGGGCACGATCCCGCGCTGGCGGCCTTCATCGCGGAATGCCGCAACACGCGCGTGGCCGAGGCCGACATGGCGACGCTGGAGAAAAAGGGCGTCGATACCGGCCTGCGTGCCGTGCACCCGGTCACCGGGGAGACGGTCCCGGTCTGGGCGGCCAACTTCGTGCTGATGGAATACGGCCACGGCGCGGTGATGGCCGTGCCGGCGCACGACCAGCGCGACTACGAATTCGCCCGCCAGAACGGCCTGCGCATCCGCCAGGTGATCCGGCCGGCCCGCAACGGTGCGCCGGACGACCTCACCCAGGCCGCGTATACCGGGACAGGCATCCTGATGGAATCCGGCCGCTTCAGCGGACTGAGTTCCGCGCAGGCCTGCGAGGCCATCGCCAACTGGCTGGTGGCGGCGGGCAAGGGCGCGCGCCGCGTGAACTACCGCCTGCGCGACTGGGGCGTGTCACGCCAGCGTTACTGGGGCTGCCCGATCCCGATCATCCACTGCGGGCAATGCGGCGACCAGCCGGTCCCGGAGGCGGACCTGCCGGTGGTGCTGCCCACCGAGGTCACTGTGGATGCCACCGGCTCGCCGCTGAAAAGGATGCAGGACTTCATCGCCTGTACCTGCCCGGCCTGCGGCGGGCCGGCCGAACGCGAAACCGATACCTTCGATACCTTCTTCGAATCGTCCTGGTACTACGCGCGCTATGCCTGCGCCGACCAGCGCGCGGCGATGCTGGACGAGCGCGCCGATTACTGGCTGCCGGTCGACCAGTACGTCGGTGGCATCGAGCACGCCGTGCTGCACCTGCTGTACGCGCGTTTCTTCAACAAGCTGATGCGCGACGAGGGGCTGATCCGGCCGGACGAACCGTTCACCGCGCTGCTCACCCAGGGCATGGTGCTGAAGGACGGTTCCAAGATGTCGAAGTCGAAGGGCAATACCGTCGACCCGCAGGGCCTGATCGATCGCTACGGCGCGGATACCGTGCGCCTGTTCACCATGTTCGCCGCGCCGCCGGAGCAGTCGCTGGAATGGGCCGACTCCGGCGTGGAGGGGGCCGCGCGCTTCCTGAAGCGCCTGTGGAGGCTGGTGCACGCACACGTAACGGCCGGGCCGACGCAGCCGCTGGAACCCGCCGGGCTCAACGCGGCGCAGAAGGCACTGCGCAACAGGGTACACAGCACCCTGGCCAAGGTCGGCGACGACATCGGCCGGCGCTACACCTTCAACACCGCGATCGCGGCCAACATGGAACTGATGAACGAGTTGTCCCGCTGCGAGGATTTCAGCGCGCCGGGCCGGGCGGTGCTGCAGGAGGCGCTGGAATGCGTGGTGCTGATGCTCGCACCGATCATCCCGCACATCACGCATGCCTGCTGGCACGCGCTCGGGCACGAGACGGCGGTCGTGGACTGCCGCTGGCCCGCCGTGGATGCGGCGGCGCTGGTGCAGGACCGGATCACGCTCGCCGTGCAGGTCAACGGCAAGCTGCGCGGCACCATCGGGGTGGCCGCGGATGCGGACCGCTACACCATCGAGCAGAGTGCGCTGGCCGAGGAGAACGTGGTGCGCCACATCACGGACCGGGAAGTGCGCAAGATCATCATCGTGCCTGGCAAGCTGGTGAACCTGGTGGTCTGAAAGCGGGGTCAGAGATCCCCTGAACTGGAATCGCGTGGTGCCGGCATCAATTGACTGGTGGCGAGAATCAGGTGACCCTGAGCCCGGATGAGAATGCAATGAGAACGCCTCCCAAGAGATTACCGATCCTGCTGCTGGTGCTGCTGCTGGCCGGTTGCGGATTCCAGCTGCGCGGCAGCAGCGCGCTGCCGCAGGCCATGTCCGTGACCTATATCAAGGGAATCAAGCCGTTCGGTACGCTGGCGGACGACTTCACCGCGGCGTTGCGGCTGCGCGATATCCGGGTCACCGACCGCGAGCACGAGGCGACCGCCATCCTCGAGATCACCAGGAACGACAACGAGAAGCTGGTGGTCTCGGTGGATACCGCCGGCAACGTGCTGGAATACGAGGTACGCCAGACCGTCGGTTTCGCGGTGGTGACGCCCGACCGGAAAGTGGTGGTGCCGGAGCAGTCCGTCTCGCTGAGCCGGGATTACATTTTCAGCAGCACCGACGTGCTCGGCAAGCAGCGCGAGGAGCAGGATGTACGCGCGACGCTGCAGGAGAACCTCGTCAACCTCGCCATGCTGCGCATCGCCGCCGCGGCGCGGTGAGATCTGCCCGAGCGGATCGATGGTCTGCAGGAGCGCTCGTCGAGCGCGCTTTTCTGATGCCGGTTCCATCGCGCTCGACGAGCGCTCCTACACGAAACATGAAGCGGAATGCATGCAGATACGACCCGAACAGCTCGACGCCCACCTGAAAAAGACCCTGGCGCCGGTGTATTTCATCAGCGGTGACGAACCGCTGCGCGTGCTGGAAGCGGCCGATGCCGTGCGCACGGCGGCGCGTGCCCAGGGCTTTACGGAGCGCGACGTCCTGAGCGTGCAGCCCGGCTTCGACTGGAACCGCCTGCTGGACGGGGCCGGTAACCTGTCGCTGTTTGCCGAGCGCCGGGTGCTCGACCTGCGCCTGCCCACCGGCAGGCCGGGCGATGCCGGTGCGCAGGCCCTGCGCGAGTATGCTGCCCGCCCGCCGCAAGACACGCTGCTGCTGGTCACGGCCGGCAAACTGGAAAGCGCCGCGCGCAGCAGCAAGTGGGTGCAGGCGCTCGGGCAGGCCGGGGTGGTGGTCTTCGTCTGGCCGCTGCAGGCCGGGGAGTTGCCCGCCTGGGTGCAGGCGCGTATGCGCCGGTGCGGGCTGGAACCGACGCCGGAGGCGGTGCGCATGCTGGCCGACCGGGTCGAGGGCAACCTGCTGGCCTGTGTGCAGGAGATCGACAAGCTGTACCTGCTGCGCGGGGCCGGGCCGGTGACCGAGGCCGACATCCTGCAACTGGTCGCCGACCACGCGCGCTATGACGTGTACGGACTCGCCGACGCGGCGCTGGCCGGGCAGGCGGCGCGTTGCGTGCACATCCTGCAGGGACTGCAGGCCGAGGGCACGGCCCCGCCGGTGGTGTTGTGGGCGCTGGCGCGCGAACTGCGCACGCTGGCCGGCATGGCGGCCGAGGTGGCGGGCGGGAGCGCGCTCCCCGCGGTGCTGGCGAAGTACCGGGTCTGGGCCAACCGCAAGAACCTGGTCGGCCAGGCCCTGCGGCGTCTGCCGGCCGCCCGCTGCCGGTCGCTGTTGCGGCAGTGCGCGCGACTCGACCGGGTATGCAAGGGCCAGGCGGCAGGCAACCCCTGGGACGAGCTGTTACAATTGACCATGCAACTGGCCGGCAAACCGGTGCTGGCAGATCCGGAGCAGACTTTCTGAACAACAGGTTATGAGCGTAAACGCAGAATCCGTCCCGTTCGACGTCGCGCAGTACATGCAGGGGGTCGGTGTGCGCGCCCGTGCCGCGGCACGCGTCACGAGTCGTGCCGACAGCGGTAGCAAGGACCAGGCGCTGCGCGCCATGGCCGACGCCATCGAGGCGGCGGCGGACACGCTCGCGGCCGAGAACGCCCGGGACCTCGAGGCCGGTCGCCGGCACGGCCTCGATGATGCCCTGCTGGACCGGCTGGAACTCAACGACGCGCGCATCGCCGCCATGGCCGAGGGGCTGCGCGAGATCGCGCTGCTGCCCGACCCGGTGGGCGCCGTCAGCGACCTGAAGTTCCGGCCTTCCGGCATCCAGGTCGGGCGTATGCGCGTGCCGCTGGGCGTGATCGGCATCATCTACGAATCGCGCCCGAACGTCACCGCCGACGCCGCCGGGCTGTGCCTGAAGTCCGGCAATGCCAGTATCCTGCGTGGCGGTTCCGAGGCACTGCATTCCAACCAGGCCATTGCGCGCTGCATCCACCAGGGCCTGGCCGCGGCCGGTCTGCCGGCCGACGCGGTGCAGGTGGTCGAGACCACCGACCGTGCCGCCGTGGGCGAGTTGATCCGCATGCAGGACTACGTCGACGTGGTCGTGCCGCGTGGCGGCAAGGGCCTGATCGAACGCATCAGCGCGGAGGCGCGTGTGCCGGTGATCAAGCACCTGCACGGCGTGTGCCACACCTATATCGACGACCAGGCCGACCTCGACAAGGCCATCCGCGTGGCCTACAACGCCAAGACCCAGCGCTACGGCACGTGCAATACCATGGAAACCCTGCTGGTCGCGCAGGGTATCGCCGCGGCCGTACTTCCCCCGCTGGCGCAGCAATACCGCGCAGCCGGCGTCGAGCTGCGCGGCTGCGAGCGTACGCGCGCGCTCCTCCCGGACCTCGTTGCGGCCACCGAGGCGGACTGGGACGAGGAGTACCTGGCCCCGATCCTCGCCATTCGCGTGGTCGACGATCTGGATGCCGCGCTGGATCACATCGACCGCCACGGCTCCGATCACACCGACGTCATCGTCACCGAGTCCCTGGGGCGTGCGCAGCGCTTCCTGCGCGAGGTCGATTCCAGCTCGGTCATGGTGAATGCTTCCAGCCGCTTTGCCGATGGCTTCGAATACGGGCTGGGCGCCGAGATCGGCATCAGCACCGACAAGCTGCACGCACGCGGTCCGGTGGGGCTGGAAGGGCTGACCACGCTCAAGTACATCGTGCTGGGCGACGGTCATATCCGTACGTGAGCCGTGTCGATCGGCATGCTGGCGGCGTTGCGACACCGGCTCCGGTACGCATCAACCACCTCGCTGGTGCCGTTCATGCGCCCGCTGGCAAGACCTGCCCGGCGCGAACTCCTGCATGATCGGCATTCTCGGCGGCACCTTCGACCCGGTTCACTACGGACACCTGCGCCCGGCGCTGGAGGTGAAGGATGCGCTCGGACTGTCGGAAATCCGCCTGGTGCCGTGTCATCTGCCGCCGCACCGTCCGCCGCCGCTGGCCTCCGCGCGCGCACGCGCCGACCTGCTCGCGGTTGCCATCGCCGGGCATGAAGGTTTCGTGATCGACGAACGCGAGCTGGACCGCCCCACGCCGTCCTGGACCATCGACACCCTGGAAGCGCTGAAGCAGGACTTCCCGGCACGGACGCTGTGCCTGCTGACCGGCATGGACGCGTTCATCGGCCTGCCCGGCTGGCACCGCTGGCGCGAACTGAACAACTATTGTCACCTCGTGGTGATGACGCGGCCCGGTGCGGTGTTTCCCGACACCGGCGAGCTGGGTGAACTGATTGCCAGACGGCGCGTGCCGGAGGTTGCGGCGTTGCGCTCGAAATCTTCCGGCATGCTGTTTTTCCAGCCGGTCACCCAGCTGGAGATTTCCGGTACCCGCATCCGCGGCCTGCTGCAGTCCGGCCGGGATGCCAGCTTCCTGGTGCCGGAGCGCGTGCTCGCGCTGATCCGGGAGCAGGGTTTGTATACCAGCGGGGCCAGAGTATGAAAAAACACCAGATCGACCTGTCCGGCATCCATGTCGAAGGCCGCCTGAAACAGCTGCTGGACGTCACCATCGACGCCCTGGAAGACCTCAAGGCCGTGGATATCCGCGTGCTGGACGTGCGCGACCAGACCTCGATCACCGATCTCATGGTCATCGCCAGCGGCACTTCCACCCGGCACATCAAGTCGCTCGCCGATCACGTGGCCGAACGCGCCGAAGAGGTCGGCGTGCGTGCGCCGGGCGTGGAAGGTGACAAGGGTTCCGAGTGGATCCTGATCGACCTCATCGATCTCGTCGTGCATATCATGCTGCCGGAAACGCGGGCGTTCTACGCGCTGGAAAAACTGTGGTCGGTCGGTGCCGGCTCGTCCACGGCCGAATCCGACCGGGGCTGACCGTCCCGCATGCGCATCCACCTGCTTGCCGTGGGCACCCGCATGCCGGGGTGGGTGGAGCAGGGCTACCGGGAGTACGCACGCCGGCTGCCGCGCGAATGCACCCTGCAACTGGTCGAGATCCCGGTCGGGCGGCGCAGCAGGTCGCAGGCGGCCGCAACGGCGCAACTCGAGGAAGGGCGTCAGCTGCTGGCCGCCGTGCCGAAGGATTGCACGGTCATCGCGCTCGACGTCGCGGGACAGGGCTGGAGCACGGCGGAGCTGGCCGCGCAGTTCGGCGTGTGGCTGGGTTCGGGCCGGGACGTGGCCCTGCTGGTGGGCGGGCCGGACGGGCTGGCACCCGACTGCCTGGCACGCGCCGAACGCCGCTGGTCCCTGTCCGCGCTGACCTTCCCGCATGCACTGGTGCGCATCCTGGTCGCCGAACAGCTGTACCGGGCGTGGAGCATTCTCAACCACCACCCCTATCATCGCGCCTGATTCCTGCCTGCCGGGACCCGCATGCACCCGCTGCCGCAACTCTACCTCGCCTCGCAGTCGCCCCGGCGCCGGGAACTGCTGGCACAGATCGGGGTCGTTTTCGAGGTGCTGGCGGTGGACGTGGACGAGACGCTGCACAGCGGCGAGGATGCCGGCACCTACGTCCGGCGCGTCGCGCTGGAGAAGGCGCGTGCCGGCTGGCGGGGCCTGGCGGACGGGCGCCGTCGCCCGGTGCTGGGTGCCGACACCGCGGTCGTCTGCGGGCCGGACATCCTCGGCAAGCCGCGCGACCGCACGCACGCCCTGGACATGCTGCAGCGCCTGTCCGGGCGCACGCATAGCGTATTGAGCGCAGTCGCGCTGGTGGCAGACAGGACGGCGGTCCGGGTCCAGTCCAGCCGGGTGACCTTCCGCACGCTCCACCCGGACGAATGTGCGGCATACTGGGATACCGGGGAGCCGCTGGACAAGGCCGGGGCCTATGCCATCCAGGGACGGGCCGCGATCTTCGTCAGCCGGATCGAGGGCAGCTATTCCGGCGTGATGGGGTTGCCGCTGTTCGAGACCGCGGCGCTGTTACAGGAAGCCGGGATCGGGGTACTCTAGGCGGGACGTCTGCGCCGGCAGGAGCCGCACCGGGGGTGCAGGAGTCCCCGGCAACCGATGAAATGACAGGGATCGCATGAGCGAGGAAATACTCATCAACGTGACACCGCGCGAGACCCGGGTTGCCCTGGTCGAGAACGGGGTGTTACAGGAAATCTTCGTCGAGCGTGCGCGCCGGCGCGGCCTGGTCGGCAATATCTACAAGGGCCGCGTGTGCCGCGTGTTGCCCGGCATGCAGGCGGCCTTCGTCGATATCGGGCTGGAACGCGCGGCCTTCCTGCACGCCTCCGACATCGAACAGCCCATCGACGGTGATTTCGCTGCGACGAAGTCCGTGGCCGATATCACGCGCCTGCTGCACGAGGGTGACGAGATCAGCGTGCAGGTCATCAAGGATCCGCTCGGCACCAAGGGTGCGCGCCTGACCACGCAGGTCACGCTGCCATCGCGCCACCTGGTCTTCATCCCCAACGTGGCCAACGTGGGTATTTCCCAGAAGATCGACGGCGAGGAGGAGCGGGTGCGGCTGCGCGACCTGATCCAGCTGTTCATGACGGAGCAGGAGGGCGGCGGTTACATCGCGCGCACCGCGGCGGAAGGCGCCACCGCCGAGGCGCTGCGCGCCGACATGCTGTTCCTGCGCAAGCTGTGGGAATCGATCCGCGCGACCCTGCCGCAGGCGCAGGCCGGCTCGCTGGTGTACGGGGACCTGCCGCTGACCATCCGTGTCATGCGCGACATGCTCGATGATGGTATCGAACGCGTGCGCATCGACTCGCGCGAGAGTTACCAGCGCGCCCGCGAATTCTGCGACCGCTTCATGCCCGGGATGAAGACCCAGCTGGAATATTACCCGGGAGAACGGCCGATCTTCGATATCTATTCCATCGAGGACGAGATCAAGAAGGCACTGGACCGCAAGGTGCAGCTCAAGTCCGGTGGCTATCTGATCATCGACCAGACCGAGGCGATGACCACCTGCGACGTCAACACCGGCGGCTACGTCGGACACCGCAACCTCGAGGAGACCATTTTCAAGACCAACCTCGAGGCCGCGCAGACGCTGGCGCGGCAGCTGCGCCTGCGCAACCTCGGCGGCATCATCATCATCGACTTCATCGACATGCAGGACGAGGAGCACAAGCGCCAGGTACTGCGCACGCTGGAGAAGTGCCTGGAGAAGGACCACTCCAAGACGCATATCAGCGAGGTGTCCGCACTCGGACTGGTGGAGATGACCCGCAAGCGCACCAGCGAGAGCCTGGAGCACGTCATGTGCGAGGTCTGCCCGACCTGTAACGGGCGTGCCTCGCTGAAGACGGCCGAGACCACCTGCTACGAGATCTTCCGCGAAATCATCCGTGCCGCACGCCAGTTCGATCCCCAGGAACTGCTGGTACTGGCCTCGCAGGAAGTGGTGGACCTGTTTCTCGACGAGGAGTCCGCCAGCCTGGCCGAACTGGAAACCTTCATCGGCAAGCCGATCCGCTACCAGGTGGAGATGCTCTACACCCAGGAGCAGTATGACGTGGTTCCGATGTAGCGGAGCGTTCCGTCACGCCCGCAGGCCGACCGTCTCATGCTGACCCGCCTGCTGCGCTTCCTGGCAACGACCCTGGTGGTGCTGCTGGCACTGTGCGCGCTGCTGCTGGGCAGCGCGCGCCTGTTCGTGCCGTACCTCGGCAGTTACCGCGACGACATCGCCACACTGGCCAGCCGCACGCTGCACCGCGACGTCACCATCCATCACATGCAGGCCACCTGGCGCGGGCTGTCGCCGGTGCTCAAGCTGGCCGGTGTGCGCATCGCCAGCCGGGAACATCCGGAACAGCGGCTCGACATCGGCGAGCTCTGGGTGCGGGTCGATCTGCGCGATGTCCTGCTCACGCGCACCCTGCGCCTGGCCGGCCTCGACTTCGTGAATACCGACTTCACCGTGGTGCGCGCCGCGGACGGCCACGTGTACGTGAAGGAATTCCAGGCCGATCCGCAGGCCGTGCCGCCCGACCTGAGTGCGCTGGCACGGTTGTCGCTGCGGGGTGCCGGGATCACCTTCCTGGACGAGCAGCGCGGGCGTCCCGCGCTGCATTTCCGCGACGTGTCGCTGGTACTGCGCAATCACGGCGACCGGCATGACGTGTCGGGCCGCGCAGGTCTGCCCGACTCGCTCGGTCACCTGCTGGAGGTCGAGGCGCACCTCCAGGGCACGACACCCAACCCGCTCGACTGGCAGGGCCAGGTGTACCTGCGTGGCCAGGACCTGCACGTGGCCGGGATCATGGCGCGCCTGGTTCCGGACGCGCAGCCGCTGGACGGTCAGGCGGAC
>CAYUFA010000073.1:0-12749 GCA_964443845.1 uncultured Ectothiorhodospiraceae bacterium
CATCACACTTATCAGTACGTACAAATGTTGGCATGTTCATTCTCCATCTTTTTTTTACTGCAGTTGATACTCCGTCACCCCACACGGTAGCAACGGTCTCCAGAGTCGTTACTTGGCGGAATGTCCGCTCATCTTGATATCGACCTTCTCGGTGAGGGTGGCGTAATAGGCCTGCAGCACACTGGCCACTTCCGGGCGGCTGAAGGTGGCCGGCAGGTCCTCGCCGTCGGTCAGCATCTTGCGCACCTTGGTGCCGGACAGCAGCACGCGGTCACCCGCCTCGTGCGGACAGGTCTTCATGGAGCCCATGCCGCCACACTTGTTGCACCAGAAGGTCCAGTCGATCTTGAGCGGTTTGGTCTCGAGCGCATCGGCCGGAATTTCATCGAAAATGTGGTGCGCGTCGAAGGGGCCGTAATAGTCACCGACGCCGGCGTGGTCACGACCGACGATCAGGTGCGAACAGCCGTAGTTCTGGCGGAACAGGGCATGCAGCAGCGCCTCGCGTGGACCGGCGTAGCGCATGTCCAGTGGATAACCGGCCTGGATCACCGTGTTCTTGACGAAATAGTTGTCGATCAGCACCTGGATGGCGTCGGAACGCACATTCGCCGGGATGTCGCCGGGCTTCAGTTTGCCCAGCAGCGAGTGAACCAGCACGCCGTCGAGGGTCTCGATGGCGAT
Source organism: uncultured Ectothiorhodospiraceae bacterium (assembly GCA_964443845.1). Lineage (GTDB taxonomy): Bacteria > Pseudomonadota > Gammaproteobacteria > UBA9214 > UBA9214 > UBA9214. The sequence goes on from CAYUFA010000073.1 coordinate 685, forward strand.
CTTGGCCAGGTACTCGTGGGAACGGTGCATCGGATTGCGGGTCTGGAAGGCAGCGATGGTCTTCCAGCCGCGCTTTTCGAATTCGGCGCGCGTCTGCGCGGGGGTCATGAACTGGTCGCCGTACTGCTCCGGGAACTCGCCCTGTGACAGCACCTTGATCGGTCCGGCCAGGTTCACGTCACCCTGTGCCATCACCATACTGACGCCCGGGTGCTCCTCGTCGGTGGTCTTGTAGACCATCATGCACTCGTGCTTCTTGTCGATGGCATACTTCTCGGTGACCTTCATGGTCGCCAGGATTTCATTGCGCTCCGGGTCGAACAGCGCGATGTCCGCGCCTTCCTTGATACCGCCGGCGCTTGCATTGTCGGTGGAGAGCGTCACGGGGATCGGCCAGAACAGGCCGTTTGCCATCTTCATCCCGTCGCAGACTCCTTCCCAGTCGGCCCGGGTCATGAAACCGGTCAGCGGGGTGAAGCCGCCGATACCCATCATTATGATGTCACCGGCTTCGCGGGAGGAAACGTTGATCCTGGTGAGGCCGGCGGCGCGTTGCTGTTCCGCCTCCAGTGCAGCACCTTCGAGCAGCAGTGGCTTGAGCGTGCCACCGCCATGGGGGTTGACGAGTGTGGACATGAGTCTCCTTCGATAGCGGATTCAGTGCAATCTGTCTTGCTGCACGCCGTGGATGTTCTGTCGGGATAGCATGCGCGCAGGTCTGCCTGTGGCAGGGGCCGCTAACGATACCCCTTTGGTGCCGAATTTCAAACCAGTAAAATCTAGCCGTGAATAAATGCTACTTATTCGTGCAGGCGGATACCCGAACCGCAATAACCCCATGTTTCACAAACAATGTTGTGATTAATTCAATAATAATGTGATCTGTATAATTATGGTTTTCTTTTGAAATCCGGATCAGTCCACACGGAACCCCTGCCTGCAAACGGACGGTCATCCCGGCCACACCATTTTCACGCCGACCAGCAGCAGGAACAGGGCAAAGCCGCGTTGCAACCACGACCGCGGCAGCGTGTGTGCGAGTCGTGCCCCGAGCGGGGCCATGGGCACGCTGGCCAGCAGCAGGGCGGCCACGGCAGGCCAGTAGATGAAGCCGGTGGTCCAGCCGAGCGCCAGTGGCACACCCCAGCCACTCCAGGCAAAACCGGACGCGCCGGCCAGTGCGATCGGCAGGCCGGCACTGGCCGAGGTGCCCACGGCTCGCCGGATGTCGATGCCATGCCAGAGCAGGAACGGGGTGGTCAGCGTGCCGCCGCCGATACCCAGCAGGGCGGACAGCGACCCGATCACGCCGCCGGCCAGCGTCATGCCGGCCGTAGCGGGCAGTGCCCGGTGTGCATCCGGTTGCAGGCCCAGCCACAACTGCGCGGCGACCAGCAGTTCGAACACCCCGAAGATCAGCGCCAGGCCCGGGCTGCTGACCCGGCCGGCCAGCCACGCGCCTCCCAGCCCGCCGGCCAGGATTCCCGGCAGCAGGGCGCGCACCACGGGCCAGTCCACACCGCCACGCCGGTCATGGGCCAGCAGCGAGGAAACCGCCGTCGGCACGATGCTCGCCAGCGAGGTCCCGACGGCCACGTGCATGACGTGTGCCGCCGGTACACCCTGACGGGCTAACAGCATGGCCAGCGCCGGTACGATGACCAGTCCGCCGCCGATACCCAGCAGACCGGCCATGAGCCCGGCGACACCACCGGTGAGCAGACAGGCAAGCAATTCCATCTGCGAATTCTGGCGCAAACCGGAATCGAAAGGATAGCCGGCGTACGGGGGACGCGTCCGGATCACGCGTTCCCTCAATGAATCAATTGCTTGCAGAGTGCGCCCTAGCGGATCCAGAGCGTCTTGGCGTTCACGAATTCGTGGATGCCGTGGTGCGACAGCTCGCGACCGAAACCGGAGCGCCGGATGCCGCCGAACGGCAGGCGGGGATCGCTCTTGACCAGGCCGTTCACGAATGCCGAACCGCACTGCAGACGGCGCGCCACCGCCTCGCCCCGCGCCACGTCGCGGGTCCACACGCTGCCCCCCAGCCCGAACTCCGTATCGTTGGCGATGCGGATGGCATCCTCCTCGTCGCGGGCGCGGAGCACGCTGGCGACCGGGCCGAACAGCTCCTCATTATATGCAGGCATCCCGGGACGCACCTGGTCGAGGATGGAAGGACGGTAATAGGCGCCCGGCCCGTCGAGCGGGGCACAGCCGGTCACGGCCACCGCCCCGCTGGCGATGCTGTCGGTGACCTGCCGGTGCAACTCCTCGCGCAGGTCCAGACGCGCCATCGGCCCGACCCGGTTGCGCTCGTCCAGCGGGTCGCCCAGGGCCAGCGCGTCGACGCCCTGGCGAAAACGCTCGACAAACGCAGCGGCGATTTCCGGCACCACGATGAAGCGCTTGGCGGCGATACAGCTCTGACCCGTATTGAGAAAGCGCGAGGTCACCGCGGTCTCGACCGCGACCTCGAGATCGGCGTCGGCCAGTACCAGGTACGGATCGGAGCCACCCAGTTCGAGCACGCACTTTTTCAGTGCGTTACCTGCCGCTGCCGCCACCGCCCGGCCGGCCGACTCACTGCCGGTGAGGGTGACCGCGTGCACGCGCGGGTCTCCGATCACGCCCGCGACCTGTCCGGAACCGATCATCAGGGTGCGGAACACACCTGCGGGAAAACCGGCCTCACAGAACACCGACTCGATGGCCAGTGCGCACTGCGGGACATTGGAGGCATGCTTGAGCAACCCGGTATTGCCCGCCACCAGCGCGGGCGCGGCAAAGCGGAACACCTGCCAGAACGGGAAATTCCACGGCATCACGGCCAGTACGGTGCCCAGCGGCTGATAGGCCACCAGGCTGCGCGCGGCATCGCTGGCGATGGGTTCGTCGGCCAGGAAGGTCGCGCCGTGCTCCGCATAGTAGTCGCAGCCCAGCGCGCATTTGGCGATTTCGGCGCGTGACTCCAGGATCGGCTTGCCCATTTCCTCCGTGATCAGGCGCGCGAGCTCCTCGCTGCGCCGGCGCAGCACCGCGCCTGCCGCGCGCACCCGTTCGCAGCGCGCGGCGAGCGGCATCGCCTGCCAGACGGGCGCGGCAGCGGCCGCCTGTTCCAGCACCTCTTCGAGCTGCCCGGCCGTGAAGGCTGCGCTGATTTCCGCAGTACTTCCGTCGGCAGGATTGACTGCAACAAACATTGTTCATTCCTCCTGTTTTGTCGCCGCGATTTCTGTAACTATAGCAACCATGCTGCATCCGTTCGTGGTCAGGCTGTTCCTGATCGTATCCACAATCCTCGTATCGACCGCGGCATACGCGGGTGATTCCCTGCAGGACCAGCGCGACCGCTTCCTGGAGGCCCGCGATGCGCTGGCTGCGCGCAAGCTGGATGAATTCAGAGACCTCGAGGCATCCCTGCGCGACTACCCGCTGTATCCCTACCTGCAATACTGGTACCTGCGCGACCGTCTGATCCCGGCCAACCACAAGGCGATCGAACGCTACATCCAGCGTTACGCCGACCAGCCGACCGGCGCGCTGCTGCGGCGTGCCTGGCTCTACAAGCTGGCCAGCGCACACGACTGGCAGGCATTCCTGTCACTGTACCAGGGTGACCAGCCCGTCGCGTTGCGCTGCTACCGGCTGCAGGCCCGGCTGGCGACCGGTAAAAAATCGCAGGTGACCGCGGACGCCCTGCAGCTCTGGTTGGTCGGACACTCGCAGGACGATGCCTGCGACCCGGTCTTCCGCTACCTGGAAAACAGCGGGGCCATCACCGATGCGCTGCGCTGGCAGCGCATCCGGCTGGCCATCGAGGGCGGCAACCTGAGCCTGGCGGAATACCTGGCCAAGCCGCTGCCCGAACCGGAACGGGACTGGCTGCCGCTGTGGCGCGCGGCGTACGCACGGCCCGCGCGCCTGCTGGACTCCGGCAAACTGCAAGCGGACAACCCGCACACGCGCGAGATCATCCTGTATGCCCTGCACCGGCTGGCCCGCTCCGATGTCGATTATGCGCATGACCGCTGGCTCGAAATCCGGCCGCATTACCATTTCGACGCGGACGATGCCGCCGAGCTCGACAAGGACATTGCGCTGCTCGCCGGCTGGCGCAGGGATCCCGATGCCCATGGCTGGCTGAACGCGGTTCCCGAGCGCGTGACCGACAGCGAGGTGCGCGAATGGCGCGTGCGCAGCGCCATCTCCGACGGCCTGTGGCCGGCGGTGTTGCAGCACATCGACAGCATGCCCGCGGAGGAAGCGACCCGTAACGAATGGCGGTACTGGCGGGGCATCGCCCTGGACTATACCTCGCAAAGGCAGGCCGGCCGGGACGTGCTTTCGGCGCTGGCCGGAGAACGGGATTATTACGGATTTCTCGCCGCGGACGAACTGCACTGGCCGTACGTGATGGGTGACCGTCCGATCGAGTATACCGGAGAGGAACTGCAGGCCGTACGGAAGCTGCCGGGCGTGGTGCGCGCTCACGAGCTGTTGCTGGCCGGGCTGCAGACCGAGGCGCGCCGGGAATGGCAAAGCGCCATCGGGAAGATGGACACCCGGCAACTGAAGCTGGCCGCGCACCTGGCCTCGGACTGGGGCTGGCACGACCAGGCCATCCTGACCGTGGCGCGCAGTGAGGATTACGATGACCTGGAGCTGCGTTTTCCGCTCGATCATCTCGATGATGTGCGGCACTATGCCGGGGAATACCAGCTGGACCCCGGGCACGTGTATGCCGTTATCCGCACCGAAAGCGCCTTCAACCCGGACGCCCGCTCCGGTGCCGGTGCCATGGGCCTGATGCAGTTGATGCCGGTTACCGGGCGGGTCACCGCGCGCAAGAACCGGATCCCCCTGCCGGGTACCCGGCATCTGTATGACCCGGAACGCAACATCCGCATCGGCTCTGCCTATCTGAAGGAAGTCATGCGCCGCTATGATAACAACGTGGTACTGGCATCGGCCGCGTACAATGCCGGACCGCAGCGGGTGCAGCGCTGGTTACCCGATGACCAGCCCCAGCCCGCCGCCAGCTGGATTGCCGCCATACCGTTTGACGAGACACGCAAATACGTGCAGCGCATCCTGGCCTACGCGGCCATTTATGACTGGCGCCTGCAGCGCCCGGTCATCCCGCTGACGAAACACATGCAGGAGATCAAACCGCGTGACGCATACGAAGTGACCACGCGCTAGAATAGGCGGCAGGCCACGGACACGCATACAGCACATGACCCAGACCCTTTGCATACTTGGCGGCACCGGATTCGTCGGCCGGCACCTCGCCCACCGCCTCGCGGGCGACGGCCGCCGGGTCCGCATTCTCTCCCGGCATCCGGAACGGCATCGCTCGCTCATCACCAATCCGAACATCACCCTGCATGCCGCCGACGTGCACGATGCCGCACAACTGCGCCGGCACCTGCACGGCGTGGACATCGTGGTCAACCTGGTCGGCATCCTGAATGACCGTGACCGCAGGGGCGGCGATTTCCAGCACACGCACGTCGAGCTGCCACGCAAGCTGGTCGTTGCCGCGCTCGACGCCGGGGTCGGTCGCCTGCTGCATATGAGCGCCCTGAATGCGGACGTCAACGAGGCACACAGCCTGTACCTGAAGACCAAGGGGGCCGGCGAAGACCTGGTGCACGCAACCACCAGCGGCCGGATGATCGTGACCTCGCTGCGTCCGTCGGTCATTTTTGGCGAGGGCGACGGGCTGTTCAGCCGCTTCGCCACCCTGTTGCGCCTGGCACCGGGTGTGTTCCCGCTGGCGTGTCCCGACAGCCGTTTTGCACCGGTCTACGTGGGTGACGTGGTCGAGGCCATGTACCGCGCCATGCACGACGCCACCGGCGGCGAGCGACTGGAACTGTGCGGGCCGGAGGTGTTCACGCTGCGTGCGCTGGTCGAGTACACGCGCGACCAGCTCGGACTGCACCGGCTCATCATCGGCCTGGGGAAACGGCTGTCCCGGCTGCAGGCGCACGCGCTCGGGCTGCTACCGGGACAACCGTTCTCCCTGGACAACTACTACGCACTGCAGCACGACAGCCTGTGTCGCTGCAACGCCCTGCCGACACTGGGTATCAACCCGACCCCGATCAGCGCCGTCGTACCCGGCTACCTGGCGGGACGTAACAGCACCTTCCATTATCACGAACTGCGCCGGCGCGCCCGGCGCAACTGAACCATGCAAATCTACCTGGTCGGCGGTGCAGTGCGCGACAGGCTGCTTGGCCTGCCGGTGGGCGAGCGTGACTGGGTGGTCGTCGGCGCCACCCCCGCGCAGCTGATCGAACTCGGCTACACCCCGGTGGGCAAGGACTTCCCGGTGTTCCTGCATCCCCGGAGCAAGGAGGAATACGCGCTGGCACGGACCGAGCGCAAGACGGCGCCCGGCTATGCCGGGTTCGCGTTCAACACCGACCCGGCCGTGACGCTGGAACAGGACCTGCAACGGCGCGACATCACCATCAATGCCATGGCGGAAGACGAGCATGGCACACTGATCGATCCCTATGGCGGACGCGAGGACCTCGATAACGGCCTGCTCAGACACGTCTCGCCGGCCTTTGCGGAGGACCCGGTGCGGATCCTGCGCGTGGCGCGCTTTAGCGCGTGCTTCGCCCGCTACGGCTTCCACGTCGCGCACGGTACCAACCGGCTGATGCGCGACATGGTGGACAGCGGGGAGGTCGATGCACTGGTGCCCGAACGGGTCTGGGCGGAACTGTGCAAGGCGCTCGGGTGCAGCGCACCGGCACGATTCTTCAGCGTGCTGGAAGGCTGTGGCGCACTGGCAAAGCTGTTTCCCGAAATGACCGGCCTGGCGGCCGGACTGCAGCCGCAGCACGGGGCTGCCGGACCGGCACTGCCCGTGCTCGAATGCGCCGCGCAGCTGTCGCCGAATCCGGAACAGCGCTTTGCCGCACTGGTGTGCGACATCGACAACGGCCCGGGCATGCCACCGACGCAACTCGAATCCCTGTGCGCACGCCTGCGCGTGCCGGGTCGCTTCCGCGAACTGGCCGGCAAGGTGCTGGCGCACCGCCGTGACCTGCACCGCTTCGCTTCCCTGGACGCCGCGGCGAAGCTGGACCTGCTGCTGGCACTGGATGCCTTCCGGCGCAGCGAACGGCTCGCCGATTTCGCCGCGGTGTGCGCGGCCGAGGCACACAGTCGTGACCCGCGTTCCCGTGCATACCCGCCGGCAGAACTGCTGGAACGGGCGTATCAGACGGCGGCCGCGGTCCGCGTGGACACGAGCGGACAATCCGGCAGGGCAATCGGCGCGGCGCTGCGGGCAGCGCGTATCGAGGCCATCCGGAACATGGAGTAGGAGCGGTCAGCGACCGCGATCGGGCCACATAATGGCAGAGAAGGGCCCAGCGCAGCGCGCCTGACGGGCGCCCCTACGCAAACAGCCGGAACAGCCACGCCCCCAGGCCAACCCGGTAGAGCACGTACGGCCACATCGCAGGCAAGCCCCTGGTCCGGCCAGTGCAACAGGCGCGGCAGCAGGATCAGATGCGCCGAACTCGAGATCGGCAGAAACTCGGTAAGCCCCTGTACCAGGGCCAGCCAGGTGGCGTGCAGGACATCCATGGGTCGGGCAATGCGCGCGCGGATGGGTATCCACAACCGCCACCATGACGCAGGGCAGCGCGGTGTTTCCCGTCCGGCACCCGCTGCGCTGCGCCAGCGGGCGGCAGGAAGACTACAGGCGGTGGCGCAGGTCCTGCCGGCGGAACCCGGGGAGCGCGCTGTCCAGATCACGCGTCAGGGCGATGCACTGGAAGCGTTCACCCATCTCACCGGGCAACAGCAGGGTCTTGGCCTGCTGTGCCTGGCGCAGGTAGCCCACGCCGCTGCCGGGATCGTGCGCCTGCAACAGCTCGTCGATGCCGCAATCGAGCAGGTAATGCGCCTGGGTGGTGTATCCGGACACGGCCAGGCCGGCAGCCACCGCCGCTTGTGCCAGCGCGGTGAAATCCACATGCGCGGTGATGTCCTGCAGGCCCGGCCACAGGAACGGATCGCCGTGCACGCGCTGGCGGTAATGGCATTGCAGGGTGCCGCTGGTGCGCTGCTCGTGGTAATACTCGCGGCGCGGATAGCCGTAATCGATGAACAGCAGGAGTCCGCGCGCCTGCCGCCCGGCCAGGCCGGCCAGCCAGCCGTGCAGTCCGGTGTTGAGTTCGCTGGTGTACGGCGCAGGCAATTGCAGCTCGCGCGCCAGGCGCGTGGCCATCCCGCCACCGTCCCGGGTGGCGAACGGCCGCGTCGCCCAGCCGAACCCTGCACCCTGTTCCGTTACGCAGACCTGCATGGCCTCCCGCCCGTCCCAGTGGAAGCGCTCCACCGCCATGGCGTCCAGCACCTCGTTGCCGAGCATGACGCCCGTGAACCCGGCATCCGGCAACCGGTCCAGCCAGCGGACGCGCGCCTGCAGGTGCGGCAGCCGTTCCTGCACCAGCGCCTGCTGGCGTTGCCGCAGGTCCGCGCTGCGTTCGAGGATCCGGTAGCGCCGCGGCAGTACCGCGAGTGTTTCGAGTTCGCCGAGCAGGTCCACGGCCAGCCGCCCGCTACCGGCACCCAGTTCGAGGATATCGCCACCCGTTGTGGACAGCACGGCCGCGCAGGTGCGCGCCACGCAGCGCGCGAACATATCACCCAGTTCCGGTGCGGTCACGAAATCCCCGCCGGCACCGAACTTGCGCTGCCCGGCACTGTAGTAGCCGAGCCCCGGTGCATACAGGCACAGCTCCATGTAGCGCGCGAAGGAAATCGCACCGCCCGCGGCGCGGATTTCCGCCCGGATCCGGTCGGCGAGCCGGGCGCTCAGTGCCAGCGCGTCCGCTTCCGGAACGGGCAGCTCAGTCGCCGGATTCATGCAGCGGGTCGGCTGCGCGCCGGGGTGGCCAGTCGACGCGACGCAATACCTGGTGCGGGTCATCGAACGCCGCCCACATATCCGCGAACCGCTGACCGCTGACGGGATGCCGCGCATCCGGCGCGATTTCCGCAAGCGGGTAGAGGACGAATGCATAGCGGGTGATATCGTCGCGCGGCAGCACCAGGCGTCCCGCGTGGACCACGAGGTCGTCGTACAGCAGCAGGTCGAGATCGAGGGTGCGTGCGCTCAGTGTGCCGGCGCGTTCCCGCCCGCTGGCCGTCTCGATGTCATGCAGGGATTGCTGCAGCTGCTGCGGGCTGTCGTCGGTCATGAAGCCGACCACCAGGTTGTAGAACGGCGCGCTGTCGAACCCTACCGCCGCGCTCTCGAACACGGAAGATTGCGTGAGCGGACCGAAATCATCGGCCAGCCGCTGCAGGGCCAGCCCGATGTTGCGCTCGCGGTCGATGTTGCTGCCGATACTGACATAGACCTGCGCCATGACCGTTCAGTCCCGCTGGCCACGCTCGATCACCACGCCCACGTCGCGCGAGCCACGCACCGCGCCCGGCTTGTGCACGGTCAGGCGCAGCCAGGGGACGTGGAACTCGGTGCGCACGATGGCGGCGATTCGCTCCGCCAGCGTCTCCACCAGCTGGAATTCGCTGGCCTCGACGAACTCGATCAGGCGCTTGGACACCGCCTTGTAATCGAGCGTGTCCCCGATGGCGTCGCTGGCCGCGGCGTGTGCGATGTCGGTGGCCATTTCCAGGTCGAGGCTGATGCTTTGCCGGACCCGGCGTTCCCACTCGTAGATGCCGATGATGGTGCGGATGCGCAGGTCGCTGATAAACACGATGTCCATGGAATTCCGTCCCGGTGAGTGGCGCTCCAATATAGTGCCTGTGTACCGGCATGGCCAGCCTGCCCCGGATTGTGCTTGACGCCGCCGGTGTGAACGATTCCAATGCCCGCCATGACACCGCTAACCCTGTTGATTCCGGCCGGTTACCTGTTCGGATCGATCTCCACCGCGATCCTCACCTGCCGCCTGATGGGACTGCCGGATCCGCGCACCCAGGGCTCGAACAATCCGGGTGCCACCAACGTGGCCCGTATCGGCGGCAAGAAAGCCGCGGCATTGACGCTGGTGGGCGACCTGCTGAAAGGACTGCTGCCGGTGCTGGCGGGGCACGCGCTCGACGCCGGCCCGCTGGTGCTGGCCGGTACCGCGCTGGCAGCCTTCCTCGGCCATCTCTACCCGCTGTTTTTCCACTTCCGCGGCGGCAAGGGTGTGGCCACCGCACTCGGCGTGGCCATCGGCCTGTACTGGCCGGTCGGCCTGCTGGCCGCGGGCACCTGGCTGATCATGGCGCTGGTATTCCGCTATTCCTCACTGGCGGCACTCACCGCGTGCCTCGTCATCCCGGCCGGATTTGCCTGGCTGTGGCCGGATCCGTACCTGGTCGGCGCCATGTGCATCCTGGTGGCACTGCTGTACTGGCGACACCGCTCCAACATCGCCAACCTGCTGAGCGGCCGCGAAGGCAGGATCAGTTTCGGAAAAAAACAGGGCTAGGAGCGCATCTCATGCGCGACCCGGCTCGCTGTGCGGGGACCTCCCGTCGCGCATGAGATGCGCTCCTACATGGCGATGTCACCGACGGCAGGCAGCTCCTCGAGGGACCAGCGCGGAATGGCCCGGATCGACAGGCTCTCGTGCTGCCCGGCCTGCAGACGACGGTAACCGGCATAGGCGATCATCGCGCCGTTGTCGGTACAGAATTCCGCCCGCGGGTAATACACCCGGCCGCCACGCTCCTGCATCAGGCCGGCCAGCCGCTCGCGCAGGCAGCGGTTGGCGCCCACGCCGCCGGCAACGACCAGCGTGCCCAGGCCGGTCTGGTCCAGTGCGCGCCGGCACTTGATGACCATGGTGTCCGCCACGGCATCCTCGAAGGCACGCGCGATATCCGCGCGCTCCTGCTCCGAGCGACCGCTTTCCTTCCAGGTATTGAGCGCGAAGGTCTTCAGCCCGCTGAAGCTGAAATCCAGCCCGGGGCGATCGGTCATCGGGCGCGGGAACCGGTAACGCCCGGACGTGCCCTGCCGGGCCAGCGCCGCCAGGGCCGGGCCGCCCGGATAGCCCAGGCCCAGGACGGTCGCGGTCTTGTCGAAGGCCTCCCCGACGGCGTCGTCGATGGAATCGCCCAGCAACCGGTAGCGCCCCACACCGTCGACCTCCACCAGCAGGGTGTGCCCGCCCGACACCAGCAGGGCCAGGAACGGGAATGCCGGCGGCTCCTCTTCCAGCATCGGCGCCAGCAGGTGACCTTCCATATGATGGACCCCCACCGCGGGCACACCCCAGGTCCAGGCCAGCGCCCGCCCGGTGACGGCCCCCACCAGCAGCGCGCCCATCAGTCCGGGTCCGGCCGTGTACGCCACGCCACCGATTTCCTTGCTGTTAATTCCAGTATTATCAATTACTTCCTGGATCAGCGGCAACAACCGGCTGACATGGTCACGCGAGGCCAGTTCCGGTACCACCCCGCCGAAACGGGCATGCAGGTCAACCTGGCTGAACAGCGTATGGCCGAGCAGGCCGCGCCCCCCCGCGTACAGGGCCACGCCGGTCTCATCGCAGGAGGTTTCGATGCCGAGTACGAGCATGTGGCTATGGTATCCGCCAGTACTTGTTACACAAGGAAATTTTGCCTTTTGCCCGGGAGGTGTATAGAATTCGCAGCCCTGTCAACCTTCAGTCAACCGGTGTTGTATGCCCAATGTACGTGTAAAAGAAAACGAACCCTTTGAAATTGCCCTGCGCCGCTTCAAGCGCTCCTGTGAAAAGGCCGGCGTGCTGGCCGAAGTACGGCGCCGCGAGTTCTATGAAAAGCCGACCCAGGAACGCAAACGCAAAATGGCCGCCGCCATCAAGCGGGGTCAGAAAAAACTCTCCCGCGAACTCGCACGCCGCGTACGCCTGTACTGACCTGCCGTTTCCCGCGCATGTCCATCAAGGAACGCATCCAGCAGGACATGAAGGATGCCATGCGTGCCCGGGACAAGGAACGTCTCGCCACGATCCGGCTGATGCTGGCCGCCATCAAGCAACGCGAGGTCGATGAACGCATCGAGCTGGATGACACGC
>CAYUFA010000074.1:0-12645 GCA_964443845.1 uncultured Ectothiorhodospiraceae bacterium
CGGCGATGCGCCCGGCATCCTTGGTGGCCTGGCGCTGGGAATCGTTGAAATAGGCCGGCACGGTGACCACGGCCTCGGTGACGTCCTCACCCAGGTAGGCCTCGGCGGTGGTCTTCATCTTCTGCAGCACGCGCGCGGAAACCTCCGGCGGCGCCATGCGCTTGCCGCGCGCCTCGACCCAGGCGTCACCGTTGTCCGCCTTGACGATCGTGTACGGGACCAGGTTGATGTCACGCTGTACGACGTCTTCCTGGAAGCGGCGGCCGATCAGGCGCTTGACCGCATACAGGGTGTTCTGCGGATTGGTCACGGCCTGGCGCTTGGCGGCCTGACCGACCAGGATCTCGTCGTCGTTGGAGTAAGCGACGATGGACGGCGTGGTGCGGTCGCCCTCGCTGTTCTCGATCACCCGCGCCTTGCCGCCTTCCATCACGGCCACGCAGGAGTTGGTCGTACCCAGGTCAATCCCGATAATCTTGCCCATTTTCTCTATTCTCCGTGTAACTGCATGAAATCATTGAAGCCCTTCAGGTGCTGCCATACCCCCGTAGTTGGGGGCGCCGGGCGGGAAATTCAAGCGCGGATCAATCGTTTGCCGGCCCGGGAGGCTTCGACACGATCACCATGGCCGGGCGCAGCAGCCGGCCGTGCAGGGTGTAGCCCTTCTGTACCACCGTCGCCACGGTGTTGGGCGGCATGTCGGCGCGCTCCTGCAGGGACATGGCCTGGTGGAATTCCGGGTTGAACGGTTCGTCCACGGGGTTGACCTCGCGGATCTCGAACTTCTCCAGCACACGGGTCAGGAGCTGCAAGGTCAGCTCCATGCCTTCGCGCAACCTGGCGATATCGCCGCTCTCCGGCACCGCTGCCTGCAGTCCCATCTCCATGCTGTCCCGCACCGGCAACAGCTCACCGGCAATGCGCTCCAGAGCGAACTTGTGGGCGCTGGCCAGGTCCCGCTCGGCGCGCTTGCGCGTGTTCTCGAGCTCGGCCTGCAGTCGCACGCACTGGTCCCAGTGCTCGTCCGCCTTGCCGCGCGCATCTTCCAGCAGGGCCGTCAGGTTCTCCGCATCCGCCTCCGGCCGGGCAGCAGACCCCGCCTCCTCAGGCCGTTCCTCCACGATATCTTCTGTCACGTTTTCTTTATCCGCCATTGAGTTACTCCATTTTCCTGATAACCTTTCCCGGCAATGAAAGTGACCGGGCCACGCGTCAGCCTGGCATTGCCGGCCAATATGGGGGTCATTCCTTGCTGTTCAAGGCAGCGCCCAGCAGGCGGGCGGTCACATCCACGATCGGGATCACCCGCTCGTAGGCCATTCGGGTCGGGCCAATCACACCCAGTACGCCCAGTGTCCTGCCATTCACGGTATAGGGCGCCGTGACCATGCTGCACTCGTCCAGCACCTGGTACCCGGATTCCTCGCCAATGAAGATCTGGATGCCTTCGCCATGCACACACTGGTCGAGCAGGTGCAGCATGTCGCGCTTCTGGTTGAAGGCTTCGAACAGCTTGCGCAGCTTGTCGATGTCGCACAGCTCCCGGCATTCCATCAGATTGGTCTGGCCGGCGACGACGAAGCCCTCGCTGCGGTTTTTCTCCAGCACCTGGTCCGCCATCTGCATGGCAGCCAGCATCATCTCATTCATGGTGGAGCGGGTTTCCTGCATTTCGCGCAGCAGGGTCCCGCGCACCTGGTCCAGGTCCTTGCCGGCGAACAGCTGGTTCAGGTAATTCGACGCCTGCTGCAGCTCGGCCGGTGAATACTTCTTGTCCGTCTTCATCACCCGGTTCTGCACCTCGTCCTTGTCGAGCACGAGGATGGCCAGCACCCGGTTCTCGGACAGGGGCAGGAATTCCACTTTCCGGAACAGGGGGTGGTCATGCTTGGGCAACGTCACGACACCCGCCAGATGCGTGACGCTGGACAGCATGCTGGAGGCCGATTCGACCAGGTCCTGCGGGGACCTGTCGAGCAGGAGCTCCGCACGCATGCGTTCGATCGCGCCCGGGGTGACGGGCCGTACCGAAAGCAGGGTATCCACGAAGAAGCGATAGCCCAGCACGGTCGGTACCCGGCCTGCCGAGGTATGCGGCGAGGCCACGAACCCGATCTCTTCCAGGTCGGCCATGACGTTGCGGATGGTGGCCGGACTCAGTTTCAGCCCCGCATCCCGCGCCAGGGTACGCGAGCCGACGGGCTGACCGTCACGCAAATAGCGGTCGATCAGGGCGCGCAGCATCTGCTGCGCGCGCTCGGAAAGCCCTGTAGGCGTCTCATTCATACGCTTCGATACCGTTGATCCTGGCAATGATGATAATGCATTTAGCACTCTTGCTGGTAGAGTGCCAAACCGGCCGTGGCCAAAAAACCCGGATGCGTCACAAATGGTTGGCGCACCCCGGAAGTCATGCTAGCTTCCCTGCCTACAGGAAAACTGTCCACCGATGAACCAGAAATCCTTCCACCGCATAGGGCTGATCGGCAAATCCGGCGACCGGCAGGTGGCCCGGACGCTGCAGCAGCTGGCCGCCCACCTCGCGGCGGGCGGACGGGACATCCTGCTCGATGCCACCAGCGCCGCGCTGATGGATAGCGGAGGGCACGAGGTCGTGGACCGTGCGGTACTGGCACAGCGCAGCGACCTGGCCATCGTCGTCGGCGGCGACGGGACCCTGCTCAATGCCGCCCGCAGCCTGGCCGAGAGCAAGGTAGCCGTGCTGGGCGTCAACCTCGGGCGCCTGGGATTCCTGGTGGACGTATCCCCCGCAGACATGACCGGCCAGCTGGACCGCATCCTCGAGGGACACTACCAGGAAGAACACCGCACCCTGCTGCATGCCCGCATGACCCGCAACGGGGTCGTACTGAGCGAATCCACCGCGCTGAACGACGTGATCGTGCACAAGCGCGATATCGCCCGCATGATCGAGCTGGACACCTGGATCAACGGCCACTTCCTGAACACCACGCGCTCCGACGGGCTGATCGTGACCACCCCCACCGGTTCCACCGCCTATGCGCTGTCCGGCGGCGGCCCGGTGCTGCACCCGGACCTCTGCGCCATCGCCCTGGTCCCGATCTGTCCGCATACGCTCAGCAATCGCCCGATCGTGGTCAGTGACAACGCGACCATCGAAGTCGTCCTGCATGAAGGCACCCGGGAGGCGACGGTTTCCTGCGATGGCCAGGTCAGCCAGCCGCTGGAAGCGGGCGACCATGTGCAGGTACGCCGGCACACACATACCCTGCGCCTGCTGCATCCGGAAGGCCACGATTATTTCGCGGTACTGCGCCGCAAGTTGCGCTGGAGCGAACAGCCGTGATGGTCCGGGCGGCATGCTGACGCACATTCATATCCGCAAGCTGGCCATCGTTGACGAGATCGATCTCGAGCTGGCGCCCGGCATGACGGCACTCACTGGCGAAACGGGCGCCGGCAAATCGATCCTGATCGACGCGCTCGGCCTGGTGCTGGGTGATCGCGCGGACAGCAACTGGATCCGCCACGGCGAGGACCGCGCCGAGATTTCCGCCAGCTTCGATATCCGCGCCAACCCGCCGGTGCAGGCATGGCTCGCCGACCATGACATGGACCTGGGCGACGAGTGCCAGCTGCGGCGCATCCTCGGCCGTGACGGCCGTTCCCGCGGTTACATCAATGGCCAGCCGGCCCCCATGCAGCTGTTGCGCGAACTGGGCGAATCCCTGGTGGACATTCACGGCCAGCACGAACACCAGTCGCTGCTGCGTCCGGCCGTGCAGCGGGAACTGCTGGATGCCTATGCCGGCCACCCCGCCCTGGTGACGCGGGTCGGCGCACTGTACCGGCAATGGCAGGAACTGCGTGACCGCCTGGCCGAGGTGACCCGCAGCGAAAACGACCGCACCGCCCGCGACGAATTGCTGCGCTACCAGCTCGGCGAGCTGGAAGCGGCCGGACTGAGTGTGGAGGAAATCGCCTCGCTCGACGCGGAACACGCCCGGCAGGCCAACGCCGGCCGCCTGCTGGAAACCAGCCGGTGCGCGCTGGAATGGCTGAACAGCGAGGATGCCGACAGCGCCGTCAGCCTGCTCGGCCGCAGCCAGGACGAACTCGCCGGGCTGGCCGCACTGGACAACCGCATCGAGGAACCGTTGCGACTGCTGGAGGAGGCACTGACGCTCACGCAGGAGAGCGTGACCGCCCTGCGTCACTATGCGGAACGGCTCGATATCGACCCGGCACGCCTGCAATGGCTGGAGCAGCGCATCGGTGTCCTGCACGACCTGGCGCGCAAGCATCGCTGCCCGCCGGCCGGGCTGCCCGCCCTCAGTGCACAGCTGCGCGCCGAACTCGACGCCCTCGAACACGCCGGGCAGTTACGCGCGCAGCTCGCAACGCAACTGGCCGGCATCGAACAGGAATACCACGCCGCGGCGCACCAGCTCAGCGAGCGGCGCCGGCAGGCGGCCGCTGCGTTCGGCAAGGAAGTTACCACTGCCATGCAGGCCCTGGGTATGCCCGGCGCGGTCTTCGCGGCCGCTGTCCATCCGCGCACGGAGCCCGGCGCGCACGGCATGGACGGCATCGAATACCAGGTCACCGCCAACCGGGGTCAGCCGGCGCAAGCGCTGGCGCGGGTCGCCTCCGGCGGTGAGCTGTCCCGGATCAGTCTGTCGATCCAGGTGATCGCGGCGGACAACGGCGGGATACCCACACTGATTTTCGACGAGGTGGACAGCGGCATCGGGGGCGGTGTTGCCGAAATCACCGGACGCAGGCTGCGTGCCCTGGCCGCCGCCCGGCAGGTCCTGTGCGTGACCCACCTGCCGCAGGTGGCCGCGCAGGCGCATCACCAGCTGCAGGTCTCCAAACAGACCGCTGCCGGGTCCACGCACACCCGTATCCGCACCTTGAGCGGGGAAGAACGGATCGAGGAACTTGCCCGCATGCTGGGTGGTGTGAAAATCACCCGGCAGACCCGCGAGCACGCACGGGAAATGCTGGCCCAGTCCTGTACGGAACCCGGCAAAACGAGCGGGCCGCGCAGGAAAAAAAATGTGCAGGCCTGAAGACCGGTATCCGCGCACGGCAGCCCGGGCCGTGCCGGCGACCCGACGATCCCGGGGCTACTTGCCCCGGCACTTGTGGCAGATGCCGTACATGTACAGGTTGTGATCGGTCAGGTCATAACCGAGTTCATCGGCAATGGCGCGCTGCCGTTTCTCGATGGTTTCGTCGACGAATTCATCGATGCGGCCGCACTTCAGGCACAGGATATGGTCGTGATGCCCGCCCTGGTCGAGTTCGAACACCGAATGCCCGCCCTCGAAATGGTGACGCTTCACGATGCCGGCCGTTTCGAACTGGGTCAACACCCGGTACACCGTTGCCAGGCCGATATCCTCACCTTCCTCCAGCAGCGCCTTGTACACGTCTTCCGCGCTGTGGTGGTGACTGCTGCTGGCCTCCAGGATGTCCAGGATCTTCATCCTGGGCAGGGTAACCTTCAGGCCAGCCTTGCGTAGATCACTGGATTCCAATGCCTGTTCTCCTCTGGTGATGCCAAAGCAATTGCACTTGGGGTATCATGCGGGCGGTCCTTCCGGCAGCCACCAGCGTCCTTCATGAACAAGCGCACCCTCATTATAACCTGCTTCTCCGGCCTGCTGGGCGCCTGCTCGATCGGCCACTGGGGACTGGTGCACCGCATCGACGTGCAGCAGGGCAACGTCATCAACCAGGACGCACTCAACCAGCTGGCCCCGGGGATGACCCGGCGACAGGTGCAATACATCATGGGTTCACCCATGATCGCCGATACCTTTCATCACGACCGCTGGGATTACGTATACCTGATGGAGCCCGGCCGGGGCCCCGTTTCCGAGCAACATGTTACCCTGTTCTTCCAGGGCGACAAGCTCGCCAGCATTACGGGCACGATGCATCCGCAGCCCACCGCAGGCACACCGGCGCACGAGCAGGTAACCCTCGTGGTGCCACCGGAAAATCGCGTACCGCCCGGTCTGCTGACCCGCTTCTGGCGCTGGATCACTTTCCGCGACACGGGCAATCACGCCACGAACTAGAACCCGCGGAATCCCGCGCGCTCCGCACCGGCGCACAGCCCGCACACGCAGTGCAACGACCGGCGGGATCAGGTCTCCTCGCCGGCTGCCGCAGCACCTTTCTTCATCACCTTGCCGGCCGCCGCGCGCCGCTTCCTGACCTCCTTGGGATCGGCAATCAGCGGGCGGTAGATTTCCACCCGGTCACCCGGGTGCAGGGTATCGGCAAGACTGGCGAGCCTGCCGAACACCCCCACCTGACTGTGCGCCAGGTCGATGCCCGGGAACTGCTGCAGGATTCCGGAGGCACGGATGACCTCTTCGATGGTCGCCCCGGCAGGCACGGTGCAGGGCAGGATGAGCTGGCGTTCCGGCAACGCGTAGGCCACTTCAACGGCGATCTGCTCAGCGCTCACCATACACCTCGAGGGCACGCTGGCGGAAAGCATCCACCAGGGAATTCGCGATCTTGTTGAAGACCGGGCCGGTTACCATGGCCAGCATGCGACTGGCGAAATCATATTCCAGGTCCAGCGCAATCCGGCAACCATCGTCGCCGAGCGCCACAAATTTCCAGCTGCCCTGCAGGTGACGGAACGGCCCGTCGATCAGCTGCATGTGGATGGCCTGCGCATCTTCGTGGCGATTGCGTGTGGTAAACGTCTTCGACACGCCACCCACGGCAAAACTGATGCGCGCCTCGACTTCCTCCCCGTCGCGCACCAGGATCCGGGCCCCGCTGCACCACGGCAGAAAAGTCGGATAGGAATCCACGTCCTTGACCAGGTCGAACATCTCCCGGGGTGTATACGGCACAAGCGCCGAACGCCTGATAATTTCCAATGGAGGTGCCTGTGTGATGGTTCGGGTTCAGATCAGGTGAATCGCGTGCAGCAGGACAACCGTGATTCCCGGCGGCGCAACGAAGCGCACGAAGAAACGCCACAGCGGGTGAATGTAACGTGCATGGGGACCCAGTTCCCGGGCGCTGGATTCACCGGACATTATCCAGCCGGAAAAGATCGCGATCAACAATCCGCCGAGCGGCAGCAGCACACCGGCCGTCAGCAGATCCAGCAGGTCAAACAGGGTGCTGACGCGGAATGCCCGGAATCCGGACAGCGGGTGGTAACCCGACCACCGGTTCAGGGAAAAAACCGTCACCAGGCCGACCGTCCAGACGGCCGCCCCCGCGAGCATGGCCGCGCGTAGCCGCGACACGCCCCACACCTCGACCAGCCAGGCCACCGCGGGCTCGAGCAGGGAGATGGACGAAGACCATGCGGCGAATACCAGCAGCACGAAGAACAGCATGCCGAAGAATGCTCCGTGCGGCATGTGGCCGAAGGCGAGCGGCAATGTCTGGAAGACCAGCCCTGCACCCTTGCCCGGTTCCAGCCCGTTGGCAAAGATGATCGAATAGACGATCACACCCGCCAGCAACGCCACCAGCGTGTCCAGCAGGGCCACCGCGAACACGCTGCTGACGATCGGTATATGCCCCGGCAACCTCGCCCCGTACATCATGATCGCCCCCCTGCCGAGGCTCAGGGTGAAGAAGGCCTGAGCGGCTGCGGCCAGCACGGCCTGCCACGAGATCCGGCTGAAGTCGACGTGAAACATGCGCTGCACGCCCTGGTCGAATGCACCGCTGTGCCAGGCAAACCCGGCAAGCACCAGCAGCAGCAGGAACAGCAGCGGCACCAGGCTGCGCACCGCTGTTTCCAGGCCCTCGCGCAGGCCGCGGGCGATGACCAGCGTGGTCATGAGCATGAACAGGGTATGCCATGCCAGCAGGCGTTCCGGTTGCTCCACCAGGCTGGAGAAGACACTGTGCACACCATCGAGTGTCTGGCCGGTGAATAGTCCGCTGCCGGCACGGAACACATAGGCCATGGCCCAGCCCGCGATGACGCTGTAATAGGACAGGTTGAGAAAACCCGCCAGCAGCCCGGACCAGCCGACCAGCGACCAGCCACGACTGGCGTTCTCACAGGCGGCGAGTGCACGCATGCTGCCTGCGGGATTGCTGCCGCCACACCGGCCCAGCATCAGTTCCGCAATCATCACCGGGATCCCGATCAGCAGGAGGCACAGCACGTAGACCAGCAGGAAGGCCCCGCCACCGTTCTCACCGGTGATATACGGGAATGTCCAGAAGTTGCTCAGCCCCACGGTCGAGCCGGTTACCGCAAGAATGAAAATCCCCTGTCCGGACCATTTTTCCCGACCGGCTTCCTGCATGGTGGACATGATGCGCTCCGTTGGTCTGCCGGTTCATTTTCCGCGAATTACGCGACTATCACAACCGCAGGGTGCAGGGTAAGATGGGGCAAACGAACAACCATTCCGCCCCTGATGGCCAGACAGAAATCGCAATCCCAGACCAGCACCATCGCGTTGAACAAGAAGGCGCGACATGACTATTTCATCGAGGACCGCCTGGAGGCGGGACTGGCGTTGCAGGGCTGGGAAGTGAAAAGCCTGCGTGAAGGACGTGCGCAGCTTACCGAGAGCTACATCGTCATCCGCAACAACGAGGCCTGGCTGTTCGGATTCCATATCACCCCGTTACTGAGTGCCTCGACTCATGTCACGCCGGACCCGACACGAACCCGCAAGCTCCTGCTGCACCGGCGCGAACTGGATCGCCTCATCGGGGCGGTCGAACGCAAGGGCTACACGCTGATTCCGCTCGCACTGTACTGGAAGCACGGCCGGGCAAAACTCGAGGTGGCGCTGGCGCGCGGAAAGCATGTACACGACAAGCGCGCGACCGAGAAAGAACGCGACTGGCAGCGTGAAAAACAGCGGGTGCTGCGCCGGCATTGACGGGACCTGCGCGCCGCCGGCGCGGGTTCAGTTCGTTCCGGTCTGCTGCTGTTGTGAATTCAGCCGCGCCAGCCGTGTGATCAGGCTGTTCAGCCCCTGCTGGCTGATCTCGCGGGCGAAGGTGGAACGGTGCGTAGCGACCAGGCTGATCCCGTCCACGGAAAGATCGTAGATCAGCCATTTCCCGTTGACCCGGTGCAGCCGGAAGCTGACATGAACGGGCGGCCCACTGGACTGTTCCACCTCGGCGTCCACGCGTGCGCGACCAGCACGGGGCGGAACCCGCAGCGGGAGGATGCGAATGGCGTTCTCGTGGTAGTTGGCGATGGAGCGCAGGTAGGTGTTGAGCAACAGCGTCCGGAACTGGGTGACAAACTGCTCGCGTTGCTGTTCGGTTGCGGTACGCCAGTACTTGCCCAGCACCCACTGGGCCGCCGTCCGGAAATCCACATGCGGCAGTACGTAGCGGTCCGCCAGTTTGCGCACCTGCCGGATATCCTCCAGCTGCTTCGGATCCCGGTGGATCTGCGCGAGCACCTGGTCCGTCATCTCCTGCAGCATGGCGCGCGGACCGGGCTCCCCGGCGTGCACACTGGCGGCAACCAGCACCAGCCAGCACAACCCGGAAATGACGGCGCCCCGGCACCGCGCACGGGCGGTCCGTGTGGCTGAATGGTTCCGGACAAGCTGCATCATCGGTGACAGTGACCCCCGCGCCTGGCTGCCGGCATGCAGGACGGGGCCCCGCCACAGCCCCGTTTCCCGGCAAGCCGTACCCGTATCGGCAAGCAGGGAGTATAGTTGATATTGTCGTCGGACAGCCCTGGCCCGGCGCACCGCCGGCGGCATTCCTCCGCGCGGAGCGGTCAGCAGGAAGGTGTCCGGCCGGACCGGTGTCTGTCACGGGAACCGCTCGATGTGACCGAAGCGCGCCAGCTACAACAGGTATCCGCCATGCCCGGCAAGCTGAACGAACCCCGCGTGATCACCGACTACCGCCGGGAACCGGTGTGCATCCTGCCGGCCGGATTTCACCTCGACGATGCGCGCTGGGGAGCGATCTGGCAGCGCTTCGAGGAGAAAGGCGCGGCGCTGTCGCATGACGACCTGCGGGCGCTGTTTCCGGACGAACCGGCGCTGCAAGTCACTCCACGGTAGAAGTGGTGAGGGTCCGCGAGCCGGTCAGAGGCGTACGGTACGCACACACCCCCGCCCCCGACATTGCGAGCGGAGCGAAGCAATCCCTGTCGCGAGGACCCGTGGAAGTTCGAGGCGATCTCCAGAGATCCCTGCGCTGCGCTCGGGACACCTGCGGCGAATGGCCGCAGCGCAGGCCGCCCACGGTTGTTTCTACGGGCATGGCCCGGGCCAGCTTCTCGAGCGCTACGCGGGCTCACCTTCTCCTGACTCCCGATCCTTTCATACAAGGCCGCTACGCAGCCTTGTCCCTGTGCATCGGCCGCTCCCGGCAATGGCGGTAATCCGGTTCGCGCCGGCAGGCGCGTCTACCTGCCCTGCTGCAGCGCGGCAATCCGCGCTTCCAGTGGCGGATGGCTCATGAACAGCTTGCGGATTCCGGAACCGATCCCGCCCGAGATCCCGAACGCCGCGAATTCACCCGGCAGGTCCTGCGGCTCGTGCGCCCGCTGCAGCGCCTGCAGGGCACCGATCATCTTCTGGCGGCCTGCCAGGCTGGCGCCACCCGCATCGGCCCGGAATTCGCGCCGGCGCGAGAACCACATGACGATCATCGAGGCCAGGATCGAGAGGAAGATCTGCGCCACGATCGAGGTGATGAAATAGGCCGGCCCATAGCCGCGCTCGGTCTTGAACACCACGCGGTCGACCACGTGCCCGACCACGCGCGACAGGAAGATCACGAAGGTGTTCACCACGCCCTGGATGAGCCCCATGGTCACCATGTCGCCGTTGCTGACATGGGTCATCTCGTGCCCGAGCACGGCCTCGATCTCGTCGCCGTGCATACGCTGCAGCAGCCCGGTGCTGACCGCCACCAGCGCGTGGTTACGATTCATACCGGTGGCGAAGGCATTCGGCTCGGGCGAGTCGAAGATGCCGACCTCCGGCATGCCGACACGCGCCTGCTGTGCCTGGCGGCGCACCACGTCCACCAGCCACTGCTCGGTGTGGTCTCGCGGCTGCTCGATGATCCGCACCCCCATGGAGCGCTTGGCCAGGAATTTCGACATGGCCAGGGAAATGAACGAACCGGCGAACCCGATCACCGCCGACATGACCAGCAGCGCCTGCAGGTTGAGGTCCACCCCGTTCTTTGCCAGCACCCCCTCCAGCCCCAGCAGCTGGAAGACCACGCTGACCACGACCAGCACGGCGGCGTTGGTTGCCAGAAACAGCAGAATTCGCATCATTTTCATTCACCTTCGAGAGGTTGGAGGGCTCACAGCCTATGACCGCCGGACGGCCGGATCATTCCCTGTGTCCGCCGGATCATTGGGGCGGCCGGGACAATCTTCAAGTCAGGAACTTTTCCGCCGTTGTGCTATCCTATTCACGACTTTTGGGGGCGACCTGGCTTCGACGTGGGTTGCGAAACCCGAGGTGCATGCCGAGGTGCGGTGACCTCGTTAAACACGCTGCAAACTTATAGTTGCCAACGACGACAACTACGCACTCGCTGCTTAAAACCCAGTAGGGTGCCGTCTGACCGGAGCCGTGCTTGTGCGTCCGGGTCCTTCGGGGCATTCAGGCGTCGCTTCTCACAAGATCGCGATGCGGCAGGTCCGGGGCCAACTCGCTAAAACTTTTCGGAATCGCCGGTTGTCTTCCCTGCCCGTCGGGTAGCAGTCGGTTAAATCAATAGACGCGGCTATGCATGTAGAGCCGAAGGCAGAGGACTTGCGGACGCGGGTTCGATTCCCGCCGCCTCCACCAAATCAAGGGTCAATGGAGTCTGACTCCATTGACCCGACCTGGTTTCCACGCGGCCTTGCGTCCGGCCATGCCCGCCAGCCCCAGCAAGCCGCTGGCGAACAGCCACACCGCGGGCGGAATCGGCACGGCCGAGACCACGCTCAGGCGCACCACATCCGTAGTTCCGGTCGCATCGATCAGATAGCTGATATTCCAGTCGAGGCCATTGCCGAGCGAGGCGGACAGCAGGCTGTCGAAACTGCCGGACAGACTATCCGCCGTCAGAATATCGAAGCTGCTGCCCAGGGCCGGACTGAAACCATCCAGCAGATTCACGTCCAGCTGCCCGCCGAGGCTCGCGTTGCCGGTGATGTCGAGCACGTCGTAACTACTGTCACCGGCCAGTTCGATCAGGAAGGTAGCGGCGTCGCGCTGGCTGTAATTGCCGTCGATGGTCAGCGTGCCCGGAGAATTCCCCGGACTGACCCGGGCGCTGCCGGCGAGATTGACATTGCCGGTGATGATGCCGGCGCCGTCCAGCAGGCCGCCGTTGATGACGGCCGCTCCGCTGACGACGGTAAGCGTGCTGTTCACCCGGGTCTCGCCCGCCGTCTGGGTATAGCCCTCCTGCGTCACCAGCCCGCCGCCACCCGCGGCCTGCAACAGACCCTGGTTCTGGAAGCCCAGGCCGTTGGCATCGATCCGCAGGGCGTCGTTGGCCGCGTCGGCAACGATGCTGCCCTGGTTGACCAGCCCGCCCGTGTTGTTGATCAGCTGCCCGGCACCGCGCACGGTCATGGCGCTGCCGACGGTCAGCGTGGTGTTGTTGGTGGTGAGGTAGTTGTTCGCCGAGTCGCTCAGCACCACC
>CAYUFA010000075.1:0-12392 GCA_964443845.1 uncultured Ectothiorhodospiraceae bacterium
AGCTTGTGCATTCGCCTGCTGGCGCAGGCTCCTACGAAAATCCGGGATGGGAGCTTGTGCAAGGGTGCGACATGCGCACCATTTTGCTGCGATCCCCGTAGGAGCCGCCCTGGCGGCGAAGGGGGTTGGCCGGCTTGTGCATTCGCCTGCTGGCGCAGGCTCCTACGAAAATCCGGGATGGGAGCTAGAAGTGGAAAATCGCTTTTCCGCTGTCCCCGGGCTTGCCAGCGGGTCCATTGCCATCGAAGTCATAGCCACGTTCGGCACCGGGTTCCTGGATGAAGTAACCCTGCGCGTAATCCACGCCCAGGCTCCACAGGCGGGTCAGGCTGTAGGGTGACTCGACCTGCTCGGCGATGGTCTTGCAGCCCAGACCGCGGGCGATGTCGACGATCTCCCTGATTCTCGACAGCTTGCTTTCATCCTCCCCGATCTCGTGGACGAGCGAGGCATCGATCTTCAGGAAATCCGCGTGGATGTGTTTCAGGTGCTGGACCTCCGTGGAATGGGTGTAATGCTCCACGGCGACCTTGCAACCGATCGAATGCAGTGCCCGGGTCAGCGACGAGACACTCTTGAGATCCATGCGCAGGTTGTTCTCGGTGACCTCGAACACCAGTCGCACCGGACTGGCCTTGTACTGTTTGACCAGCTTGAGTACCCGCATGCCAAGCTCCTCGTTGGCCACCGTGTCGGGTGACAGTTTGATGAACAGGGTGACGGTACCGGACTGGTCCCGGGCCAGCTCCTTCAGTGCCGACTCGATGATTTGACAATCCACTTCATACGACTTGCCGCAACGTTGTGCCATGGCGAAGAAGTCTGCGGGCGTGATGGCATTGCCATCCTCGCCGGTCACGCGGACCAGCACCTCATAGAATCCGGAGGTATCACCGCGCAGCGTGGAAATGGGCTGGTACAGGTCCTTCAGGCGGTTGTCGCGCAGCACACTGCAGACGATTTCCGCCTCGTTGCCGAACACGGCGGGGTGCATGCCTGCGGATGCCGCACGTGTCTGCTCCGGGGTCGCGCTGCTGGCGCCGGCATGCCCGGTTGTGAAGGCTGACCCGGTGCTTTCCGGGGCATTGTCCACCGACGCGTCCACCCCTGGCTGGGGGACGTTGACGCTCTCGCCGTCCGCCGGCAGCGACGGTTGAGCAACATCCACGCTGGCGGGGGATGCTTCGGGCTGGCTCGTGATCATTCCGTCAGCACCGGCCGGCTCGCCGTCGCCGGAAGTGTCGGCAACGGGTGCCGGTCGCAGCATTTCAGCCAGTGCCTGCTCGCTCACGGCGAGCTGCTGTTGCAGCCCGGCGTTCTCGACCTGTAGCGCTTCCATCTGCTGCTGCAGTTCGTGAGCACCACCCAGTTGCTCCTGTGCCGCCTGCAGTTCCGAGCGCAGGTCGACGTTTTCCGCCTGGGTGGCGCCCAGGCTGGTGCGCAACACGTCCATGTCGGTCACCTGCTGACGCAAGGTGCCGATGTCGTCCTGCATCTGCAGCAGTTCCTCGTGCTCGAGCACGGCAGCCGGCTCCTGCTCAGCCCGTGCGGCAAGTTCCTGCTCGGCCCGCTGAAGTGCGGCACGCGTCCCCTCCAGCGCGTGGAGTTCGTGCTCGGTATCCGCCAGCCTGACCTGCAGTTGCTGCAGTTCTTCCTGCAGCTGGCCGGTGTCGTCCTGCGTCTGGCCGGACTGTTCCAGCCGGCGGCGCAGTGCCTGGATCTCGGCGTCGCGCAGCTGCAGGACCTTGCGGCTCCGGTTCTGCTCGGATACCGAGGAATCATGCAGTGCGTTGTTGAGGTTTTCCAGATTGGTGGCATGCGCCTCGAGCTCTCGATAGGCTTCACTCGTGGACTCGAGGGTGTTGACGGCCTCGTCCCGGCTGGTAACCGCCGCGTGCAGATCCTGTTCCAGTCCGGCGATTCTGGCCCGCAGCGCGTCGAGGTCGCCATGCAGTGCATCCAGTTCCTGGCGACGGGCATCCAGCTGCTCGCCCAGCTCCGCCCGCTCATACGCATGGGCCTCCCGCTCGGCCTGTGACGTCTCGATGAGCCCCGCCAGTTCAGCGCTGGTCTGCTCCAGGCGCTCAGCCTGCGCGGACAGCTCCGTGTCACGCTCGGCCAGCGCCTGCTGCAGCGTTTCGCCCTGCTCCTGC
The DNA here is from genome assembly GCA_964443845.1 of uncultured Ectothiorhodospiraceae bacterium. Lineage (GTDB taxonomy): Bacteria > Pseudomonadota > Gammaproteobacteria > UBA9214 > UBA9214 > UBA9214. The sequence goes on from CAYUFA010000075.1 coordinate 2,154, forward strand.
AGGCGCGCGCGCTCCGCGTCGGCCGCCTGCAACTCCTGGCTCAGCGCGTCCGCCTGTGCGGCCGCGGCACGCTCGCCACGGCGCAACTCCTCGAGTTCGCCGTGCAGCGCATCCAGTTCCTGGCGACGGGCTTCCAGCTGCTCGCCCAGCTCCGCCAGTTCGCGCGCATGGGCCTCCCGCTCGGCCTGCGACGCCTCGGCGAGGCCCGCCAGTTCAGCGCCGGTCTGCTCCAGGCGCGCAGCCTGTGCGGACAGCTCCTCATCACGCGTGGCAAGCGTCTGCTGCAGTGTTTCGGCCTGTTCCTGCAGGCGTGCGCGCTCCGCGCCGGCCTGCTGCAGATCCTGGCGCAGCGCGTCCGCCTGTTCGGCCGCGGCACGCTCGAGCTGTCCGTAGCGATCGGCTTCCTCCCGCAGTGCGTGACTGGTCTGCCGGAGGGTGTCGTCCAGTTCGGCAATCCGGCCGGCACGCTCATCGAGCTGACGACGCGTGATGATGCTCTCGTTCAGCAGTTCATTGAATGCCGCATTGAATGCTTCAGCGGCCTTGCGGATGTCGTCGATCTCACGCGGAGTGCCCAGCGGGGTATCCGCCCGGCTGCCGTTGTCAGCTGCCGTATCGTCATCCCCGAATGGAGAACTCGCCGATTCCTGTTCCATGCCATTATCCTGGTTTGTTCTTTCCGCCTCCGCCTCCGGCTGGCCCGACGACTCCTGCGCGGAAGCATTCACCGGGCGAGCCATGACCGGGAAACCGGAACCGCCATGCACCGCGGCCTGTTCCTCCGGGATCGTCAGGATCTCCCTGACTTCAATAACTTGGCTATCGGCCGCCGCAGACCGGTCTTTACCGGAGAGCGTGCCGATAGCCCCGTCAATCCAGCTCCTGCAGGAAAACATTGTTCATCGATTGGGTCATCTTTTCGACATCACTTTCATCGAGTTTGACCAACAGGCGAATTTCGTTCGCGGAATCGGCATAGTGCAGCGCGTCGTCGTAGCTGATCTCGCCGGCCTTGTACAGCTCGAACAGGGCCTGGTCGAAGGTGATCATGCCCTGCTGGGTACTCTGCTTCATCAGTTCCTTAAGCTTGTGGACCTCGCCCTTGCGGATGACATCGTGCACCAGCGGGGTGCCGAGCAGTATCTCCACGCACACGCGCCGGCCGTTGCCGTCCTTGCGCGGAATCAGCTGCTGGGCCAGGAAGGCCTTCAGGTTCATGGACAGGTCCATGAACAGCTGCGGACGGCGCTCCTCCGGGAAAAAGTTGACGATGCGGTCCAGAGCCTGGTTGGCATTGTTGGCGTGCAGGGTAGCCAGGCAGAGGTGACCGGTTTCCGCGAACGCGATGGCGTGATTCATGGTGTCGCGGTCACGGATCTCGCCGATCAGGATCACGTCCGGGGCCTGGCGCAGGGTGTTTTTCAGGGCCGTCTCGTAGGACTCGGTGTCGATGCCGACCTCGCGCTGGGTGATGATGCAACTCTGGTGCTGGTGCACGAACTCGATCGGGTCCTCGATGGTGATGATATGCCCGGTGCCGTTGCGGTTACGGTAGTCGAGCATGGCCGCCAGCGAAGTCGATTTACCCGTGCCGGTGGCACCGATGAACACGATCAGGCCACGCTTGGTCATGGCCAGGTTCTTGAGGATGGGCGGCAGGTGAAGTTCCTCGATCGAGGGAATGACACTCTCGATGCGGCGCAGCACCGCGCCGGCATGGTTGCTCTGGATGAAGGCGCTGACACGGAAGCGGCCGACACGTTCATCCGAAATCGCGAAGTTGCACTCCTTGGTTGCCTCGAAGAACTCGCGTTGCGCCGGCGACATCATGCCGGTGACGATTTCCATCGAGGTGACCGGGGTCAATTTCTCGCTCCCGACCGCATGGGTCTTGCCGTTGATTTTCATCATCGGCGGCAGGCCGGCGGTCAGAAACATGTCGGATGCTTTCTTATCCTGCATCAGCTGCAGCAAGGGTTCCAGTTCCATAGTGTTCTCCGCGTACCGGCGCTTACCGGAAGCTGTCCTTCATGGCCGCCTTCATGCGCGCATCCTGCCTGGTGATCAGGCCCTTGTTCAGGATGTCCTTCAGGTACTGGTCGAGCGTGATCATGCCGGCCGCGTTACCCGTCTGGATGGCGGAGTACATCTGCGCCACCTTGTCTTCACGGATCAGGTTGCGGATCGCCGGGGTGCCCAGCATGATCTCCCACGCCGCGATGCGGCCGCCGCCGACCTTTTTCAGCAGGGTCTGCGAGATCACGGCCCGCAGCGACTCGGACAGCATGGAACGCACCATGGTCTTTTCCGCGGCCGGAAACACGTCGATCACGCGGTCGATGGTCTTGGCCGCCGAGGTGGTGTGCAGGGTGCCGAACACGAGGTGACCGGTTTCCGCGGCCGTGAGTGCGAGCCGGATGGTTTCGAGATCGCGCATTTCACCCACCAGCACCACGTCGGGGTCCTCGCGCAGGGCCGAGCGCAGGGCCTCGTTGAAGCCCCTGGTGTCGCGGTGCACCTCGCGCTGGTTGATGAGCGACTTCTTGCTCTCGTGCACGAACTCGATCGGATCCTCGATGGTCAGGATGTGGTGGTAGTTCCGCTTGTTGACGTAGTCGATCATCGCCGCCAGCGTGGTCGACTTGCCGGAACCGGTCGGACCGGTCACCAGCACCAGGCCACGCGGGTTATCCGAAATCTCCTTGAAGATCTCCGGCGTGCCCAGATCTTCCAGACTGAGAATGTCCGAAGGAATGGTCCGGAACACCGCACCGGCGCCGCGGTTGTGATTGAAGGCGTTGACACGGAAGCGCGCCAGGTTGGGTATCTCAAAGGAGAAATCGGTCTCGAAAAACTCCTCGTAGTCCTTGCGCTGCTTGTCGTTCATGATGTCATATACAAGGCCGTGCACGGTCTTGTGATCCAGGACCGGGACATTGATCTTGCGCATATCGCCGTCGACGCGAATCATCGGCGGCATTCCGGCGGACAGGTGCAGGTCAGATGCCCTGTTGTTGACGCTGAAAGTCAGTAATTCGGCAATATCCATTCGAGCTCCCCTGAAATTATGAGTACTCAACGGGTCTTATCGACGCGATCCGTGCCGGCTTGAACGACCCGCGCGCCGTGCCGGGAGGCACCTGCCGACAGGCTCCCGGGAGCCGGAAAATAGCAAACCGATTCAATCGGCTATATCGGCGACACCGCCCGCCCGGCGTGCGTACCCGGGACCACGCGCTGTCAGCCGGACACCACCCGGCAATGCTTGTCGGTCACGGCGTGCATCCTGTATTGTCCCCGCATGAACGAGACCAACCTCACCTTCATCGGGGGCGGCAATATGGCCGGCTCCCTGATCGGCGGGCTGATTGCGGACGGCTGGGACCCGCACCGCATCACCGTTTCCGACCCCGACCCGCAGCAACTCGAACGGCTCGGCCAGCGCTTCGGAATCACCACCCGCCAGGACAACCAGGCCGCCGCGACGGGCGCGGACATCGTGGTGCTGGCCGTCAAGCCGCAGGCGACCGGTCCGGTTGCCAGCGAGCTCGCGGGGCTGCTCGCGCGCCAGCACTCGCTGGTGATATCGATCGCGGCCGGTATTCGCACCTCCGCGTTACGCCACTGGATCGGGGAACACACGCCGGTCGTGCGCTGCATGCCGAACACGCCGGCACTGGTGCAGAGCGGTGCAACCGCGCTCTACGCAACCGCGTCAGTTACCGCGCCGCAGCGCGACAACGCAGAGACCATCCTGCGTGCAGTCGGCCTGACGCTGTGGCTGGACGACGAGGCACAGATGGATGCCGTCACGGCCCTGTCCGGCAGCGGCCCGGCCTATTTCTTCCTGTTCATGGAAGCGCTGCAGAAGGCCGGCTGCGCGCTCGGCCTGCCGGAGCCGGCCGCGCGCCTGCTGACCCTGCAAACCGCGCTCGGTGCTGCTAAAATGGCGCTCGAGAGCGCGGAAGAGCCCGCCACGTTACGGCAGCGCGTGACTTCCCCAGGCGGCACGACGGAACGTGCGATTCAGGCCTTTCAGCAACAGAATTTCGATGAACTGGTACTGCGTGCGCTGGAAGCCGCAGCCGCACGCTCGGCCGAGCTGGCGGACCAATTCGGGAAACAATGATGCAAGCATACCTGGCCAATCCACTGGAATTCCTGATCTCCACCCTGTTCAGCCTGTACATACTCGCGGTGATGCTGCGTTTTCTGCTGGGCGTGGTGCGCGCTGATTTCTACAACCCGGTCAGCCAGTTCCTGGTCCGGATCACCAACCCGTTGCTGGTACCGATGCGCAAGGTGCTGCCGGCTATCGGCAGGATCGACACCTCCGCGATCGTGCTGATGCTGGTACTGCAGCTGGTATCGGTGCTGCTGGTCATGCTGTTGCACGGCATGACCGCGTCGCCGGCGGCCCTGCTGATCTATACGGTGGGTAAACTGATCATGCTGCTGATCAACATCTTCATGGTGGCCATCATCGTGCAGGCGCTGCTCAGCTGGGTCAGCCCCGGCACCTACACGCCGGTCAACTCCCTGCTCTACAGCCTCACCAACCCGCTGCTGAATCCGATCCAGCGCATCCTCCCCACGCTCTCCGGCATCGACCTGTCACCCCTGTTCGCACTCATCGGACTGCAGGTACTGCGCATGCTGATCCTGCCACTGCTCGGCTGAGCCACCTTGCCCGCGCCCTGGTTCCGCTGGGACGGTCATGACCTGCTGTTGTCCGTACACGTGCAACCCGGCGCCAGGGCCGACCGCGTGGACGGACTGTACGGCGAGCGGCTGAAGATCCGCCTCGGGGCACCGCCGGTCGATGGCAAGGCCAACGCCCGCCTGATCGGCTTCCTGGCCGCTCTGTTTGGCGTCCCGCAGCGCGCCGTCACGCTGGTTTCCGGGCATTCCGGGCGCAGCAAGCGCGTGCGCATCACGCGTCCCGCCCGGCTGCTGCCGGGCATCCCTCCCCGCGCCGAATGATTGTTGCGCGCCTATCGGCCAATCATTAGACTCAAGCCACTTTTTTTCCCGTGTTGCCGATTTCCGCCCATGCCCGATGCATTGCCGCCTGACAGCGTTGGTCTGGTCACTCCACTGTCCATGACGTTCCGGGAGCCGCTGGCGCTCGAAAGCGGTGCGTCCCTGCCCGAATACACGCTGGCCTACGAGACCTACGGCGAGCTGAACGCGGAACGCAGCAATGCCATCCTGATCTGCCACGCACTCTCCAGCAATCACCACGCGGCGGGCTATCACAGCATGGACGAGCGCAAGCCCGGCTGGTGGGACAGCTGCGTGGGACCCGGCAAGCCGATCGATACCCGCCGCTTCTTCGTGGTCTGCAGCAACAACCTCGGCGGCTGCCACGGCTCGACCGGGCCGGCCAGCATCAACCCGGCCAGTGGCAAACCGTACGGCAAGGGCTTCCCGGACATCGTGGTGAAGGACTGGGTACGCAGCCAGGCACGGCTGGCCGATGCGCTCGGCATCCGGCGCTGGGCCGCCGTGGTGGGTGGCAGTCTCGGCGGCATGCAGGCACTGCAATGGTCGATCGACTATCCGGAGCGGCTGGCCCACTCCGTGGTCATCGCGGCGGCACCCCGGCTCTCGGCCCAGAACATCGCCTTCAACGAGGTGGCACGCACCGCGATCAAGTCCGACCCGGACTTCCACGACGGCAATTTCTACGAATACAAGGCGATCCCGGAGCGTGGCCTGCGGCTGGCGCGCATGCTCGGACACATCACCTACCTGTCCGACGACCTGATGCACGCCAGGTTCGGGCGCGAGCTGCAGGCCGGCTCGCCCACCACCGGCTACGAAATGGAATTCCAGGTGGAAAGCTACCTGCGTTACCAGGGCAGCAAGTTCGCGCGCGAGTTCGACGCCAACACCTACCTGCTGATGACCAAGACCCTGGATCACTTCGACCCGGCACGTGACTACGACAACGACCTGACCCGCGCCATGAAGCGCGCCCGGGCGGCGTTCCTGGTGATCTCGTTCACCAGTGACTGGCGCTTTTCCCCGGCGCGTTCGCGCGAGATCATGCGCAGCCTGCTCGACAACAACCTCGACGTCGTGTACGCCACGATCGAGGCCGACGAGGGCCATGACGCCTTCCTGATGCCGATTCCGCAATACCTGGAAGTGTTCTCCGCCTACATGCAGCGCGTTGCGCAACAGGTCTGCACGTCATGAGCCTGCGTCCCGACCTGGTGCTGATCGGCGAGTGGATCCGCCCCGGCAGCCGGGTACTCGACCTGGGTTGCGGCGACGGCGCCCTGCTCAAGCACCTGCAGGATACCCGCAACGTCACCGGCTACGGGCTGGAGATCGACGACGCCAACGTCACGCGCTGCATCAGTTCCGACGTCAACGTGATCCAGACCGACCTCGATGCGGGGCTGCAGGATTTTTCCGGCAAGTCGTTCGACTACGTGATCATGACCCAGACCCTGCAGGCGGTACACTTCCCCGACCGGCTGCTGGAGGAGATGCTGCGCCTCGGCGACGAGGGAATCGTGACCTTCCCGAATTTCGCGCACTGGCAGAACCGCGTGCAGCTCGCGCTGGGCGGCCGCATGCCGATGTCACGCACGCTGCCGAACCCCTGGTACAGCACACCCAATATCCACCTGTGCTCGGTGACCGATTTCGAGAAACTGTGCGCCGAGCGCGGCATCCATATCCTGCAACGGGTCATGGTCGACCATGCCCACCACAGGACACCGGGTGCCACCCTGCTGCCCAACCTGCTGGGCAAGAATGCGCTGTACCGGTTCCAGCGCCGTGGCTGACCCGCGCAACCCGCCGGCCGCCACCGCGAGTCCGGCAGCGTGAACGAAGCCGCCGCCAGCTGGATACAGACGTTCCGCATCTACACCCGTCCGCGGGTCATCGCCATGTGTTTCCTCGGCTTCTCGGCCGGACTGCCCTTCCTGCTGGTGTTCTCCACCCTGTCGGCCTGGCTGCGTGACATCGGCATCGACCACACCACCATCGGCTTCTTCAGCTGGGTCGGCATCACCTACTCGATCAAGGTGCTGTGGGCGCCGGTCATCGACCGCCTGCCACTGCCGGTGCTGACCGCGGTACTGGGCAAGCGCCGCAGCTGGATGCTGCTCGCACAGTGCCTCATCGGTGCAGGCCTGGTCGGGATGGCCTGGACCGATCCGCATGCCCAGATCACCCGGCTGGCCCTGTGCGCCCTGCTGGTCGCCTTCGGTTCCGCCACGCAGGACATCACCGTGGATGCCTGGCGGATCGAAGCCGTCGACAGGACCCTGCAGGGCGCCATGGCGGCCACCTACGTGCTGGGCTACCGGCTCGCCCTGCTGATGACCGGTGCGGGTGCCTTCTATATCGCGGCGGCGAGTTCCTGGCACCACGCCTACCTGGTCATGGCCGCGCTGACCGGTGTCGGCATCCTGACCACGCTGGTGATCCGGGAACCGCAGCACCGGCGCGATGAGCGCACGGCCGCGCTGGAAACCCGCGTGGAACACGCCATGGGCATCGCCACCCGGAAATCGCTGTGGGCACGCCTGGCCGCCTGGTTTTCCGACGCCGTGGTCAGTCCGTTCGTGGATTTCTTCCAGCGCAACGGCTCCCTGGCCGTGCTGATCCTGCTACTGGTCGGCGCCTACAAGCTGAGCGACATCACCATGGGCGTGATGGCCAACCCGTTCTACCTCGACCTGGGATTCAGCAAGACCGACATCGCCAGCATCACCAAGGTGTTCGGCTTTTTCATGACCATTGCCGGCGCCGGGCTGGGGGGCCTGCTGGTGGTGCGTTACGGCATCCTGCGCCCGTTGCTGGCCGGCGCGATCCTGGTCGCCTCCACCAACCTGCTGTTCGTGTGGCTGTCGGTCAGCGAGCCGCACCTGGTGTCGCTGGCGGTCGTGATCAGCGCCGACAATCTCAGCGGCGGCCTGGCCTCGTCCGCCTTCATCGCCTGGCTCTCCAGCCTGGTCAACCAGTCCTATACGGCGACCCAGTATGCCCTGTTCAGCTCGCTGATGACGCTGCCGGCCAAGTTCCTGGGCGGCTTTTCCGGCATCATCGTCGACCACGCCGGCTATGCGACCTTCTTCTTCTATGCGGGCCTGCTGGGCCTGCCCGCGATCGTGCTGGTCCTGCTGCTGACCGCCCGCAGCCGTTGAACCCGGCCGTAGCCGGCCGTTTCCGACCCGGGGCCCCGCCCGTTCAACAACACAAACAGAAGGGTATTACAGGCTGAATGCAGCCGGATCGACTACGCTTGCGGGTATGAGGACCTTGCTGACAGACAGGCGGCACATGGGGGAGCGGCGCTGGGGGCTGGGCATGGACTTCCCCCTGCGCGACAGCGCCGGAACACTGGTGATCCGGGACCGGCGCCGCTTGCCCGACCGTCGTCTGGACAACACCACCCTGGAGGAACGGCTGCTGATGTTCGCCGGCGCCGTGCCGCTGGACCCGGACGATTCTCCGCACTAGGACTTCCCCGGCACGGGCGCGGCTGCCATGCCCGCTTGCGGCCATCCTTACAGCTCGTAGTCGTAGTCCATGATCAACGGGGCATGGTCGGAGAACCGCTGGTCCCTGTAGATGCGCGCCGAGCGGACCTGCGCACCGATGCCGGGCGTGGCCACCTGGTAGTCGATGCGCCAGCCCACGTTCTTCGCCCATGCCTGCCCACGGTTCGACCACCAGGTGTACTGGTCCGCTTGCTGGTTCACCGCACGGAAGGTATCGACGAAACCGGCAGGGCCGAACAGCTCGTCCAGCCAGGCACGCTCTTCCGGCAGGAAACCCGAATTCTTCTGGTTCGAGCGCCAGTTCTTCAGGTCGATCTGCCGGTGCGCGATGTTCCAGTCGCCACACAGGATGTATTGCCGCCGCTTGCGGCGGATGTCGCGCAGCCAGGGCATGAAGCGCTCGAGAAAACCGAATTTGACCGCCTGGCGTTCCGCGCCGGAAGACCCGGACGGCAGGTACAGCGATACCACGCTGAGCGGACCGAAACGGGCCTCGAGGTAGCGTCCCTCGGCATCCACGTCAGCCCAGCCCAGGCCGCGGATCACCCGGTCCGGCTTGCGCCGGCAGTAGATCGCCACGCCGCTGTAGCCCTTCTTCTCGGCATCGTGGAAGTACACATGCCAGCCACGCGGGTGGAATACCGGGTCGCGCAGCTGGGCCTGCTGGGCCCTGGTCTCCTGCAGGCAGACCACGTCCGCGCGCTGGGCCGTCATCCAGGGAAAGAAACCCTTGGATGCGGCGGACCGTATGCCGTTGACGTTGACCGTGATGATGCGCATGACCCTTCACCGTGGTGGCAGGGTGTGTATGATAACGGCGTGCAGCGGCAGGGGCACCACCAGCGACCATGAAAGCGTACCAGCAGGAATTCATCGAATTCTCCATCGGCGCGGGCGTACTGCGCTTCGGCGAGTTCACCCTCAAGTCCGGACGCACCAGCCCGTACTTCTTCAACGCGGGCCTGTTCAATACCGGCCGCCACCTGGCACAGCTGGGGCGCTGCTACGCACAGGCCATCAGTGACAGCAATATCGGCTTTGACGTTCTGTTCGGGCCCGCCTACAAGGGCATCCCGCTGGCCGCCGCAACCAGCATCGCCCTGGCGGACCATCACGGCCGTGACGTGCCCTGGTGTTTCAACCGCAAGGAGGCCAAGGATCACGGGGAAGGCGGCAACCTGGTCGGCGCCGGGCTGACCGGCCGCGTGCTGGTCATCGATGACGTGATCACCGCCGGCACGGCCATCCGCGAATCCGTGGATATCATCCAGGCCGCCGGCGCACGGCTGGCCGGGGTGATCATCGCGCTGGATCGCCAGGAGCGCGGCCGGGGCGAGCGTTCCGCCATCCAGGAAGTCGAGCAGGCACTCGGGGTCCCGGTTATCAGCATCATCCGGCTCGCCGACCTGCTGGACTATCTGCAGCAACAGGCGGGACGCGCCGGCGACGTGGCCCGCATCGAGGCATACCGGGCGCAGTACGGGATTTGACACCAGGCGGGGCTGAGCACGCAGGTTGGGCTGAGCACCACAAAGCCCAACAGCACGTAGGTTGGGCTGAGCAACGCGAAGCCCAACAGCAGACCTAGCACGTAGGTTGGGCTGAGCACCGCGAAGCCCAACAATCGGAGCCAGGCCCGTAGGTTGGGCTGAGCACCGCGAAGCCCAACAATCGGAGCCAGGCCCGGGGTGCCCCTACCCGATCACCAGCT
>CAYUFA010000076.1:0-11239 GCA_964443845.1 uncultured Ectothiorhodospiraceae bacterium
TGACGTGCCGGACCGGGCCGCTGAACCCCGCACACGGTTGGTGCTATGATCGCATCCCATGCCCGCAGCATTTCTCGCGATCCTGATTCCGGCCCTGGCTGCCGCCGCCGTGTTCGGTGCACTCGCGGCCTTCCTGGTGTTCGCCGGCCGGCTTGCCCGCGCGCGTGCCGACTGCAGCAGACTGACCATCGAACTCGACCTGGAGCGCAGGAACGCCAGCGCGCAGCAGCAGTCCCTGCAGCAACTCAACACCCAGCTGCGCGACAGCTTCAACGCCCTCGCCGCCCAGGCGCTGCAAAGCAATAATGCGCAGTTCCTGCGCCTGGCCAGGGAAAACCTCGAGCAGTTTCACATCAAGGCGGAGGGTGAACTCGCCAGCCGGGAAAAGGCCGTGGAAGGCCTGGTCAGGCCGATTCGCGAGGCACTGGAAAAAACCGAACAGCAGGTACGCCGCATGGAGGCCGAGCGTCAGCAGGCGCATGGCGCCCTGACCCGGCACCTCGAAACCATGGCGGAATCGCACCGGCAGTTGCAGAACGAAACCCGCAACCTGGTGCAGGCACTGCGCCGTCCGGAGGTGCGCGGCCAGTGGGGTGAACTGACCCTGCGGCGCCTGGTGGAACTGGCCGGCATGGTCGAGCACTGCGACTTCGTCGAACAGGAAACCCTGCAGTCCGGCCAGGGCGCGCAGCGTCCGGACATGATCGTGCGCATGCCGGAACGGCGCGAGATCGTGGTGGACGCCAAGACCCCGCTCGATGCCTACCTGTCCGCGGTGGAGTGCACGGACGAGGCCGAACGTAGAAACCACCTGCAGCGCCACGCACGCAACGTGCGCGCCCGGGTGAAGGAACTCGCCACCAAGGCGTACTGGCAACAGCTTCCGTGCAGCCCTGAATTCGTGGTGCTGTTCATTCCCGGCGACCAGTTCCTGAGCAGCGCACTGGAGCACGATCACACGCTGATCGAGGACGCACTGGCCCAGCAGGTCATGCTGGCCACGCCCACCAGCCTGGTCGCGCTGCTGCGCGCCATTGCCTACGGCTGGCGCCAGGAAGCCATGGCGGAGAATGCCGGTGTCATCCGCGACGTCGGACAGGAACTCTACGGACGCCTGGCCACATTTGCCGAGCACCTGGCAAAGCTGGGCCGCAACCTGGGCAGCAGTGTGGATGCCTATAACCGCACGGTGGCGTCGTTCGATTCACGGGTGCTGCCCGGTGCCCGCAAATTTACCGAGCTGGGTGTCACGGCCTGCGGCGAAACGCTGCGTGTGGAACAGCTCGAGCGTACGACGCGCAATGTCGAAACGCGCGAGGAAACCCTGGCCGCCACGCCGGCAGAGCCTGCCTGAGCATGACCGCAACACTGACCCTGCCGGACGGCTGGCAACCGGCACCCGACCTGCTGGCCGGTCGCGTCATCCTGCTGACCGGGGCCGCCAACGGTATCGGCCGCGCACTGGCCGATGCACTGGCCGCACACGGTGCCACCCTGATCCTGCTGGACAGGGATCTCCACGGGCTGGAACAGGCCTACGACGCCATCGTCGCGGCCGGCCATCCGGAACCGGTCCTGCATCCACTCGATCTGCAGGGCGCGACACCGGAGGACTACCAGGTACTGGCACGCGCGCTGGAGGAGCAGTTCGGCCGGCTCGACGGCCTGGTCCATAATGCCGCCAGCCTGGCTGCGCTGGTGCCGCTCATCCACTACGAGACCGAGCTGTGGCTCCAGACCCTGCAGATCAACCTCAACGCACCGTTCCTGCTGACCCTGGCCTGCCTGCCGTTGCTGCAGGCCAGCAGTGATGCCTCGGTGATTTTCGTCAGCGACGCCGTGGGCCGGCGCGGCAAGGCCTACTGGGGCGCCTACGGGGTATCCAAGGCCGGCCTGGAAGGACTGATGCAGATCCTCGCCGACGAACTGGAGAGCAACACCCGGGTACGGGTCAACAGCATCGATCCCGGCGCGGTACGCACACACCTGCGTACGATCGCCTACCCGGCGGAAGACGCGACCCGGCTCGCCGCGCCGGCCGACGTGGTGCTGCCGTTCCTGTTCCTGTGCAGTGCGCACAGCAAGGGCATCACCGGGCGGCAACTGACGGTGGCGGAAATGCTGCGCTCACCCCGCTAGGGTTGCCACGCCGGCGCCCGGCAGCACGCGGGCAAGGCACTGACCGGGCGAGCTATTCCATCAGGTCGATGTGCCTGCCCTGCGCTTCGAGCCGTTCGGCACGCGCGGAGATGTAGCGCTGGAACTCGGGATATTCGAGGTACGCGCGCGAGGCCACGTAATCCATCGCCGAGACGGTGTGGAAGGTCCTGAGCCAGGCCTCGGTGCGGAACACCTCGCGATTGTCGGCATCGAAGAACACCAGCGACGGCGCGTATTTCACATCCAGCTCGCGGGCCCATTCCGCGCCGCTGCCGGTGCGGCCGTCCGGCCGTTTCACCGGGTCCTGCGACCACATGTCCAGTACCATCACGTCGAAACGGGCCAGCTGGGCACGGGCCTCCGGGTGTTGCAGGACATCGGCGTGCAACTCGTCGCAGGTGGCACAGTCCTGCTGCTCGAACAGCACCAGCAGGGGCCGGCCGCTGTGGCGTGCCGCGAGGTCGGTGTCGGGCGGCAGGAAGGTCGAATCGCGGGGCAACGCGCCGGCGGACGGCTCCGGGCTGACCTGTGCGAGATACTCCCGAAAGCCCGGTTTGTCGCCGGAGTATCGTGCGCTGTATTGCAGCGCGGCCAGGAACCGTGGCGGCGGGTAATAGCCGTTCAGCCGTAACACCACGCCGCCCTGCCCGTCCAGGAACAGCAGTGTCGGGGTGAACATCACGCGCAGGTCCCTGGCAAGGGCCTTCTCGGTAGTGGGCCGGCCCTGCAGGTCGGTCACCTCGCGGTCTCCCCACAGGTTGATCGCGATCACCTCGAAATGAGCGCGCGTGTAACGCACGATGTCCGCGCGCGCGAAATTGACCTCCAGCAGCTTTTTGCAGTACGGGCAGCCGTCCTGGTAGAAGTACAGCAGCACGCGCTTGCCACCCGACTCGGCCTCGGCAACGTCCTCACGCAGGTCCAGGAAGGAACTGGTGAACCACGCCGGTTTTTCCTGGTAGCCGGGATTGACCATGCCCGCGTCCAGCTGCGCGGGCGTGGTTTCCGGACCGGCGGGCGTACGGTCACAGCCTGCCAGCGCTGCCGCGACCAGCCAGGCGGCGCACAGGATCCGCAGCAGGCGGTATCCGGGTTTGTCCATCGCAGGGTACCTGCAACTTTCCTGGGTGACCCGATCATTCTAGCAGCCGGAAGATGGAGATGTTTGTATGGTTTTGCCTTCGGGCCGGGTCGTGTCCGGCCGCGTGATGGCCCGCGCAGTCTCACGGCTGCGGCAGCACCGAGGGACAGCGCTGGCGCAGCGCGCATCCGCCACACGCCGGCCGTACGCGGCAGTGTTCCTTCGCATGGCGCACGATCAGGGCATGGAATTCATTGAGCGCGCCGACGTCACGGCCCAGCGCCGCCTCGGTCGCCAGGCGCAGCTCGTCATAGGGCTCGTCTCCGGCAAACAGGCCGAGCCGGCCGTACAGGCGCCGGGTGTAGGCATCGATCACGAACACCGGGCGCCCGAAGGCGTACAGGAGGATGTCATCGGCCGTCTCGTAACCGATGCCGTTGACCGACAGCAATGCCGCGCGCAGCGCGTGAGTATCCAGTGCCTGCAGGGTTTCGTAGCTACCGGAAGCGAGGTACCAGCGGCAGAAATTTTTCAGCCGGCGTGCCTTGATATTGAAATACCCGGACGGTCGCAGCCAGCCCGCGAGGTGGTCATGGCGGGCACGCACGATGGCGCCGGCATCGAGCTTGTCACGTGCGCGCAGGTTGGCGATGGCCTGCTCGACGTTGCTCCACGCCGTATTCTGGGTCAGCACCGCACCGACCATCACCTCGAACGGGGTCTGCGCGGGCCACCAGTGCTGCGGGCCGAACTGCCCGGCCAGTGTGCGAAACACCCCCGGTAATGCGGGCCGCGCGCGGCGGCTCATCGCGCCCGCCGCGGCGCACCCTTGCGTGCACGGCCTCGGCCGGACGGCGCGCGCGGGGTGGCTGCGGGTTCCCCCTGCGCCCTGTTGCTCCCCCTGCCCGTTCGTCTTTCTGCTGTCGCACCCGACCCGGCCGTACGCCGTCCGCTCCCGGCCTTCCCCGCGCCGCGCGCGGGAGCCTTGCGTGCGGCGGGCTTGCGAGCCGCGCTGCTGCGCGGCGCAGCCGGCCGGGGAGCCGGCAACCGCACCGCGGCATACAGCGCAGCCAGTTCGCTGCCCTCGAGTTCGCGCGTCCTGCCCGCCCGCAGGCCGGCCGGCAGTGGCACCGGGCCATAACGCACCCGGATGAGCCGGCTGACCTGGATGCCCTGCGATTCCCACAGGCGCCGTACCTCGCGGTTGCGTCCCTCGCGCACGATCACGTGATACCAGTGATTGGCGCCCTGGCCGCCGGCCTCGAGGATGCTGCTGAATGCCGCCTTGCCGTCTGCCAGTTCGACGCCCGCGAGCAGCCGTCCGATGACGGCATCGTCCACCTTGCCCAGCACACGCACCGCGTATTCGCGCTCGATCTCCCAGGAGGGATGCATGAGGCGATGGGCCAGCTCGCCGTCGGTGGTCAGCAGCAACAGGCCGGAGGTATTGAAATCGAGCCGGCCGATCGAGATCCAGCGGCCGAGACGCAGGCGCGGCAGCCGGTCGAACACGGTCGGGCGCCCTGCCTCGTCGCGGCGCGTGGTGAGCTCACCGGCCGGTTTGTGATAGACCAGTGTGCGCGGAGTATCCGCCGTGCCGGCGGACTGTGCGACAGGACGGCCGTCGATGTGCACCTGGTCACGCGCATCGATACTCACGCCAAGGCTGGCGGGTGTGCCGTTGACGGTGATGCGTCCGGCGCGGATCCATGTCTCGATCTCGCGCCGCGACCCGAGGCCAAGCCGGGCCAGGACTTTTTGCAGGCGTTCTGCCATCGCGGGAACTGCGCCGGGCGCAGCGACTCAGTGCAGGATTGCAGCGTCGCCGTCTGCGGAACCGGACCCCGCCGCGGCTGCCTCGACGTTCGCCGCACCGGCTTCCCCGTCTTCCGGTTCCCGGGCAGCGGCCGCCTCCTGCTCCAGGCCGGGGATGTCGGCCAGATCGAGCTGCAAATCGCGACCGATGGCACTGAGATCGCGCAGCTCGGCCAGGGAAGGCAGGCCATCGAGGCTCTTGAGATTGAAGTAATTGAGAAACTGCCGGGTCGTGCCATACATGGCCGGACGCCCGGGCACATCACGGTGGCCAACCACCTGCACCCACTCGCGTTCCTGCAGGGTCTTCATGATGGAGGTACTGACCGTCACGCCACGCACATCCTCGATCTCGGCACGCGTGATCGGCTGCCGGTAGGCGATCAGCGCCAGGGTTTCCAGCAGTGCCCGTGAATAGCGGGCCGGCTTTTCTTCCCACAGCCGCCCGACCCATTCCTGCATGCTGCTGCGCACCTGGATGCGGTACCCTCCACCGACCTCGTTGAGCTCGATGCCGCGGTCGGCATAATCCGCCTGCAACAACCCGATGGCTGCACGCAGCTCGCTGCGTTCCGGGCGGGCCGCTTCATCGAACATGGCCAGCAGCTGGTCCAGCGCAAGTGGCCGGCCGGCCGCCAGCAGGATGGCTTCGAGGATGTATTTCAGCCGGGAGATTTCCATGCTGGCTCCGTTCAGGCAGTTGCGGTTACGCCGGCGACCGCGGTCTCCCCGGCCTCCGCAGCGGGTGCGTCCGCCGTCTCGGTCGCGGCGCCACGTGCCCGCACGTGGATCGGGGCAAACGGTTCGGACTGGGTCAGTTCCAGCAGTGACTCCTTGACCAGTTCGAGGATGGCCAGGAACGACACCACGACACCCATGCGCCCCTCCTCGACGGTGAACAGCTCGCCGAAGGCGACAAACCGGGTGCTACCGACCCGGCTCAGCACGCTCGACATGCGTTCGCGCACCGACAGGGCTTCCATCCGCACGTGGTGGTGCGCGTACATGGAAGCGCGCTGCATGACTTCCTGGAAGGCGGCGATCAGGTCCTTCAGGTCGACCTCCGGCGGCAGCCGGATCACCTTGCATTCCGGTGCCTCGGCGCTGGCCTGGAAGACGTCGCGGCCCAGCTGCGGCAGGGCGTCGAGGTCCTCGGCGGCCTGCTTGTAACGCTCGTATTCCTGCAGGCGTCGCACCAGCTCGGCGCGGGGATCCAGTTCGTCCTCCTCGGCCCCGGCCGGCCGTGGCAGCAGCATGCGTGACTTGATCTCCGCGAGTACCGCGGACATGACCAGGTATTCACCCGCCAGCTCGAGCTGCATCTCCTGCATCAGCTCAATATACTCAACATACTGGCGCGTGATGTCGGCCACCGGGATATCGGTGATGTTGATGTTTTCCTTGCGGATCAGGTACAGCAGCAGGTCCAGCGGCCCCTCGAACGCCTCCAGGAACACCTGCAGCGCCTGGGGCGGGATGTAGAGATCGTGCGGGAGGGAGGTGAGGGCTTCGCCCCGGACCACGGCGAGGGGCAGTTCTTCCTGGTGCGGGACTTCGCTGGCGGCTTCCTGGCCTGGCTGTTCGCTCATGGAGTACCCTGATCCTGCTGCCGGGAATTAACGACTTCAGCCGTTCGCGGAATACTACCGTATCCGCACAACGATTGACAGTAGTAAAACGCCATAAGACGCCATGCTGCCTAGTATTTCAGGCCCATCACCTGGCGCACTTCATCCAGGGTCTGACGCGCCACGTCGCGGGCCGCCTCGGAACCTTCGAGGATGATCGAGCGTACCCGGCCGGGGTCCTGTTCGAACTCGCGGGCCCGTTCCTGGATCGGTTTCAGTTCGCCCAGCACGCTCTCGATGACGGGCTGCTTGCACTCGAGACAACCGATGCCGGCCGTGGTGCAGCCTTCCAGTACCCAGGCCTTGCGCCTGTCGTCGGAATACACCTGGTGCAGTTGCCACACCGGACAGACGGCGGGATTGCCGGGGTCGGTGCGGCGCACCCGCGCCGGGTCGGTCGGCATGGTACGCAGCTTCTCCTGCACCGCGTCGGGGGTCTCGCGCAGGGTGATGGTGTTGTGGTAGGACTTGGACATCTTCTGGCCATCCAGCCCCGGCATCTTCGAGGCCGGCGTCAGCAACGCGTTCGGTTCGGTGAGGATCATCCGGCCACCCCCCTCGAGGTACCCGAGCAGACGTTCGCGGTCATTGATGGCCAGGTTCTGCTGCTCCGCGAGCAGGGCCTGCGCCACTTCCACCGCGGCATGATCCCCCTGCTCCTGGTATCGCTTGAGCAGCTCGCGATAGAGCTTCGCGTTCTTCTTGCCCATCTTGCGGATCGCCGCCTCGGCGGCCGCTTCGTAGCCCTGCTCGCGACCGTAGATGAAATTGAACCGGCGCGCCACCTCGCGGGTCAGTTCGACGTGCGCCACCTGGTCCTCGCCGACCGGCACCTTATCGGCGGCGTAGATCAGGATATCGGCGCTCTGCAGCAGCGGGTAGCCGAGAAAGCCGTAGGTGGCCAGGTCGCGCTCGCGCAGCTTCTCCTGCTGATCCTTGTAGCTGGGCACGCGCTCCAGCCAGCCCAGCGGCGTGACCATGGACAGCAACAGGTGCAGCTCGGCGTGTTCCGCCACGTGCGACTGGATGAACAGCGTCGCGTAGCCGGGATTGACGCCTGCGGCGAGCCAGTCGATCACCATGTCCCACACGTTCTCGGCGATGATCTGCGAGTCCTCATAGTGAGTGGTCAATGCGTGCCAGTCCGCCACGAAGAAGTAGCAGTCGAACTCCTGCTGCAGCCGGATCCAGTTTTTCAGCACCCCGTGATAGTGCCCGAGATGCAACCGGCCCGTGGGACGCATGCCGGAGAGGACCCGGCTGGTGTTCCTGATGCTTGGCAAGAGAGTCTCCCGTCAGGTGAGTGCGTTCTGGATCAGCTCGAACTGCCAGGTGCTTATCCCCGACAGTGGCAGCAGCACGCCCAGCACGATCCGCAGCAGCGGCCACAGGATCGTACCGAGTATCCCCGTCATCAGCAGGCCGATCAGAATGAAAAATCCGTACGGTTCGATGCGGCTGAAATGCCACGCCCAGCGATTCGGCAACAGCCCGGTCAGGACCCGGCCACCATCGAGCGGCGGCAGGGGGAGCAGATTCAGCACCATCAGGATGGTATTGATCAACATCCCCGCAACGGACATGTAGATCAGCGCCTCACCCGTCCCTCCCAGCATGGCGCCCACGCGCGCCAGCAGGGCCCAGCCGATACCCATGGCGAAGTTGACCAGCGGTCCGGCTGCCGCCACGATCGCCATGTCGCGCTTCGGGTGATGCAGGTTGCGCCAGTCCACCGGAACCGGTTTGGCATAGCCGAACAGGAACGGGGCATGCATCAGCAACAACAGGCCCGGGATCAGGATCGTACCCAGCGGGTCGACGTGCCGGAACGGATTGAGGGTCAGGCGACCGAGCATGAGCGCGGTCCGGTCGCCGAAACGCAGGGCCGTCCAGCCATGGGCGACCTCGTGCACGGTGATCGCCAGCAACACGGGCAGCAACCAGATGGCAATTTTCTGTACCAGACTGATATCAGGCATCGCGGGATTATAACCGTCCGGTGATCGATTGCAGCACTCACACGATCCCGTCGACCGGACCGCAACCGGTACGTACGATCACGGGTACATTCTCCACCAGGTCAATCACCGTGGTGGGCTCGAGACCACAGCTGCCACCGTCGATGATCAGGTCCAGTTCGTGTTCCAGGTGTTCGCGGATCTCCCAGGTATCGGTTTCCGGAAACTCGCGTCCGGGCAGCAGCAGCGTGGAACTCATGAGCGGCTCGCCGAGCTCCGTGAGCAGCGCCTGGCAGATCGGGTGCCGGGGCACACGGATGCCGATCGTCTTGCGTTTCGGGTGCTGCAGTCGCCGCGGCACCTCGTGAGTGGCGCGCAGGATGAACGTATAGGGCCCCGGCGTGAACGCCTTGAGCAGGCGGTACGCACTGTTCCCGATCCTGGCGTAGATGGAGATCTCGGACAGGTCGCGGCACACCAGCGTGAAGTTGTGCGAGTCATCCAGGCCACGGATGCGGCGGATCCGGTCCATGCCGTGCTTGTCACCGACGTGACAGCCGAGCGCATAGGTGGAATCGGTCGGATACGCGACCAGCCCGTCGTTGCGGATGATATCGACGGCATGACGGATCAACCGCTGCTGCGGGTTGACCGGGTGGATCTGGTAAAACTGGCTCATGGGAGCGGTCGTGCGTCGTCACGCCAGTGTTCGCATTCCCACACCGGCGTGCATCCCGGCGGCAGCGCGGGCAGTTCGCCGAGCCGGATCCAGCAGTTTTCCGGCCCGTGATAATCCGATCCGCACGAGGCCAGCATGCGCTCGTTGCGGCACAGTGCGCCCATGGCCGTGACCTGGTCACGGGCGTGGCTGCCGGAGACCACTTCCATGCCCAGCCCGCCCAGTGCGCGGAATTCCCCGATCAGCCGGCGCAGCTTGCTGGAGCTCATGCCGTAGCGCGCGGGATGCGCGATCACGGGCACGCCGCCGGCGTTACGGATCCACTGCAATGCCTCTTCCAGCCCGGCCCACTCGCCGGCCACGTACCCGGGCTTGTTGTGCACCAGGAAGCGCCGGAACACTTCCCGCACGCTGGCGGCGTGTCCCTGGTCGACCAGGAACCGGGCAAAGTGGGTCCGGCCGATGATCGTCCCGCTGGCGTAGGCGCGCGCGCCGGCCAGCGCCCCGCCGATGCCGGCGCGCGCCAGGCGGCGACCGATCTCCCCGGCGCGCCAGTCCCGGAACTCGCGCAACCGGCGCAGCCCCTGTTGCAACTCGCCGTTCGTCCGGTCGATCCCGAGCCCGAGCACGTGGATGGTCTGCGCCTGCCAGCTGACCGAGATTTCCACACCGGGCACCAGGCGTATCCCCAGATCCGTGGCACAGCGCCGGGCGGCCTCCAGTCCCTCGGTGGTGTCATGATCGGTCAGGGCCAGCATCTGTACGCCGGCATCCCGGGCGGCATGCAGCAGGGCCTCGGGCGACAGCGAGCCGTCCGAGGCAAGGGAATGGGTATGCAGGTCGGGGAATTTCGTCACGGCCGCCATTCTACAGGGAATCCACCACCGGGGCGCACGTAGCGGATCCGGCCCGGGTGGGGCAGGATCGCGCGCCCCGGCGCCTTGCCAGAATCAATAATCGTCACGGTCGCGGCCGCGCGGGATGATGAGACAGGTTCTATTTACCGGCAACACTGCTACCATAGCGTGCGTACTAGCTGCGACCCGCCATGGACCTGCCGGACAGCCAACTGGATTCGATCCGCTCACGCATTACCACCCTGGTGGACACCTGCCTGGTGGATGCGCCGGACCAGCCGGACGATGCGGAACTACCCCGCCTGCGTGCGGCCTTCAGCCAGCTCGCCGAGGTCATGGCCCGGCTCGATGCCGACGCTGCCAGCGGCCAGGCCGACCCGGCGGATATCACCGAAATCGGGGAATATGCCCTGCGCCTGGCGCAAACCCTCGCCACCAGCCCGGGCTGCACGCAGTCGCAACAACAGCGCCTGGATGTGGCGCGCCTGACCATCGGCCTGGCGCTCTGGATCGCCCGGCTCGGTGGCCGGATCGACACCCTGGAGCCGGTCGTGGACGCCCTTGCCCTGCAGGCCAATGCGCTTCGTGATCCGCAGCTGCTGGAAGCGCTCAGTGAGCAGATCCACCGGATCATCGCGGCCGTGTCCCCGCTCATCCGCCAGGATCTCGAGAAGGTCAACCCGGGACGTCCGTGGCGCGTGCTGCTGCTGAACCATGGCATCGTGGCGACGCGCAGCCACAATACCCGCCTGATGGAACGGGCGTTCACGGACCTGGCCCGCCACCTGCCGGACGATGCTGCACGGTTCTTCACCCAGGGCATGCAGCAGATGGATGCGCTCGGCTACCCGGAACCGGTACGCAAGGTCATGCAGAAATATCACCGCGAGTGGACGCGCAACCGCGCACTGCACTAGAACCTGTCTCCTGCCCCCCGCGGTCCGCTCCGCGGGAAACAGGGGACAGACCCACTGCTGTCCCACTATAAATTCGTTGAACCGTCAGCAAGTCTTTCACTATGCACGACCTTGCAGGTGAGTAACCAGGTTGGGACATGAAAT
>CAYUFA010000077.1:0-10929 GCA_964443845.1 uncultured Ectothiorhodospiraceae bacterium
CACCTACAACGATCCGGTGATCTTCGCCGAGTATGCCATCGATACCGCGCAGGCCTGTCATGAACACGGGCTGAAGAACGTGGCCGTGACGGCCGGCTATATCCACCCGCAACCGCGTCGCGAGTTTTACGCCGCGATGGACGCGGCCAACGTCGACCTCAAGGCGTTTACCGACGAGTTCTACCACAAGCTGACGGGCTCGCACCTGGCGCCGGTCCTGGATACGCTCGTGTACCTGCGGCACGAAACCCGGGTCTGGACCGAGATCACCACGCTGCTGATCCCGGGGTACAACGATTCCGACGCGGAAATCGAGGCCATGAGCCGCTGGATCGTGCGCGAGCTGGGCCGGGACGTGCCGCTGCATTTCTCCGCGTTTCACCCCGACTACCGGCTGCGCGAGGTCGAGCCCACGCCACCGGCAACCCTGTCCCGCGCACGCCACATCGCGCGCGCCGAGGGACTGCATTTCGTCTATACCGGCAATGTCCACGACACGGAGGGCGGCACCACTTGCTGCCCCGGCTGCAATGCCGCACTGATCGTGCGCGACTGGTATCGCATCCTGGAGTACCACGTGACCGGCGCCGGCCGCTGCGGCCGGTGCGGTCACGTCCTGGCCGGCCATTTCGGCGCGGCGGCGGGCGATTTCGGCCAGCAACGGATTGCCGTGCGCCTCGGGGCCTAGGGGCCGGTCCGGGTAATCGTTCGGACAGGCTCCTCCCGGCCGCCGGTCGTCCCGCACAGTGCGGGGTACAGGTGGCCGGGCAGGGTTATTTCCCCGGGGTTACGCTGAGCGTCAGGCGTCCGACCGAAATCTCGATGGGGGTGGTCTTGTTTTTCGGGGTCGCGATACTGCCACGCCAGGTGGCGTTGTCGAGGTCCCGGTAGGCAGCAATGACGCCGACATGGGTGGTGTCCATGCTGAATTCCTTTTCCATCTTGATACTGTCGCCCGGTGCCAGTTCCACTTCCTCGCGCGCGGTCATGGTGTCTCCGAGGATGGACTTGTCGTTTTCATAGAGGGCGAAGAAATCGGCGGTGTTGAAGATGTCGTCATTCTTCAGGGCATAGATCCGCAACACCACCGGTGACGGCCGGCCGGTGATGTCGGGGTTGATGTCATTCGACGCCGTGATCTGGATAGCCACTTTCGGCGGCTTGTCTCCGAAGAGTTTCATCCCGCTGCAGCCGCTCAGGGCAAACACCATGCAGCTCGCAACCAGCCCCTGCAGGAAAATCCGCTTTTTCAAACCGCCTCCTGAAAGTATCCTGTTTGTCAATGTTCCTCGCGAATCTTACCTGCAGCGCCGGAAAAATCCAGTGACTTGTGCAGCATGGTTTCCGGGAGGGCGGTTCGCGTGCCGGCTCCCTGCGCAGCGGCAAATCCGGCGTCGCCATCATCAGGGAATTGTTGTATATTAAATTTCAGTGAGTTAGGCGGATATTGAGTGGAATGTACGCCTGCCGTGACACGCGTGGCATAGTTCCTCGATTTCAACGGGATAGGAATGGCTTTAACTCTGAAAATAACAAGTTACCAGAGCCAGGTGCTGGGCGCTGATGGTGTAAGGGTTTTTGGCGGTGCAGGAGGCAGTATCGGGCGTGCCCAGGGGAATGACTGGGTGCTGCCGGATCCGGAACGCTACATCTCCGGCAGGCACTTCAGCGTGTCCAGCGAGGGCGGGGCCTACTACCTCACGGACACGAGTACCAACGGCGTATTTGTCAATCAATCCACCAGTCCGGTCGGCAAGGGCAACACGGTTGCACTGCATGACGGCGACCAGTTGCGCTTCGGCGATTACGAAGTGACGGTCTCCGTGGAGGCCGATGCCGCCGGCGAGGCTGCGCTCGGCGCATGGTCCGCGTCACCGGTTCCGGACACCGCTGCGGAGCCGGCGTCGGGCGGGGGAATCCCGGACAGCTTCGATCCGTTCGCGCCCCTGGAAGAGTCCGAAACCACCGGTCCCGGGTTCAGCTTTGAAGCGGACCAGCCGGAAGCCGCTGCGTCTCCGTTCGGGAGCGCCGGTGCCGAACCGGACCATGCCTCCGCACTGGAAGAATCCTTCCACCCACCTGGAGTGCAGGTCGAGCAGCTGCCGGACGACTGGGACGTCACCGATTATTCCGGAAGGTCCGGAGCGCCTCCTTCTGCCCCTGCCGCGGCACCGGTACCCCCGACGCCGTTTCCGGAATCGCCACCGGGCATGCCGGAGGCTGCCGGACCGCCGGTTGCGCGCCCGATCCCGGCCGCCGCTCCGCCGCCCGTGGCCGCTCCGCCGCCCGTGGCCGGTCCGCCCCCGCAGCCGCCCATGGCCGGGGAGCCCCGGCCGGCGTCAGCGCCTGCGGCAGGCGGGGGAGCGGAGCTGTTCACTGCGTTTCTGGAAGGTGCCGGCCTGGATCCGCAACGCGTCCGGCAACCCGACATGGCTGCGGCCATGCGCGACTACGGCATGCTGTTCCGGGTTGTGGTGCAGGGTATGATGGAAGTACTGATGGCGCGGGCCAGCCTGAAGAGCGAATTCAGGATGCCGCTGACCACCATCCGCCCGGTCGAAAACAATCCCCTGAAATTCTCACCGGGCGTGGACGAGGCACTGTACAACCTGTTCGTGGCGCAGGGACGCGGGTACCTGGGGCCGGTCGATGCCATCCAGGAAGGATTCACCGATATCAGGAATCACCAGATGGCGATGATGGCCGGTATGCAGGCGGCCTTCCGGGAACTGATGGAAATCTTCAATCCTGATAAATTTGACAAGGATGCAAAAACGGGAATGCGGATGGCGCTGTCCATCAACCGGAAATCCAGGGCGTGGGAGGCCTTTTGCGAATTCTATGAGCAGGCGGTACGCGACCCGGACAGCAGTTTCCAGAACCTGTTTGGCGAGAATTTCGCGCTGGCCTACGAGGACCAGATTCGCAGGTTGTCCATGCTGAAATAACGGTAGCCTCAACCCGGCGGTGTTGCGCTATGATGCGCACCCCGGGCAGGTGCTTTGCCGGTCATCACCCGGGGGCCCGCTGCGCGGCCCAGGGGAACCGCAAACACCGGGGTTGGTAGCGGAATCGAGAACAGGCGGGGGCCCGTTGCCCGGCCGCGCTTGTACTGGAGGGGGCATGTCGAGGAACAACAGGGTCATCTGGTCGGAGGGAATGTTTCTCCGACCGCAACATTTTCAGCAGCAGGTCCGCTATATCGAGAATTACGTCGAACAGCGGTGCGCACCCCTGCACAGCTATTCCTGGGGGTTCAGCCAGCTCCAGCTCGACCAGCAGCTGCTGGGCATGGGCAAGGTCGCGCTGGCCGCGGCGCGCGGCATCTTCCCGGACGGCACCCCTTTCAATATTCCCGATGACGACGAGCCCCCGCTGCCGGTCGAGCTCGACGAGAATACCCGGGACGTCCGGGTCTACCTGGCCATGCCGTTGCGTCGCCCGGGTACACCGGAAATCGACACGCGCGCCGATCCCGAGAGCCTGGCGCGCTACCGGTCGGAAGAGATCGAGGCGCCGGACAACAGTACCGCGGGTGGCAACACATCGGGTATCGAGGTCGGACGCATGCGGACGCGGCTGCTGCTTGAGTCCGATCAGCGTGACGGCTATGCCTGCCTGGGTATCGTCCATGTCGTCGAGCAGAAAATCGACAAGAGCGTGCTCGTCAACGAGGAGTACATCGCACCCGGCATAGACTTTCACGCCCTGCCGGTCGTGGCCGGATTCATGAAGGAGTTGTACGGCCTGCTCAGTCACCGCGCCGAGGCGCTGGCCGGCAGGGTCAGCGTTTCCGGGCGCGGCGGAGCCGCGGACATCGCCGATTTT
This sequence comes from uncultured Ectothiorhodospiraceae bacterium, assembly GCA_964443845.1. GTDB lineage: Bacteria > Pseudomonadota > Gammaproteobacteria > UBA9214 > UBA9214 > UBA9214. The sequence continues at coordinate 3,829 of CAYUFA010000077.1, forward strand.
CTGCTCCTCCAGGTGGTCAACCGCTACCTGCCACTGATCGGACACCTCAACGAACTGCCCGACGTGCACCCGGAATCGATCTACCGGCTCGGCGTGACCATGGCCGGCGAAATGGCGACCTTCACCACCTCCGGCAAGCGCGCGCCGGTGTTCGAACCCTACCGTCACGACGACCTGCAGGGCACCTTCCGCCCCGTCATGGACGTACTGCGGCAGTCGCTCAGCATGGTGCTGGAACAGACCGCGATCTCCATCAAGATGCAGGAGCGCAAGTACGGTGTGCGGGTGGCGACCATCACCGACCATGCGCTGCTCGACCAGGCCGGTTTCGTGCTTGCCGTCAGCGCCGACATGCCCACCGAGGAGTTGCGCAAGCGCCTGCCGGCCCAGATCAAGATCGGGCCCGTCGAGCAGATCCGGCAGCTGGTGAACGTGCAGTTGCCCGGTATCCGGATCCGGCCGATCCCGGTTGCGCCACGCCAGATTCCCTATCACACCGGTTTCGTCTACTTCGAGCTGGATCGATCCAGCGAGCTCTGGTCACAGCTCAAGACCTCGGGTGGATTCGCCTTTCACCTGGGCGGGGATTTCCCGGGGATGCAGATGGAGTTCTGGGCTATAAGAGGGTAAGAGAACATGGACTCGGATGATCCGTTTTCCAACAACGACGGAGACCGCACCGTCATCCGTCCGACGCCCGGTCGCCGCGCCGGGGGCACGGACTCCGCCGCGCCCGGCCGGCCGGCCGCGCCACGACAACCCGCGGCGCCGTCCGCTCCGCCGCCACCGGCCTACGGCGGACAGCCGGCCCGGCAGCCACCGCCCATGCCGGTCGCCGCCGCGGACATCCCGGGGGCCGGCCTCAACCCCCTCATCGATTGCGCCACCGGCCTGCTGGTCCTGGCAGGACAGCTGCGCAACACCCCGACACATCCGGACGTCGCCGGCCTGCGCGACCATGTCGCGCGGCAGATCAACCTGTTCGAACAGAAGGCACGCGCAGCGGGGATCGAGCCCGAGTCCGTGCTCGCGGCACGCTACGTCCTGTGTACCTTCCTGGACGAAGTGGTGCTGTCCACCCCGTGGGGCAGTGAAAGTGCCTGGAGCGCCCAGAGCCTGCTGGTGACCTTTCACAAGGAAGCCTGGGGCGGGGAAAAGTTCTTCCAGATCCTCGAACGCATGAGCCAGGACCCGTTGCGCAACATCGACCTGCTGGAACTGATGGACGTCTGCCTGCTGCTGGGCTTCCAGGGCAAGTTCAGCGTGATGCAGCAGGGCGCCTCCCGGCTGACGGATATCCAGGACCAGTTGTACCGGACCATCCGCACCGTGCGCGGCGATATCGAACGGGACCTGTCGCCGCACTGGCAGGGGGTGCGGAGCCGCGGCAACGCCCTGGTGCGCTATGTGCCCCTCTGGGTAGTCGGCGCGCTGGCGGGGGTGCTGCTGCTGGCCATGTACGCCGGGTTCAGCTTCATCCTCGGGCATACCGCCTCACCGGCGTATGACATGCTCGATGCCGCGGGCCGGGGGCCCGCGGCGGACCAGCTGCACAAGTGAAACCCGACCCGGCCGTGAACGCGCCGCCGCCAGGAAAGCTTCCATGAAAAAAATCGTCGCCATACTGAAGAATCGCTGGTTTGTGTCGTTGCTGGGGCTGCTTGCGGTTGCGGTCCTGGTCTGGTTTCTCGGTCCGCTGATCGCCATCGCCGGAGCCGTACCTCTGGCCAGTGAGGTGGCGCGGTTGCTGGTCATCCTGGTGGTCGCGATCGCCTGGGGGCTCAACAACCTGCGTATCCAGATGCAGGTCAACAAGATGAACCGGCAGATGGCGGGCGGTTTCGCGGACCAGTCCTACGAGGCCGGGGGCGAGGCGGACTCGGGACAGTCGGCCGAGGAGATCGCACAGCTGCGGGAGCGTTTCGACGATGCGCTGATGGTCCTGCGCAAGTCCGCCGGCAAGAGCGGCACGACCGGCATCTACGATCTGCCCTGGTACATCATCATCGGGCCGCCGGGCAGCGGCAAGACCACTGCGCTGGTCAACTCCGGGCTGAATTTCCCGCTTGCCGAGCGGTTCGGCAAGGAGGCATTGCGTGGTGTCGGCGGGACCCGGAACTGCGACTGGTGGTTTACCGACGAGGCGGTATTGCTGGATACCGCCGGGCGCTACGTGACCCAGGACAGCCAGGCCGATGTCGACAGCGCCGCGTGGGAAGGTTTCCTGGGGCTGCTCAAGAAGCACCGCCGGCGCCGTCCGATCAACGGCGCCCTGGTTGCGATCAGCCTGGCCGACCTGTTGCTGCAGAACGAGGCGGAACGTACGCAGCATATCCGCGCCATCCGCCAGCGCCTGCAGGAACTCAGCAAGACCCTCGGCATCCAGTACCCGGTGTACGTCCTGTTGACCAAGTGCGACCTGGTCGCCGGATTCATGGAATTTTTCGATGACCTCGGCAAGGACGAACGTGACCAGGTGTGGGGTGTCACCCTGTCGTACAACCGCCAGGGTGATGCCACGGCGGCGCTGGAGCAACTGGTGCAGGAAATCGACCAGCTGCTGGAGCGCATCAACCGGCGCGTGCTCTGGAGAATGAACCAGGAGCGCGATCCCCAGCGGCGGGCACGGATCTTCGCGTTTCCGCAGCAACTGGCCTCTGTCCGCGCGCTGGCGCGGGAATTCCTCACCGAGGTCTTCCGTCCCAGCCGGTTCGAGGAACCCGTACTGCTGCGCGGGGTGTACTTCACCAGCGGTACCCAGGAAGGCACACCGATCGACCGCATCATGGGTTCGGTGATGCGGACCTTCGGGATCGGGGCCCAGGCGCTGCCGCCTCACATGGGTCAGGGACGCAGTTACTTCCTGACGCGCCTGCTCCGGGACGTAGTGTTCCAGGAGTCGGACCTGGCCGGTTCCAACCGCACCCTGGAAATACAGCGTGCATGGTTGCAAAAAGGCGCCTATGCCGGCGCGGTCACCCTGACGCTGCTGGCCGCCCTGGCGTGGACCACCAGTTTTACCCGTAACCAGGTGTACGTCAGCCGCTTCAAGGACCGCGTGAGCGACTACCTGCGTACCAGCAAGGAACAGCCGGGCAGTGCGGGTGATTTCAAATCCATCCTGCCGCGTCTCAACGCCCTGCGCGCGGTGACCCAGGTCTACGACGATTTCCGGAACGGTGTGCCGCTACTCATGGGCATGGGTCTGTACCAGGGTAACGGGCTGAGTGAGGCCGCCAACCAGGCGTACCAGGCCGAACTGGAAAAGGTCCTGCTGCCGGCGATCCGCAGCAAGCTGGAGCAGCATCTCGAGTCCGGTATCGGTGATCCGGACTTCCAGTACGAGGCGCTCAAGACCTACCTGATGCTGGGCGACCGTTCGCATCTCGATCCGGACCTGCTGACGCTGTGGATGAAACTGGACTGGCAGAATTCCTATCCGGGGGCGCCGGATGTGCAGGGTGACCTCGAAAACCACCTGAAATCCATGCTGGCGCTGGGATACCAGCCCGTGCAACTCAACAAGGAGATCATCGAAAGTGCCCGGGTCGGGCTCCGCCAGGTTCCGCTGGCGCAACTGATCTACGGCCGGACCAAGCGGGATTACATCGCCGGTGACAAGAGCCCGTTCCGGGTCATCGATGCACTCGGCGTGGCGGGCAGCAAGGTGTTCGAGCGTGCCGACGGTGCACTGAACAAGGACACCATTCCGGGCCTGTTTACCTACAGCGGTTATCACGACTATTTCAGTAAACAGGTCGATACGGTTGCCAGGCAGGCCAGCAACGAGAACTGGGTGCTGGACCCGAAGCGCAAGCACCTGACCGCTCCGGAAGTCGAGAAGCTGCAGTCCGACATGCAGCAGCTGTACTTCGCGGATTACGTGAGCAGCTGGCGCAAGATGCTGAACGGCCTGTCGATCGTGCACTTCCGTAACATCCGTCACGCGTCGGAGGTGCTCGAGGCGCTGTCGGGACCGGTCTCGCCGCTGCGCAGCCTGCTGCAGGCGGTCGCGCGCAACACCGAGCTCGACAAGTCTTCCGGTCTGCTTGCCAAGGCGGAAGCCAAGGCCGGTGCGGCCATGTCCACGAAAAGCCGGCTCGCACGCTTCCTGCAGTCGGCCGACGACAACCAGGCCGTGCCTGCCATGGCGAATCCGGCGTCCGTCGTGTCCCAGCAGTTCAGCAGCCTGGATGCGCTGGTAAATGCACCGCAGGGCGGGACTGCCCCGATCGAGCAGCTGATCACCCTGCTGTCGCAGCTGTACGGACAGATGGACGAAATGGGAGCGGGAATGGGGAGCGATATCATCAATGTCGCCCAGGGGAGCGGCGGTGAAACCATCCGGCGTATCCAGGTGGAAGCCGCGCGTCAGCCGGAACCGGTGAAAAACTGGCTCCAGGAGATCGCAGGCAACAGCCGCGCGGTGACCATGGGTGGCGCGCGTTCCCGCATCAATGACGAGTGGCAGTCCTCGGCCGGACCCGCCTGCAAAAGGGCCGTGACCGGACGTTACCCGTTCAGCCGGGACAGCGATAACGAGATCACGCTGGCGGATTTCGGCAAGCTGTTTGCGCCCGGCGGGCTGATCGACAGCTTCTTCAAGGACAACCTCAAATCGTTCGTAGATGCATCCCGTTCCACCTGGCGCTGGAAGCCGCTCGGCAATGCAACGCTCGGCATTCCGAATTCCGTACTGCGCCAGTTCCAGCGTGCCGACGAGATCAAGAAGACCTTTTTCCAGGATGGCGGCAACATGCCTGCCGTGTCGTTCGGGCTCAAGCCGGTGTACCTCGATGCGAACGTGCAGAGTTTCCTGCTCGACCTGGATGGACAGAAGTTCACCTACCGGCACGGCCCCACCCGCACGCAGCAGGCACGCTGGCCGGCACAGGACAGCACCGGTCAGGTCCGTATCGTGTTCGAGGATGCCAGCGGTTCACGGCTGACGCGCTCCCGCGACGGGCCCTGGGCCTGGTTCCGCATGCTGGACCAGGCAAAACTGAAATCCCTGTCCAGTGACAAGATCCGGGTGACATTCGACATCAGCGGGCGCAATGCCACCTGGGACATTCATGCCAGCAGCGTGGTCAACCCGTTCAGGATTTCGCAGCTGCAGAATTTCCGTTGCCCCGGAAACCTGTGAGATGAGTGAAAGCAAGGTGCCGGGTTTTTATGGCAAGTTTCCCGAACTGGGCGACTTCGTGAACCGGCGCCTGCCGCGGGGGTTCCTGGAGCCCTGGGACGAGTGGCTGCAGGGGGCGATCGCCGCCAGCCGGGAGCAACTCGCCGACGGCTGGCTGGATTACTACCTCAACGCGCCCGTCTGGTGTTTCGCACTGTGCGGCGGCATCTGCGGGGAACTGCCCTGGGCGGGGCTGGTGATGCCCAGCGTGGACCGGGTCGGACGCTACTTTCCACTGACCCTGGCGGTATCCCTGCCACTGGACGTGAACCCGCTGTACCTGTCGATTGCCGCACAGGCGTGGTATGAACAGTCCACCGATGTGCTGCTGGGGGCGCTGGATGAGCAGGGGTTCAGCATGGAGCAGTTTGACGGCCGTGTGAACGCACTCGGCAACCTGGACCAGACCGCCGGGGAAGGTGCCGTGTCCGGCGGCTTCGGCTTTGGCAGTGCCTGGCGCATCCCGCTGGAGGCCGACGCCCGTACCCGCTCGGCACTGCCCGGTCTCTCGCATCACCTCGTCCTGCAGCGCCTGGGCAGCTACAGTCTCTGGTGGACAGCCGGTTCCCGGTACGTCGCACCCAGCATGCTGCTGGCGGCGGCGCTGCCGGAGGTGCGGGATTTCTCCGCCCTGCTGACCGGCGACTGGCAGAACGGGAACTGGGATGATTGCCTGCACCTGGTGCGGGATGACCTGGATCCGGCCGGTTTCGATGCCGGCGGGGAGCCGCCTGCGTGAACGCCGGGGCATTGCGCTGGATGTCGGCCGCGCTGACCGATGTCGGCAAGATACGCCAGATCAACGAGGACGCCTGTGCGACGTGGCCGGAGCACGGGGTCTGGGTCGTTGCCGACGGTATGGGCGGGCACGATGCCGGCGACCTGGCCAGCAGTTCCATCGTCGAGGCGCTGGCCCGGGTCGACCACCAGCCCTCGCTCAATGACCTGGTCGACCGGGTGGAAGACGCCCTGCTGGAGGTGAACCGGGCATTGCTCGCCGAGGCCTCGAGCCGGGGGGCGGATACCACCATCGGCAGTACCGTCGTGGTGTTGCTGGCCAGCGGCCGGCACTGCGCCTGCCTGTGGGCGGGCGACAGCCGGATTTACCGGCTCCGTGACGGCCGCCTGCGGCTGATTTCGCAGGACCACAGCCAGGTGATGGACATGGTGGAGCAGGGCCTGCTGCTGCGCGAGGATGCGGAATCCCATCCGGCCGCCAACGTGGTGACGCGTGCCGTGGGTGCGGCGGAAGACCTGTTTCTGGATGTCGAGGTGGAAGAGCTGAATCCCGGAGACCGCTTCCTGCTGTGCAGCGACGGTCTCACCAAGGAAGTGCAGGAGGCGGAAATCGCGCAGCTCATGCAGCAGGGTACGTGCAGCGACGTCTGCGAGCGCCTGGTCGGACTGACGCTGGAGCGCGGTTCGCGCGACAACGTGACCGTCGTGGTCGTTGACTTCACCTGAGCGACCGACCATGGCCCATCACGCACCGGCAGCGGGTTTGTGCCTCGACCGGACCGGTCACAAGGGCGGCGCGTGAGCCGGTTCGGCAAAGCCCTGGAAGCTTTCCAGGCCGGTGAGCTGGACTTCACCGGCCTGGACAGTGCCCTCCAGTCGGACCTCGCAAACGGCGGGGCCAGCCCTGCGGAACTGCTCCGGGAACTGGAACACAGCTACTCGAGCGGCCGGTTCCCCCCGCAACTCTACGTCATCCTGAAGTCACGTATCGAGGCGTCGGGTTCCGCCACCGGCGCGGCCGTGCCACCCCCGGGATCCCGGGTGGCAGCGGCCGAACCGGATGACGCCGCCGCGGATGACGCGGACCGGACCCGGGTCATGACGCCCGGTAATACACCGCCGACCCCCGAATCCGGGCCCTCGGCGGATCGCACGGTGGTTACCGGCAGCCCGCCGCC
>CAYUFA010000078.1:0-5684 GCA_964443845.1 uncultured Ectothiorhodospiraceae bacterium
GGGTCGACATTTGTCGATACGAGTCCGGCGCGGGAACGTCCACTTCCAGTACGTTCAAGACACGCACCAACTTAGCACGAACTTCCGGTTCGGGACCGTAAGAAGACCTGTGATGCCAGGCTGAGAACGCATGACTGAACAAGTCCTCTGCGATGATTGGCGATGCTCAGCGAGTGACAGGAAGAGGGCGGGCCGGCAAACCAGTTGAAATATGAGTCAGAATGAACAACCGGTTATCCCGCTAGCGCCGTCGGCAGCGGCCTTGTAAAAAACCGGGAGACAGGAGCCGGGAGCGGCCGGCGCGGCCGCTCCCGGAGCCCCGGCGTTCAGCCGCGTACGAAGGCACCCTTGCCGGCGTAGACCGCCGAGTCGCCCAGCGCCTCCTCGATGCGCAGCAGCTGGTTGTACTTCTCCACCCGTTCGCCCCGGCAGGGTGCGCCGGTCTTGAGATGGCCGGTTCCGAGGCCGACGGTAAGGTCGGCGATGAAGCTGTCGACGGTCTCGCCGCTGCGGTGCGAGACCATGGCGCCCCAGTTGGCGCGGTAGGCGAGCTGTACCGCTGCCACCGTCTCGGTGAGGGTGCCGATCTGGTTGAGCTTGATGAGCACGGCGTTGGCGACATCCGCCTCGATGCCGCGTTGGATGCGCTCGACGTTGGTGACGAACAGGTCGTCGCCGACCAGTTCGATCTTGCCGCCCAGCTCCCGGTTGAGTATCTTCCAGCCGTCCCAGTCGTCCTCGGCGAGACCATCCTCCAGCAACGCCAGGGGAAAGCGCGTCACCCAGTCACTGTACATGGCGACCAGTTCGGCCGCTTCCACCTTGCGGCCTTCGGTGCGCAGGTGATACAGCCCGTCTTCATAGAAACCGCTGGAGGCGGGGTCGAGTGCGATCACGATGTCCTCGCCGGGCCGGTAGCCGGCCTTTTCGATGGCCTGCACGATCAGTTCGAGGGCCTCGGCGTTGCGTTTCAGCGCCGGGGCGAAGCCGCCCTCATCGCCGACGCCGGTCGAGTAGCCGCCGTTCTTCAGGACCTGTTTCAGCGCATGGTAGGTTTCACTGCCCCAGCGCAGTGCCTCGGCAAAGTTCGGTGCGCCGACCGGTGCGATCATGAACTCCTGCAGGTCGGTGCCCTGCCAGTTGGCATGCACGCCGCCATTGAGGATGTTGAACATGGGTACCGGAAGGCGGCAGGCCGCCGCGCCGCCCAGATACCGGAACAGCGGCAGGCCACAGGCGTCCGCCGCCGCGCGCGCCGCCGCCAGGCTCACCCCGAGCAGGGCGTTGGCGCCCAGCCGACCCTTGTTGGGGGTGCCGTCCAGCGCCAGCATGGTCCGGTCCACACAGCCCTGGTCGAGGGCGTCGAGGCCGGTCAGGGCGCCGGCGATCTCGCCGTTGACATGTTCGACTGCCCGGCGCACGCCCTTGCCGCCGTAGCGGGCGCTATCGCCATCGCGTAACTCCAGCGCTTCATGGATCCCGGTCGATGCCCCGGAGGGAACGGCGGCACGCCCGAAGGCGCCGCCGGCCAGGCAGACCTCGACCTCGACGGTGGGGTTACCGCGCGAATCGAGGATTTCACGGGCGTGGATGGAATTCAGGGATGTGTCCGACATGCGTTTGCTCTCCTTGTTTGTGGTCCGGTGATCCCGGCGGGTACGCCATGGCCGCATTCTCCTCTACTGCTCGCAGCAGTCAATGGCCGGCCGGCCTGCGCGCGTGCCCCGCAGACCCTGGCGAACGGACGGCCTGCGCGCTCAGGCCGGCTGTTCGAGTGCCGCCAGCGCCTGCAGTCGTGCGGCGAGCCCGGCCAGACTCTCCAGTTCACGGTCCAGTTCCGCGGCGCGGCGGTCGGCCCGAACGCTGCCCTCCGCCCCGGATTGCAGTCCCTTGTGCACGGCGGCCTCGATGCCGGTCAGGGTTGCATCCAGACGCTCCAGCATGGCGGCCCGGAAGTCGCGCATGCTCCTGTCCAGGCGCCGGGCGAAGTGATAACGCACCCGGCCGGCCTGGGTGTCGGCCAGTTCGCGCCCGTAGCCCAGGCCGCGCCGCAGAATCAGGGAATCGCCCAGTATCTTGGGCAGGGCCAGCAGCAGCGAGGTGGCCAGGGTCTGGAGTGCCGGCGGCTCGTTCCAGAACTTGTAGTAGAAGCCGGTCTGACTTTGCCAGTCGATGTCGGCGCCGATGGCCTCGAACGGCACGCAGAACAGCTCCGAGGAGAAGCGGTAGAGCTCGTCCACGGTGGCGTCGATGCGGGCGCCGAAGCGTCGGCACAGACCCTGATACTCGGTACCGATGCGTTCGTCCTCCTCGTAACGAAACCGGTCCCAGGCAGTACGTACCGCGTCCACGGCGGCGCGTTCCAGTCCCGCAGCGAGTTCGCGCGAGGGCAGCTGCCGCGTGGTCCGGAAATGCGCCTCCAGTACCGCATCGACCTCGCCGCCGAGCTGCATGCGGAAGGCTTCCACGTCCCCGGAGACGGTCTCATCCGCGAGGCGCCTGACCTCGGCTTCCAGCAGCACGGTGAAGTCGCGCCGCTCCTGCGCAACCTCGGTGCGTTTGCTGTCGAATACGTCCAGCTTGCGGCGCAATTCCTCCAGTGGTGTGCGCAGTGAGGAGATTTCCAGTTCCCGGTTGAGCCTGGCCTGGGCCACCAGCCGCAACAGCCGCTTGGCCAGGGCGGCCGCCAGCGCATTACCCTTGCCCTCGCTGAGGAAGTGCTCCAGGGCCGCGGTAAACGCGGGGAAATGGCTGCGGGAAAGCAGGTCCCTGTCGTTGCTCCGGACTCCTTCAAGGGCCAGTCGTGCCGAGACCGGGAAGATCGGCACCTGCCGGCCGGTGCACTCGGTGATCACCCGGGACGCAAATTCCACCGATTCCGCCAGCTCGTTTGCGGTGAGTAAATCGGCCTTGTTGAGCAGGAAAAAGATCCGGCCGGCATAGGCGCGCACCTGCTCGAGGAATTCGGTCTCCGCCTGCCCCGCCGGCTGGTCTGCAGAGAGCAGAAACAGCACCGCGTCGGCGTCCGGCAGGAAGCGATAGGTCACCTCGCTGTTGTGCCGGTATGCCGAACCGATGCCCGGCGTGTCGATGATGCGCACTCCGCGGGCCAGCCAGGGCGAGGGCCACGTGACGTGCACCTCGCGAACCCCTTTCGTATTGTGCGGGTTGCCTTTCTCGGTGACATAATCCGCCAGTTCCCGGGCTGCAATGGCCCGGGCCTCCCCATTCCCGAACACCACTTCGACGGCTTCCCGCTCCCCATGCGACACGATCGTGGCGATGGCGGTGAGCGGCACCACGCCCACCGGCAGGATGTCCACGCCAAGCAGGGCGTTGAGCACGCTGCTCTTGCCGCGCTTGAATTCTCCGACCGCCACCAGGTTGAAGACATCGGCTGCGGCGCGCATCCGCAGGGTCTCCAGTTCTGCGGCGGGCAGACCGGGGAGGCATGCGGCCTCGTCAAGACAGGCGCGCACCTGCGCCAGGGCGGGTTCGCCCCGGGATGGCTTGCTCAGCGCATCCACGGCGGGAGTGCACCGGGGGCGGGGATCGCGTGCCCCCCGGCATACAGGCCAGGGCCGCAGTGCGCCGTCGCGGCGCCCGCCCTGATCGAGACTACGGTCAGTACCTTCATATCCCTCCGGTGACGCAACCGGGGGCAGGGGATTCGGGGAGGGTTCGGAAACGCCGCCTACCCCCGCCCGGCCGGGCGTGGTGGGTAGGCATCATCAGCCATACGGGCGGTTATCGGGAGGAATGCCATCTCCGCTGGGGCGTTATGATAGCGGCGGCCACGCCGGTATCGCAATACGCAATGACGGGGCGTCTCTCTCAGCAGCCGACGCTGGCGTCGTACCCGGCGGGGGAGGCGGGCATGTCGGCCCCGGCGCGCAGCAGCTCTTCGGCATCGGCGTCGAGCACCTCGATGCCGATGCGGGCACAGAAACGCCGTTCCTTGTCCGTGGGCCCAGGAATCAGGGCCCAGCCGGTCGGCCGGGCCGCGCCGTATACCACGTCCGACAGCACCATACGCTCGGTGTCGCGGTTGAGCCGTAATCCCAGCAACAGGTACTGCCTGTCCTTCCGGTAGCGCTTGACGAACGCAGGAATGGCAAAGCCGCCCATCAGCTCGGTGAGGTAGTCCACGTAGTCCGCATCCGAGGCGATGAAGAGCGGATCGGGCAGCGGGCTGCCCATCGGCTTGAACAGGATCGGCAGGCCGCTGTCGACCTCCTCCTGGCTCACTTCCCGGTACCGGCCGCCGTCGTAGTGGTGGATGCGGTAACGGTAGTCGGTTCCACCGCTGCGCGCGATGCCGCGGATCAGTGTATGCGGCATCGCGGAAAACGATTCCTGCAACTGGGCGTCGCGGTTGGTATCGATGACATAGGGTGGCCGGCACCCGGCCAGCCAGTCGTGCAGGGACGCACGGGTCCAGCGGCGTGCGCCATAGGTTTCCGCAAGAAAGCGCGTGACGAAACCGCGGCCCTTCTTCAGTTCCATGTCCATCGCGGCGCGTGGAAATTCATACATCAGCCGTGCGGACATCGGTTTGCCGCCGTTCATGGCCAGGATCAGGCTGTCGCTGTCGGCGGGCATGGCTGCGCCCGTGCCGCGCTCCGTGACATCCGCCAGCACACCGGGGCCGAGGTAGGGAACCAGGGTTCCGGTCCGGATGCGTGCGGCCAGTTCGCTCAGTGTCGTCGTCGTCATCACCGGATTTCCCTGCAGTTATGGATACACGAACAGGGAAGCAAATTCGGGGCCAGATATGCTGCGCGTGCAAACACAGTCGGTTGGCCGCAGACGGCGGCGTGGATTGTCGGTTCCGCGACAGGCAATGCCGGCAGATTGTGGCAGTCCGGACGCGGATAACGGCGGCGGAATGCACGGAAAAAGGAATTTCTTGCCGGGTTGCCGTTCGCCTGCTGGCGCAGGCTCCTACGGGTGCGTCGATCGAGGCAGGAGCCGCCCTGGCGGCGCACAGGAAATGGCCACGAAACCACCTGGCTGACATGAAATAAAACATGCCTCGTCATTACACTCCGTGAATTTCCGGGTGGTTCCGTGGACATTCGACGGGTTCGTGCCGGTCGCATCAGCGCGCCTCAATCCTGGCAGGTGCGCACGAAATCCCGTGTAGCCATCGCAACAGTCACGTTGTGTTTTGTTGTGTATACGACCGCTGGCCCGGCCGGGTGGCGGATGATGTTTCCAAGGAAGAACATGAGCTTGGCATGTAAATCACGACCTGGCACGGGACTTGCTGCGCAGGGGATGACCTGCAGCCGGCGGCGGCTGTCCTGATTAACACGCAGATCACTGCACCAGAGGAGAACTGAACATGTCACTGCGTCAATGTGCAATTTACGGGAAGGGTGGTATCGGCAAGTCCACTACGACCCAGAACCTGGTTGCGGGCCTCGCGGAACTCGGCAAGAAGGTCATGATCGTCGGCTGCGATCCGAAGGCGGATTCCACGCGCCTGATCCTGCATTCCAAGGCCCAGAACACCATCATGGAGATGGCCGCCGAGGCGGGTACCGTCGAGGACCTGGAACTGGATGACGTGCTGAAGATGGGCTACGGCAACATCAAGTGCGTCGAATCCGGCGGTCCGGAGCCGGGCGTCGGCTGTGCCGGCCGCGGCGTGATCACCGCCATCAACTTCCTGGAAGAGG
>CAYUFA010000078.1:5694-10686 GCA_964443845.1 uncultured Ectothiorhodospiraceae bacterium
TTCCTACGACGTGCTGGGCGACGTGGTGTGCGGCGGTTTCGCCATGCCGATTCGTGAAAACAAGGCCCAGGAAATCTACATCGTGGTGTCCGGCGAGATGATGGCCATGTACGCAGCCAACAACATCTCCAAGGGCATCGTGAAGTACGCCAACTCCGGCGGTGTGCGTCTGGCCGGTCTGATCTGCAACTCACGCAACACCGCCCGCGAGGACGAACTGATCATGGAGCTGGCGCGCCAGCTCGGCACCCAGATGATCCACTTCGTGCCGCGCGACAACGTCGTGCAGCGCGCCGAGATCCGTCGCATGACGGTCATCGAGTACGACCCGCAGGCGAAGCAGGCCGACGAGTACCGCACCCTGGCCCAGAAGATCATCGATAACAAGAACATGGTGATTCCGACACCGATCACCATGGACCAGCTCGAGGACCTGCTGATGGAGTTCGGCATCATGGAAGAGGAAGACGAGAGCATCATCGGCAAGAGCGCAGCCGCGGAAGTGGTCTCGGCCTGATGGCGGCGGCGCCGGCCACCGCGGTGGCCGGCGCTACATGAATACGATTGCGTCAATCCGTTTACCCGGTGTCCACAGATGGGTGGCGCCGGAGTGAGGAGAACAGACATGGCAATACAGTCACGTGAAGACACCGAGGCCCTCATCCAGGAGGTGCTCGAGGTATATCCCGAAAAGGCCAGGAAGGATCGCGCCGGGCACCTTGGCGTCAACGACCACGAGGTGGAGCAGTCCAGGAAGTGTATCACCTCCAACCGCAAGTCCCTGCCGGGGGTGATGACCATCCGCGGCTGCGCCTACGCGGGTTCCAGGGGCGTGGTGTGGGGGCCGATCAAGGACATGATCCACATCTCGCACGGCCCGGTCGGCTGCGGCCAGTACTCGCGCGCCGGACGCCGCAACTACTACATCGGCGTCACCGGCGTGAATACCTTCGTCACCATGAACTTCACCTCCGATTTCCAGGAGAAGGACATCGTGTTCGGTGGCGACAAGAAGCTGGACAAGCTGATCGACGAGATCGAGACCCTGTTCCCGATGAACAAGGGCATTTCCATCCAGTCCGAGTGCCCGATCGGCCTGATCGGCGATGACATCGAGGCGGTGGCCAGGAAGAAATCGGCGCTGCACCACAAGCCGGTGGTGCCGGTGCGCTGCGAGGGTTTCCGCGGGGTTTCGCAGTCGCTCGGCCATCACATCGCCAACGACTCGATCCGCGACTGGGTGCTGGGCAAGCGGGACAACGACGACAGCTTCGAGTCCACGCCCTACGACGTCTCCATCATCGGCGACTACAACATCGGCGGCGACGCCTGGTCCTCGCGCACCCTGCTCGAGGAAATGGGCCTGCGCGTGGTCGCGCAGTGGTCCGGCGACGGCACCCTGTCGGAGATGGAGCTGACTCCGAAGGTCAGGCTCAACCTGCTGCACTGCTACCGCTCCATGAACTACATCTCGCGCCACATGGAAGAGAAGTACGGGATTCCGTGGGTCGAGTACAACTTCTTCGGACCGACCAAGATCGCCGAAAGCCTGCGCAAGATCGCGTCTTGCTTCGACGACAGGATCAAGGAAGGCGCCGAGCGCGTGATCGAGAAATACCGGGCCGAATACGAGGCGGTGATCGCCAAATACCGCCCGCGCCTGGAAGGCAAGCGCGTCATGCTGTACGTCGGCGGGTTGCGCCCGCGCCACGTGATCGGCGCCTACGAGGACCTGGGCATGGAAGTGGTCGGCACCGGCTATGAATTCGGTCACAACGACGACTACGACCGCACCATCAAGGAGATGGGCAATGCGACCCTGATCTACGACGACGTGACCGGCTACGAGTTCGAGGAATTCGTGAAACGGATCAGGCCCGACCTGATCGGCTCCGGCATCAAGGAGAAGTACATCTTCCAGAAGATGGGCATCCCGTTCCGGCAGATGCATTCCTGGGATTATTCGGGCCCGTATCACGGATATGACGGCTTCGCCATCTTCGCCCGTGACATGGACATGACCCTGAACAATCCGTGCTGGAAGAAGCTCCAGGCACCCTGGAAGCAGGATGCCGCCGGGGAGGCCGGGCGGGTGGCCGTCGGCGCCTGATCGCAGCAGGGCAGACAGGCCGGGACCGGCCTGCATCACACGTCAACCGTTAACGTCCGTCCACAGATTGGTGGCGCGTTGAGGAGATCATCATGAGTCAAACCGTAGACAACATCAAACCCAGCTACCCGCTGTTCCGGGACCCGGACTACAGGTCCAACCTGGAGGCCAAGAGGGTGTTCGAGGAACGTCCGCCCCTGGACAGGATCATGGAGACGTTCGAGTGGACCACCACCGCGGAATACAAGGAGCTGAACTTCCAGCGCGAGGCGCTGACCGTCAACCCCGCCAAGGCCTGCCAGCCGCTGGGCGCCGTACTGTGCGCGCTCGGTTTCCACAAGACCATGCCCTACGTGCACGGGTCGCAGGGCTGCGTGGCCTATTTCCGCACCTATTTCAACCGTCACTTCAAGGAGCCGATTGCCTGTGTATCGGATTCCATGACCGAAGATGCCGCGGTGTTCGGCGGTCAGAAGAACATGTATGACGGCCTGGAAAACTGCAAGGCCATGTACAAGCCGGACATGATCGCGGTGAGCACGACCTGCATGGCGGAGGTGATCGGGGACGACCTCAACGCCTTCATCAGCAACACCAGGAAGGAAGGCCACATTCCGGACGACTTCCCGGTGCCGTTCGCGCATACCCCGAGCTTCGTGGGTTCCCATACCACCGGCTGGGACAACATGTTCGAGGGCATCCTGCGCTACTTCACGCTGAATCACATGGACGGCAAGGAAGTCGGCAGCAACGGCAGGATCAACATCGTGCCCGGCTTCGAGACCTACCTGGGCAACTTCCGCGTCATCCAGCGCATGCTGAAGGAGATGGGCGTCGACTACACCTTCCTGTCCGATCCCACCGAGGTGCTGGATACACCGGCCGACGGCGAATTCCGCATGTACGCCGGCGGCACCACCATGGACGAGGTGCGCGACGCCCCCAATGCCATCGACACCCTGCTGCTGCAGCAATGGCAGCTGGTGAAGACCAAGAAGTTCATCAAGAACACCTGGAAGCAGGAGGCCAGTGCCATCGACATCCCGCTCGGGCTGGAGGCGACCGACAGCTTCCTGATGAAGGTTTCCGCGCTGACCGGCAAGCCGATCCCTGAATCGCTGGCGAAGGAGCGCGGCCGCCTGGTCGACATGATGACCGACTCGCACGCCTGGCTGCACGGCAAGAAATTCGGCCTCTACGGCGATGCCGATTTCGTCATGGGCATGACCCGCTTTCTGCTGGAACTGGGTGCCGAACCCACGCACATCCTCTGCCACCACGCCAACAAGCGCTGGAAGAAGGCGGTGGAGAATATGCTGGAGGAATCGCCCTACGGGGCCGGCTGCAGCGTGCACATCGGCAAGGACCTGTGGCACTTCCGTTCGCTGATGTTCACGGAAAAGCCGGACTTCATGATCGGTAACTCCTACGGCAAGTTCATCCAGCGCGATACCCTGACCAGGGGCAAGGAGTTCGAGGTGCCGCTGATCCGCATCGGCTTCCCGATCTTCGACCGTCACCACATGCATCGCGACACCACGCTCGGTTACGAGGGCGCCATGTACATGCTGAAGATGCTGGTCAACGCGGTGCTGGAGCGTCTCGACGAGGAGACGCGCGGCATGGGTACCACCGATTACAACTACGACCTGATCCGCTGAGGCCGGCCGGGACCGTCATTGCGAGCCAGGCAATCCGCCAGGCGACCCGGGCGCAGCGCAGGGGTCTCCGGAGATCGCCACGGTCTCCCGCGCAGTCCTCGCGACAGGGATTGCTGTATCCCGCCAGGCCTCGGGCCGCGCGGTCCCCGCAATGACGGTCGTATTGATAGGGAGTGTACCAATGCCGAATGTCATGATCCGGCGCACGGGTGAGGGCAGATTGTCCTTTTACGTGGCCAAGAAGGACCTGGAGGCCAGCGTCGTATCGGTGCAGACCGATACCGCGGAGCAATGGGGTGGAGAGGTCGAGCTGGACGACGGTTCCCGCTATTACATCGATCCGATCAGTCCGCCACCGTCGTTCCCGACCACGCTGCGCTTCAGGAAAGCCTAGCAACCGAGTTATTTCAGAGGAGTACGAACATGGCCTTGCAAATCGTTATGGAACTGTGCACCGCCTGCGGCGACTGCGAGCCGGTCTGCCCGACCAAGTCCATTACCCCGTACAAGGGCGTCTACCGGATCGACCCGGACAGCTGTACCGAGTGCGAGGGCGAGTACGACGATCCGCAGTGCGTCAATGCCTGTATGGAGGACGACTGCATCATTCCGATGCCGGCCTGATGGCGGTGATGCAACGTACGCGGGGACGTTTGCGTCCCCGCCTGAGCGGGGGCAGGTATGAGTGAATCG
This sequence comes from uncultured Ectothiorhodospiraceae bacterium, assembly GCA_964443845.1. Lineage (GTDB taxonomy): Bacteria > Pseudomonadota > Gammaproteobacteria > UBA9214 > UBA9214 > UBA9214. Next base: position 10,159 of record CAYUFA010000078.1, read on the forward strand.
ACCCTGACACGTGAGCTGGCGTTGCGTATCGGCCTGGCCACGCGCGAACTGGACAATGTCGATGCGACGCTGTTGCTGAAGGTGCTCGACGAACTCGTCGGGTTGCCGCCGGACAGGGCGAAGCTGTCCGGGCTCAGGCCCGGACAGCTCAAGGCGGCGGCAGGGGGGGTGCTGGCGGGCCAGAAGCCGCAGGCGCTGAAGGCCGCGTGTGCCGTGCTCCGGGGCGCCCCGGACGAGGCCGTACCGCTGCCGGCAACCGAGGCCTATGCCGAAGGCGACATGCCCGGGTCGCTGCGCGTGGCCTGCGCCGCCAGCGGCGCGGAGCAGATCGACGGGCATTTCGGTTCGTGCCGCTGTTTCCTCATCTACCAGGTATCCGCGGACGAGCTCCGGCTGGTCGACGTGCGCCCGGCGCAGGAACCGGCGGACTGCGAGGACAGGAATGAATGGCGCGCCGGACTGATCCGGGACGCCCAGGTGCTGTTCGTGGCATCGATCGGCGGACCCGCCGCTGCCAGGGTGGTGCGT
>CAYUFA010000079.1:0-10673 GCA_964443845.1 uncultured Ectothiorhodospiraceae bacterium
ATAGACGGAAGTGCGATCCAGGGGACAGCCACGCCTCAAAGACACCGGGAATATTAGTCTGGTAAGCAGGATTTTCGACCCCTGTTATTATTTCTTCCATTGCTACGGGATCCGTGGCCCTGCCTTGTTCAATACCGTGCCGACGATCGTCGTGCTGTCCAGCATGGTCGCGGCGCGTGCAATATCCTGTCTATTTGTAACGCCATCCTCGACGACCAGCAGGACAGCGTCAACCTGGGTCGAGAAGGCCAGCGCCTCGGATGTTGACAGCACCGGTGGCAGATCAAAAATTACCATGCGGTTGTCATCACTCGATCTGATATCTGCGACGAGCTGCCTCATCCCTGGCGAGTTCAGCATTTCTGCGGAATTATCCAGCGGCTGTCCTCCCGGCAATATCACCAGATCTTCAAATCGGTCTGGCTGGATCAGCAGATCTTCGACGGGCATCTCGCCAGTCAGGTAATCGCCTAGTCCGTTACGCACCGGGAGCCCGAAATGCTCCAGCATCACGGGGTGACGGAGGTTGGCATCCACGAGCAGCACGGACCAGGCAATTTCCCTGGCGATACTCACAGCCAGGTTGATAGCTGTGAGTGTCCGGCCTTCACCTTTACACGGACTGGTGACCGCGAGCAGCTTCCAGTTGTTATCCTGGAAGCGTCGCAGGATCTGTGTGCGCAGCAGATGATAGGATTCTGCAAACTGCCCGGGCTCGGCACCGGTTAATATCCTGTTTTCCTTCAATACAGCCATATCCAGAGTGACCTGCCGTGCCTGTGCATAGTCGATTCTGTCCTTGTGAACACGGGCTATGTCGACCCGCACCAGCGCTGCATCCTGCCTGGTTTCATGCAACTGCCAGGTATTCACGACGGCTTGAGCAGAGTGTTGCATAATCCGGATTCCCCGACTGGTCGATTTATGAACCTGCAGACGCTGACAGCAGAGGCATCAGTGACTGCGTCAGCCCGGCGTGGACCTTCCCATCATGCAGGTACCGGAGCAGAATACTCCCGGCAGCAGGGCGCACTTCTGTTAACACCGGCATCCGTGCACGACAGGACGCGCGTCTTGGTCGGATTCCGTTCACGTACCGCCCCCTCGATATGCGCGGCCTGGAGCCCGATCCCGCCAGGGCAGGCCCGACAGCCGGGTGTGGTAGCGTCATCCTCATGCCATTTTATTTCGACGCTCGCGGCGACCCACGACAACAAGTCCGACCAGCCCGGAGAAGAGCAATGCGGCAGCGTCTGGAATGGGTATGGCCATGATCTGAAGGGCATAGACACCCAATCCAGCTGCCCCCGGTATAGCCGCCAGATGGGCCTGCAGTGTTCCGGGAGACAGGACATCGAACGTGAACGAGCCTGTATCAAAACGGAACCCCAGCGGGTTCAGATCCTGGGTAATACCGAGTGACAGGATGTCAAAGGCGGCCGGGTATTCAAAATCCACCAGCTCCGCCTTGTAGGTACCTGCCCGGGTAACTTCAAACGGCGTGGTAAATACGGTATTTTCCGAAACCACCTGGAAATCATCGTAAACGACCGTTGATGCCTGAACACTGCAGATACCCGTCAAGAATGCGGCAATGCCGACCATAAAATGCAAAATTCGTCCCGATTTCATTAGCTTTCCTCCTGACAAGGTCAGACATCCCCCTTGCAGTCACATTACGATCACTCGTCCCTGGCGCGAACCGGAAGACTGTACCGTCATCACGACAGCCGGCCTGCTCCCGGGGAGACTCCATCTGTTGCCGGGATCTGTCATAACACAGGGTGCATTGCATGCCAGATCACCATGAGCGTCACTCTAGGGGGTGGCTCTGTCTGGTGCGGAGGTATGTATCACCCATCCGGTGTGACAGTCGTTGCAATACTGAAATCGATCGAGGAAATTCATTCGATATGTGCAGCCGATTCAAATACGAACGGTGTCGCTGAAAAAACCGCTGTGAATCGGAGTTATTACCGTAACGCAAGGCGTTCCTGTCCACGCCGGCCGGACGACATGCCTGCCGATGGTTCAAACAGCGGGAGTATTAGCAATTAATGGGGTCAGATCCCATTTACTGCATATTGCAGGTGATTAGTCAGGCCAGGACACGAAATTCAACACCGGCTGTACAAATCCTGCGTCCCTGCTCCCGGAGGGAGAGGGAGTTTGTGGGACAGCAGTGATCTGGTTCCTATTTTCGTGTACCGCTCTCAATCCACCTGCGAATCCGGCTGGAGTCGCCGAAGGGTGTCAGCTTGCCGAAGGAATTGAGCAGCACAATGGTGAATTGCTGGTCGTCGATCCCGGCCTGCATCGCGAGACAGCGCCCGGACTCGTTGATGTAACCGGTCTTGCTGAGCTGAATGTCCCAGGTCTTGTTCCCCAGCAGGCGGTTGGTGTTATGGAACGTGATTGCACCACGGCCCTTGTATGGCCTGACGGAGGCAGAACGAGTGGTGGTGGCATTACGAATCAGCGGGTAGTGCCTGGCCGCGCTCACCATCCTGGCGATATCGCGTGCGGAGGCAACATTACCGGGATCAAGACCGGCAGGATCCTTGAAATGACTGGTCCGCATACCCAGCTCGCCGGCCTTTTTATTCATGGCTGCGACAAATGCCGCTTTACCCCCGGGCCATGTGCGGGCAAGCGCATTGGCTGCCCGGTTTGCGGATGACATCAGCGCCAGCTGCAACAGCTGTCTACGCGTCAGTACTGCGCCAGCTCTCAGCCGCGAACCGGTCAGCTGAATCAGATCCCGGTCCTCTTTGGTGATGGTAATCTTTTCCCGTAAATCGAGGTGGCTATCCAGGATAACCATCGCCGTCATCAGCTTGGTAATCGAGGCGACGGGCCTGGGGTCACTCGTATGCCTGGAATAGACTTCATCGCCATTCTGGTCCAGCACCAGCACCGCGTCTGACCTGAGCTGCAGCTTATTCGGGTCCAGTGCGCTCCAGCGAGACGCTGTCCCGGTCTGCGCAGTTCCGCCGCCCTCGAGTCTTGCCAGTTGCGCATCGGTCTCCGCCGCCATTCCGGGACCTGCGAAAAGGATGAGTGACAGACAACTGGATACGAGTAAGCGCTTCATAAGCTGTTTTGTGCTCCGCCGTCTGGCGCGCTGGTCAGGCTGAATCGGATAACCGGGAATACAGCAGACAGCGGCGTTATTCACCCCTTCCCCCAGGCTGCCCGGTTGCATCCGGCAGAATTGTAACCGGCGTCGCAGCAAAAGTGGACCGAGAGACGAATCTTTATTCACTCCATCTCTATCGATTGGCTAATCGGTATACTGTCCCCGGAATTATGCTCCCGATCGAACAGGCCATCCCCGAAATCCGTCAGGCGCTGCTGGGCGGCAACCGTCTGGTGCTGGTGGCGCCGCCCGGCGCCGGCAAGACCACGCTGGTGCCGCTGGCGCTGCTGAGTGAGCCGTGGCTGGCCGGGAGGATGATCATCCTGCTCGAACCGCGCCGCCTCGCCGCCCGCAATGCCGCGGCACGCATGGCGGCCCTGCTCGGCGAGCAAACCGGCGACACCGTGGGTTACCGGATACGCGCCGAGCACTGCACCAGTGCGCGCACGCGCATCCTGGTGGTGACCGAAGGCATCTTGACCCGGATGCTGCAGGCCGATCCCGAGCTCGCCATGGCCGCACTGGTGATCTTCGATGAGTTCCACGAGCGCAACCTGCAGGCCGACCTGTCGCTGGCCTTTTGCCTGCAGTCGCAGGAACTCCTGCGTCCCGATCTCAGGCTGCTGGTGATGTCCGCGACACTCGACGCGGCGGGCGTAGCGCGCCTGCTCGACGACGCGCCGGTGGTGACCAGCGAAGGTCAAACCTTTCCGGTCGAGACGACGTACCTGCCGGACAGGACACCGCTGACCGAACCCGGCCGGATCAGTGAGGCGGTGATGCGCCGGCTCGAACGGGTACTGGCGGAGGAACCCGGCAACGTGCTGGTGTTCCTGCCGGGGGTGCGTGAGATCAGGCAGGTGGAAAACGCGCTCGGCGCACTGCCGCTCGAGCTGATGAACGGCAAACCGGTCGTGGCACCGCTCTACGGTGACCTGTCGCGCGAGCGGCAGGACCGGGCGATTCGACCCTGCGCGGCCGGCCGGCGCAAGATCGTGCTGGCCACCAACATCGCCGAGACCAGCCTGACCATCGAGGGCATTACCATCGTGATCGACAGCGGCCTCGAACGGCGGGCCCGCTTCGACCCCGGCTCCGGCATGAACCGGCTCGACACCGTGTTCATTTCCCGGGATTCGGCCGACCAGCGCAGCGGGCGCGCCGGCAGGCTGGGACCGGGCCAATGCTTCCGCTTGTGGACAGCGGGACAGCAACAGCGCATGGCACGCCACGCCACACCCGAAATCCTGCTCAGTGATCTCGCACCGCTGGTGCTGGAAGTGGTCAACTGGGGCGCGCGCGAGATCGGTGAACTGCGCTGGCTGGATCCGCCCAACGCCGGCGCGGTCGCGCAGGCGCGCGAACTGCTGTGCGAACTCGGTGCCATCGATGACCAACCACGCATTACCGCACACGGCAGGCAACTGCTGGAGACCGGCGCCCACCCCAGGCTGGCGCACATGATGATCCGCGGCGCGGAAGCCGGTCATGGTTTCGATGCCTGTCTGCTGGCCGCGCTGCTGACCGAGCGCGATATCCTTAGCGCCGGCGGCGAGCGTACGGCCGATGTCGCACCACGGCTCACCCTGTTGCGCCGGTTCCGGCAGGATGCAAGCGCGGCATGCATTGATGGCGTGAACCGCCAGCAGTGCCGGCTGGTACTGCGCGCGGCCGCAGAGTTCCACCGCCGCATCCGGCGCCATGAACGGCAATCTGGCGCGGGCACGATCGACGAGCGCGACCTGCCCGGGGTGCTGCTGGCCTGGGCCTACCCGGAACGGATTGCCCGTTCCCGCCACAGCGCCGGCAACCGCTACCGGTTGCGTAGCGGCAAGGGCGCCTTTCTTGATGAAGGCGAGGCCCTGGGCAGTGCCGAGTTCATCGTCGCCGCCGACCTCGACGGTCGTCAGCGCGAGGCCCGCGTCTATCTCGCCGCGGAGATCCCGCTGCAACAGATCGCAGCGCACTTCGCCAGCGATATTACCCGGGAGACCGGGGTAAACTGGAATGGCCAGACGCAAAGCGTCGATGCCGTCACCCGCACCTGCCTCGGCGCCATCGTGCTGGAACAGCACCCGGCCGAAGACATCGCACGTGATGCCGTGCATGCCGCCCTCCTCGCGGGCATCCGGCAGCGCGGCCTCGACTGCCTGCCGTGGAACAAGCGTGCGCAGACGCTGCGCCAGCGCGTAATGTTCCTGCGCGTGCAACGGCAACGTGGCGCGATCGACGACCCAATGCTCGGTTCGCTCACCCTGCCCGACCTGTCCGATACAGCGCTGTCAGCGCAGCTCGAAGACTGGCTGCTGCCGTATCTCGACGCGCACAACAGCATCCGGAGGCTGCAAACGCTCGACCTGCACGCCATCCTGCTCGGCACCCTGGACCATGCGCAGCAACAGGCACTGGACCGGCTGGCACCGACCCATGCCATTGTGCCGAGCGGTTCCCGCATCGCCATCGATTACAGCGACGCGAACAACCCCGTGCTCGCGGTGCGCCTGCAGGAACTGTTCGGCCTGCAACAGACACCCGCCATCATCAACGGCCGGTATCCGCTGTTGCTGCACCTGCTGTCACCGGGTTACAAGCCGATGCAGGTCACGCAGGACCTGGCCAGCTTCTGGGAAACGACATACTTCGAGGTGAGAAAAGAGCTGCGCGGCCGCTACAAGAAACACCACTGGCCGGAAGATCCGCTGGCGGCGCAGGCCACCAGTCGTGCAAAGCGGCGGCGAGAGACATAAGGTATCAGATACCGTCCGGTATAATGAACAAAGTCAGGCAAGGGTACCAATCTGACACGCGAGTTCGGAGCTCAGGAGCACTTGCGATATCACCTTGCCTGCGCTGCCTCAAACAGCGAAAGGCAACGATGGATAAGATACAAGAGCACACTTTCTTCTTCTATTATAGAAAGTTGCGCTCTTGCACCTGGTGTTTCTTTACATTCCACTGGCCTCAGTAGCGATATCCGTGATCGAGCGCATAACCGGTGAAGCCACCCAGCAGCAGACCGAGCAGCAGGTCGTCGTGGTCGTCCTGGTAGTATATCGTGTGTCCACCGTAACCGTAATTACGACCATACCTTCGGCCGTAACCGTGATGACGATTGTACTCGTGACCACGACCGTAACCTCGATATTCCCGATGATGCCTGTACCCGTGACCGCTGCTGTGGCCGTGGCCGTACCCGCCATGGTGCCTGCCGCCGGCCAGGGCGGCACCGGACATACCCAATGAAACGGCCAGGATGGCTGCGCCAACTGTCATTACTGTCTTCTTCCCATTCATAATGTACTCCTTGTATTCAAGTATGTGCCTGATTTACGGTTAACGCGACACCGGCCAAAAGGGTGACAATGGCGGACAGGTGCCCGGGAAGCGAGGTGTTTAGCCGTTACGCTTTTGTAATTGAAGAACGTCCAGACGTCACAGACTTGACGAATCAATCACGGCTGACCCGGTTGATCCCATCCGATCCAGGAAAATCCAAGACTGAAAATGAACCCGGCCCATTTATCATTCAAACATTTAACGATCAACGGATACTGTTCATGTACGACTCAAATCCTCAGCGTTTCGTCAGTCTGCTGACACGCAAGACGCTTGCGTTGGTTTTGGCGGGTGGCCGCGGCTCTCGGCTGCATGAACTGACAGCCTGGCGCGCCAAACCCGCAGTATTTTTTGGCGGAAAGTTCCGCATTATTGATTTTGCCCTGTCGAATGCGATCAATTCGGGCATCCGCCGTGCAGGTGTACTTACCCAGTACAAGGCGCACTCGCTCGTCAGGCATATTGGCGAGGGCTGGGGCGGATTCAAGCGTGCACTGCGTGAATTTGTCGAAGTACTTCCGGCCTCGCAGCGCATTGATTCCGACTGGTACAGGGGCACGGCCGATGCAATTTACCAGAATCTGGACATTATCAATACGCATAACCCGGAGTTTGTCCTGATTCTCTCCGGCGATCATGTGTACAAAATGGATTACGGCACCATGTTAGCCTTTCACAGCGAACAAGAGGCCGACCTGACGATCTTGTGCATGGAGCTTCCTGTCAGTGAAGCTGCCCTCACCTTTGGCGTTATCGAGGTGAACGAGAACGGCCAGGTTATCGGTTTCGAGGAAAAACCGGCACAACCCAGGCCGATACCAGGGCGACCTGACACGTGCATGGCTTCTATGGGCAACTACGTATTCAATGCCGATATCCTGTGCGACCAGTTGATCAGCAATGCCGGCGACAGTGCGTCTAGTCACGACTTCGGCCATGACATCATTCCAAAGCTCATCGCTTCTGGCAAGGTGTTTGCTTTTCCATTCCGCGACGCAGAAACCGGCAAACAGGCCTACTGGCGGGACGTTGGTACTCTGGATGCTTACTGGGAAGCCAATATGGAGCTGCTTGATATCACGCCTGAACTGGACCTTTATGACAACGAATGGCCAATACTGACCGACCAGCCCCAACTACCATCGGCCAAGTTCGTACACAACACCGATGATCGCCGCGGCATGGCGGTCGATTCGATCGTCTCTGGCGGCTGCATCATATCCGGCGCCAAACTGGACCGGGCGTTGCTGTTCTCCAACGTCAAGGTACACTCCTATGCCAATGTCGAGCATACCGTAGTGATGCCCGACGTGAACATAGGACGCAATACGCGCATACGCCGTGCAATTATCGACCGCGGATGCGATATACCGGATAACATGGCTATCGGCGAAAACCACGACGAAGACCGACGACGCGGCTTTCGCGTTACCGATAAAGGGATCGTACTGGTGACACCGGACATGCTGAACCAGTCAACCCATTCGATTCGATAAAAGAACACAGGGACAGACCACGATTTCAGACCCTCCACTTGTCGACACGAAGTAACAGGAAATCGTGGTCCGTCCCCCGTCAGTCCAAACATTCCAGGGGGAATTGATGAATCCATTACTGACTATCAGGGGAACGCTCGCACTCGGTGTCGTGCTGTCCGGCATCATCATGGCCATCTACAGCGACGGAATTACCAGCCGGACCGAATGGTTCGTGTGGCTGCACGTGATGGCAGGCATTACCTGGATCGGATTGCTGTACTATTTCAACTTCGTGCAGGTCCCCGGTGTCGCCAGGGCCCTGGCCGAAGCCAGCGACGGAGGCCCAGGCGCTGCCGCGATCAACAAATACATCGCGCCCACCGCCTTGCTGTGGTTCCGCATGGCCGCAGTCGTGACCTGGCTGACCGGCGTCACCATGCTGTGGAGCTATGGTGAGCTGGACGACGCGTTTTTGCTCAGGGGCGATGCCGTGCCCATCGGCGTCGGCGCCTGGCTGGGTACGATCATGCTGTTCAACGTGTGGGTGCTGATCTGGCCGAACCAGAAGAAGATCCTCGGCCTGGACGGCAAGACCCACGATGCGGACACCATCGCGAAGGCCAGGAAGGTTGCACTGCTGGCTTCACGCGCCAACACCGCGTTGTCGATCCCGATGCTGCTGGCGATGACCTCGTGGTCGCACGGTGGTTTCCCGTTCTGAGGAAAACAGCACAATTCCGGGGACAGTTTACTCATTAATTTTTCAGCTCCGCCATTCCACATCCCGGGCTGGAAGTTGTCGCAAAGAAAACCGAACGGATTACCCTGATGGGTAACTGTCCCCGGAATTCACCTGTTGCCTGCCTGGCGCGCTTCCAGTTGTTCGCTGGCCTCCAGCCAGTCACGTTCCAGGGCTTCACTCTCCCGATCAACGTCCGCCTTCTCCCGCAGCAGTTCATTCAACCGGGCCTTGTTCTCCATGCGATAGAGTCCGGGTTCAGCGAGGCACTGCTCGAGTTCATGCTGCCGTGCGTGCAGGGCGGCGAGCGCGGCTTCTGCCTGCGAGATTTTCTCGCGCAGCGGCTGCAACTGCCGGCGCTGTTCGGCCTCCTGGCGCTTTTTCTCCTTGCGCCGGGCCGCGCCACCCGGGGCATCGGCGTTGACGGGCACAACCCGGCTCTGGCGGTTCTGCACGGTCAGCCACTGCGGGTACTCATCCAGGCTGTCCGGGAATTCCTCCACCCGCCCGGCGTACACCAGCACCAGCCGGTCGCTGGTCACACGCAGCAGATGGCGGTCGTGCGAAACCAGCACCATGGCGCCGGCAAAGTCCTGCAGGGCCGTGGCCAGCGCCTGACGCATTTCCAGGTCCAGGTGGTTGGTGGGCTCATCGAGCAGCAGCAGGTTCGGCCGCTGATAGACCAGCAGCGCCAGCACCAGTCGCGATTTCTCCCCGCCCGAAAGCGGACCGGTCGGCGCCAGCGCCTGGTCGGCGGGAAAGCCGAAGCCGCCGAGATAATCGCGCAGTTCCTGTTCGCGCGCCTGCGGATCGATCCGCAGCAGGTGCTGCAGCGGCGCGGCCTGTGCATCGAGCTGCTCGACCTGGTGCTGGGCGAAATAGCCGATCCGCAGGTCCTGTGCCGGCTCACGCCTGCCCTGCTGCGGTTCGATCACGCCGGCCAGCAGCTTGATCAGCGTGGATTTGCCGGCACCGTTGGGACCCAGCAGGCCGACGCGTTCACCCGGGGAGAGGCTGAGTTCCACATCGCCGATGACGGTTGCCTCGCCGTAGCCGGCGGCCACCGCGCGCAGGCACAGCAGCGGGTCCGGCAATTTCACTGGCGCGCGCAGGCTGAAGTGGAACGGTGAGTCCACGTGCGCCGGGGCAATCAGCTCCATGCGTTGCAGGGCCTTCAGACGACTCTGGGCCTGGCGCGCCTTGGTGGCTTTGGCACGGAAGCGCTCGACAAAGGCATGCATGTGAGCGATCTCGCGCTGCTGTTTCTCGTATTGCGCCTGCTGGCCGGCCAGGGTTTCCGCGCGCCGGCGCTCGAACGCCGAATAGTTGCCGCTGTAGAGCGTGAGTCGCTGGCGCTCGATGTGGACGATATGGCTGGCCACGCTGTCGAGGAAATCCCGGTCGTGCGAGATCAGCAGCAGCGTACCCGCATAGGCGCACAGCCAGTTTTCCAGCCAGATGACTGCATCGAGGTCCAGATGGTTGGTGGGCTCGTCAAGCAGCAGCAGGTCCGAGCGGCACATGAGCGCGCGGGCGAGGTTCAGCCGCATACGCCAGCCGCCCGAGAAATCGCTGACCGGACGGCCCTCGTCGGCGCTGCCGAAACCCAGGCCATGCAGCAACTGCGCGGCGCGGCTACGTGCCGTGTAGCCGCCGATCACATCAAAGTGCGCGTGCAGTGTGCCGAGCTGGTCGCCATCATGCCGGGCTTCTGCTGCGGCGAGCGCGGCCTCGACCGCACGCAGCCCTTCGTCGCCGTCGAGCACGTACTCGATGGCCGCACGCGCCTCGGCCGGCATCTCCTGCGCCACATGTGCGATCACCCAGCCGGCCGGATACCGGCACGCGCCGGCATCGGCATGCAGTTCGTCGCGGATCAGGGCGAACAGGCTCGACTTGCCGGTGCCGTTCGTACCGGTGACACCGACCTTCCATCCCGGGTGGATCTGCAGGGTGGCATGCTCGAACAGCAGCCGTGGCC
>CAYUFA010000080.1:0-10631 GCA_964443845.1 uncultured Ectothiorhodospiraceae bacterium
TCGGTTTTCTTGGCGAGACGGGCCGGCGGCCAGTTCTCCAGGCGCATGCCCAGTGACAGTCCCTTGGTGGCCAGCACGTCCTTGATTTCGGTCAGGGACTTCTTGCCCAGGTTCGGGGTCTTCAGCAGCTCGACCTCGGTACGCTGGATCAGGTCGCCGATGTAGTAAATGCTCTCCGCCTTGAGGCAGTTGGCCGAACGCACGGTGAGCTCCAGATCGTCCACGGGACGCAGCAGGATCGGGTCGATATCGGTCTCCGGCGCATGTGTAGCCTCCTGGGCACTGGCCTGCAGATCGACAAACGCCGAGAGCTGGTCCTGCAGGATGGTCGCGGCGTGCCGGATGGCCTCTTCCGGGTCCACCGTGCCGTTGGTCTCGATATCGATGATCAGCTTGTCCAGGTCGGTGCGCTGCTCGACGCGCGCACGGTCCACGTTGTAGGAAACGCGGTTGATCGGGCTGAACGAGGCATCCAGCTGCAAGGTGCCGATCGGACGGCTCTCGTCTTCCTCGCCATCCCGGCGGGTGGCCGGCTGGTAGCCACGTCCCTTGGCGACCTTCACGCGCATGTTCAGCTCACCGGCACGTGTCAGATTGGCGATCACGAAGTCCGGATTGATGATCTCGATGTCGTGATCCACCTGGATATCACCGGCGGTAACCGGACCCGGCCCCTTCTTGGCCAGGGTCAGCGTGGCCTCGTCACGGTTATGCATGCGCAGCGCGACCTTCTTGAGGTTGAGCAGGATATCGATGACATCTTCCTGCACTCCCTCGATGGTGGAGTACTCGTGCAACACGCCGTCGATCTCGACGTTGACGATGGCGGTGCCCGGCATTGAAGACAGCAGGATACGCCGCAATGCATTGCCGAGTGTATGCCCGAAACCCCGCTCCAGCGGTTCCAGGGTCACCCTGGCATGCTTGTCGTTGACGGCCTGGACATCCACGATACGCGGTTTCAGGAATTCGTTGACTTTACCCAGCATGTACAGGTCCCTCAGCGATTACTTGGAATACAATTCGACGATCAGGTGCTCGTTGATGTCGGCCGGCATTTCACTGCGTTCCGGACGCGCCTTGTAGACGCCCTGCATGTTCTTGGTATCCACGTCGATCCAGTCAGCCACGCCGCGCTGCTGTGCCAGGTCCATGGCGGACTGGATGCGCAGCTGTTCGCGGCACTTCTCGTTCACTCTGATCACGTCGTTCGGCCGGACCTGGTAGGACGGAATGTTCACCCGTGCCCCGTTCACGCTGATGCCGTTGTGACGGACCAGCTGGCGCGACTCGCTGCGTGACGCGGAAAAACCCATGCGGTAGACGACGTTGTCCAGCCGGCCTTCCAGCAGCTGCAGCAGGTTCTCGCCCGTGGAGCCCTTGGTCGCGGCGGCCTGCTTGTAGTAGTTGCGGAACTGGCGCTCCAGCACGCCGTAGATACGCCGCACCTTCTGCTTCTCACGCAGCTGGGTGGCATAGTCAGACAGGCGCGCGCGGCGCTGGCCATGCTGGCCGGGCGGAAACGGGCGGCTCTCGACCGCGCACTTGGCGGTATAGCACTTCTCGCCCTTCAGGAACAGCTTGCCGCCCTCGCGGCGGCACTGACGGCATTTGGATTCGGTGTACTTGGCCATGTCTCTCGGTCCTTGCTAGACGCGACGCTTCTTGGGCGGGCGGCAGCCGTTGTGCGGGATCGGCGTCACGTCGGTGATGTTGGTGATCTGGAAACCACAGTTGTTCAGCGCACGCACCGCGGACTCGCGACCCGGCCCCGGTCCCTTCACCTCGACCTCGAGATTCTTCATCCCGAATTCCTTCACCTTCTCGCCGGCCTTCTCGGCGGCCACCTGCGCGGCGAACGGCGTGCTCTTGCGCGAGCCGCGGAAGCCGGAACCGCCGGCCGTCGCCCAGGCCAGTGCGTTGCCCTGGCGGTCGGTGATCATGATGATCGTATTGTTGAAGGAGGCGTGAATGTGAGCGATGCCGTCGGCGACATCCTTCTTCACTTTCTTGCGTGCAGGTGCTTTAGCCATTCCCGTTTTCCAGTTCCAGATCTTTAGGGTTGATTACTTGCGAATCGGACGGCGCGGCCCCTTGCGGGTACGTGCATTCGTCTGTGTCTGCTGGCCACGGAGCGGCAGGCCGCGGCGATGCCGGATGCCGCGGTAGCAACCGAGGTCCATCAGCCGCTTGATGTTCATCGACACGGTGCGGCGCAGGTCACCCTCGACCGTGTAGCGGGTTATCTCGTTGCGCAGCGACTCAATCTCGGGCTCGCTGAGGTCCTTGATCTTCATGTCCGGCTTTACCCCGGTGGTGGCGCAGATCCTGTGTGCGGTCACCCGGCCGATACCGTAGATCCCGGTCAGGGCGATCACCGCATGTTTGTGGTCAGCAATGTTAATTCCGGCAATACGTGCCATGTGAACCTCTCCAGGAAGCGGCGTCGGGCAGGCCGCGCGAAAAGCGCGACAGAATACCCCTAATACGCCGCCAAATCAAATACCAGCCACCCCGCCGGCACCGCACCGCATGCGCAGGATGTATCAATAAATCTATTATTTACAATGTCTTGCATACAGACCGCGACTGCCTAGCCCTGACGCTGCTTGTGGCGGCCATCCTTGCAGATGACCCTTACCACACCCTTGCGCCGGATGATCTTGCAGTTGCGGCAGATACACTTGACCGAAGCTCGCACTTTCATCTCATTCCACCTGTCATTGGCCCGCTGCTAGCGCAGCAGGCCGGCCCTGCCGTGGCCCTTGAGATTGGCCTTCTTCATCAGACCGCTGTACTGGTGCGACACCAGGTGGGTCTGAACCTGCGCCATGAAATCCATGGTCACCACGACGATAATCAGCAACGAGGTGCCGCCAAAGTAGAACGGCACGTTCCAGTACAGAATCAGGAATTCCGGCATCAGGCAAACCAGCGTGATGTACACCGCGCCAACCGCGGTAAGACGGGTCATGACGCGATCGATGTAATTGGCGGTCTGCTCGCCGGGGCGAATCCCCGGAATGAAGGCTCCGGATTTCTTCAGGTTCTCCGCCGTCTCGCGGGAATTGAACACCAGCGCCGTGTAGAAGAAGCAGAAGAACACGATCGCCAGCGTGTAGCAGATCACATACAGCGGCTGCCCGGGCGACAGGGTGGAAGCGATGTCACGCAGCCAGCCCATGCCCTCGTGCTGCCCCACCCAGCTGCCCAGTGTGGCCGGAAACAGGATGATACTGGAGGCAAAGATCGGCGGAATCACGCCCGACATGTTGATCTTCAGCGGCAGATGCGTGCTCTGGGCGGCATAAACCTTGCGGCCCTGCTGGCGCTTGGCGTAATTGACGGTAATCCGGCGTTGCGCGCGTTCCACGAACACCACGAACCCGGTCACGCCCAGCGCGATGGAGAACAGCACCAGGATGGTGATGATGTTCATTTCACCGGTACGCACCAGTTCCAGCGTGCTGCCGATGGCCGCAGGCAGTCCGGCCACGATACCGGAGAAGATGATCATGGAGATGCCATTACCCACACCGCGCTCGGTAACCTGCTCACCCAGCCACATCAGGAAGATGGTCCCGGTGACCAGCGTGACCACCGCGGTCAGGATGAAACTCGGTCCGGGATTCATGACCAGGCTGCTGCCACCCATCGACTGCGATTCCAGCGCGGTGGAAATACCGAACGCCTGCATGGTGGCCAGACCTACCGTCCCGTAACGGGTGTACTGGGTCATCTTGCGGCGGGCGGCCTCGCCACCTTCCTTTTTGAGCTGCTCGAGCGAAGGGATCGTCACGGTCAGCAGGTTCATGATGATGGAAGCCGAGATGTACGGCATGACCCCGAGCGCAAACAGCGACAGGCGCTTGAGTGCGCCACCGGAAAACATGTTGAACATTTCCAGGATGGTGCCTCTCTGCTGCTCGACCAGTGCCGCCAGCACGTGCGGATCAATGCCCGGCAACGGGATGAAGGACCCGATGCGGAACACGATGATGGCCCCAGCGAGGAAAAAGAGCCGCTGGCGCAGCTCCTTGAACTGCCCGATCCCCGCAGCAGCGCCGGTCATGGAGGAACCGATGGCCATTACTCCTCGACCTTGCCCCCGGCCGCCTCAATGGCGGCACGTGCGCCACGTGTCACCTTGATGCCCCTGACAGTCACTGCCCGGTCGAGCCGGCCGGAAGCAAACACCTTGACACGCGTGATACCGCGCGGGACCAGGTTGGCCTGCTTGAGGGCATCCAGGTCGATCACCCCGGCGCCGACCGCGGCCAGCTCGTGCAGGCGGATTGCGCCGGTCACGCGGGATTTGGCCGTGGTAAAACCGACCTTCGGCAGACGCCGCTGCAACGGCATCTGGCCGCCTTCGAAGCCCACCTTGTGGAAGCCGCCGGAGCGCTCTTTCTGGCCCTTGTGGCCACGACCGCAGGTCTTGCCCAGGCCGGAGCCGATACCGCGGCCCACGCGCCTGGCGGAATGCTTGCTGCCGGGACCCGGCTTGATGGTATTCAGCTTCATGTTCAGCCCTCGATCTTCAGCAGGTAGGCAATGCGGTTGATCATGCCGCGAATTTCCGGGGTATCCTGCACCTCGACGGTCTGGTGCATGCGGCGCAGCCCCAGCCCGCGCGCGGTATCCTTGTGGCGCTGCAGGCGGCCGTGCACGCTGCGGATCTGGGTCACCTTGATGGTCTTGGACATGACTTACTCCAGGATTTCCTTGACGGTCTTGCCGCGCTTGCTGGCGACCTCTTGCGGGGAACGCATCATTTCCAGGCCGCGGATGGTGGCACGCAACACGTTGATCGGGTTGTTGGAACCGATGCACTTGGCCAGCACGTTGTGTACGCCAACCACCTCGAATACGGCACGCATCGCGCCACCGGCAATGATGCCGGTACCCTCGGAGGCGGGCTGCATGTAGACCTTGGCGGCGCCGTGGCGCGCGGACAGCGGGTACTGCAGGGTACCGTCCTTGATATTGACGCTGATCATGTTCTTGCGGGCGGACTCCATTGCCTTCTGGATCGCGGCCGGCACCTCGCGGGCCTTGCCGTACCCGAAGCCCACGCGCCCTTCTCCGTCTCCGACCACGGTCAGCGCGGTGAAGCCGAACTGGCGGCCACCCTTGACCACCTTCGCAACACGATTGACGGTGACCAGCTTCTCCAGCAGACCGTCACCCTGTACCTGTGATTCTACCCTTGCCATAAGTCCGCCCTTGCTCAGAATTCGAGGCCGCCCTCACGGGCAGCATCCGCCAGCGCCTTGACGCGGCCATGGTATTTGAAACCGGAACGGTCGAAGGCCACCCGGCTGATGCCGGCGGCTTTCGCACGCTCCGCGATCGCCTTGCCCACCACGCCGGCGGCGGCGGCGCCACCCGTCTTCTCGATACCGCCGCGCACCTCCTTGTCGAGCGTGGAGGCACTGGCCAGTACCCGCCCGCCTTCCGGGGCAATGACCTGCGCGTAGATATGCCGGGGTGTCCGATGGATGCACAGACGGCTGACCCCCAGCGTCCTGATGTGGGAGCGGGTGCGACGCGCGCGCCGCAAACGTGTTTGCTTCTTGTCCATATCCGGTGCCTGTAAATGAATGCCTATTTCTTCTTCGCTTCTTTGCGAACCACCACTTCATCCGCGTAGCGCACGCCCTTGCCCTTGTAGGGTTCCGGCGGGCGATACGCACGGATCTCGGCGGCCACCTGTCCGACCTTCTGCTTGTCACAGCCCTTGAGCAGGATCTCGGTCTGGCTCGGGGTCTCGGCCGTAACGCCTTCCGGCAGTGCGTAATCCACCGGGTGCGAGAAGCCCAGGGTCAGGTTGAGCACCTTGCCCCTGGCCTGGGCGCGGTAACCGACGCCGACCAGTTCCAGCTTGCGCTCGAAGCCCTGGCTGACCCCGGTCACCAGGTTGTTGACCAGCGCACGCGAGGTACCCGCCAGCGCGTTGGCCTGCGTCGAGGCATCACGCGGCCGGAAGGTCAGGCTGTCGCCGTCGCGCACCATTTCGACCAGTTCGTGGATGGTGTGTTCCATGGCGCCCTGCGGCCCTTTCACGGAGGTACGCTGCCCGTCGGTGGTGACTTCCACACCTTTGGGCAGGTGAATCGGATTTTTTGCAACTCTCGACATGTCTGTTTCCGCCTGGCTTAGCTCACGACGCAGAGCACTTCCCCGCCCTGCCCGGCTGCGCGGGCCTTGCGGTCGCTCATCACACCCTGGGAGGTGGACACGATCGCCACGCCAAGGCCGTTCTGTATCCTGGGAATCGAGTCCTTGTCCTTGTACTGGCGCAGACCGGGGCGGCTGTAGCGCTGGATGTGCTCGATCACCGGCCTGCCGTCGTGGTACTTCAGCTCGATGGTCAGCACCGGCTTGCCGTCGTTGTCCGCCGTGGCAAAACCACTGATATATCCCTCGTCGAGCAACACCTGGGCAATGGCGCATTTCTGCCGCGATGACGGCATCGACACGGCCACCTTGCTGGCGGACTGCCCGTTACGGATACGGGTGAGAAAATCTGCAATCGGATCGGTCATCATGGTCGGTTACCAGCTTGCCTTGACCAGGCCGGGCACGTCGCCGCGCATCGCGGCCTCGCGCAGCTTGTTCCGGCACAGTCCAAATTTACGATAGTAGCCATGCGGCCTTCCGGTCACACGGCAACGGTTGCGCCCGCGCACCGCACTGGTGTCGCGTGGCAGGTCCTGCAGCTTCATCTGGGCCGCGTAGCGTTCCTCGTACGAAGCCGTCTTGCTGTTGATGATCGCCTTCAGGGCTGCGCGCTTCGCTGCCGCACGGCGCACGGCCTGGGCACGCTTTTCCTCACGGGCAATCATGGATTTCTTCGCCATATCCGGAACCTCAGTGACGGAACGGGAAATTGAAAGCGGCCAGCAGGGCGCGCGCTTCCTCGTCCGTCTTCGCAGTTGTCGTGAAAGTAATGTCCATCCCACGCAGGACGTCGATCTTGTCGTAATCGATCTCCGGGAAAATGATCTGTTCCTTCACGCCCATGTTGTAATTGCCACGGCCGTCGAAGGCACGCGGGCTCATGCCACGGAAGTCACGGATACGCGGGATCGCGATGTTGATCAGGCGGTCCAGGAACTCGTACATGCGCTCGCTGCGCAGGGTCACCTTGCAGCCGACCGGCCAGCCTTCGCGCACCTTGAAACCGGCCACCGACTTGCGCGCTTTGGTGACGACCGGCTTCTGCCCGCTGATCAGGGACATGTCCGCGACGGCATGCTCCATCACCTTGCGGTCGGCAACCGCCTCACCCACCCCCATGTTCAGGGTAATCTTGGTGATGCGCGGAATTTCCATCGGGTTCTTGTAGCCGAACTGCTTCTTCAGTTCCGGCGCCACAGTTGTCGTGTAGTATTCTTTCAGCCTGGCCATTTCAGTAACCTGTCAGATTCAGATGTCCACGACTTCTTTCGTGGACTTGAAAAACCGCACCTTGCGTCCGTCCTCCAGCTCCCGGAAGCCGATCCGGTCGCCCTTGCTGGTCTGCGGGTTGTACAGCATCACGTTGGAGGCGTCGACCGGCATTTCCTTCTCGACGATGCCGCCGCTGACGCCGCGATTGGGATTCGGCTTGGTGTGCCGCTTGACCATGTTCACGTCCGTGACCACCACGCTGCCGTCCACCATCACGCGCAGCACGCTGCCGCGCTTGCCCTTGTCCTTGCCGGCGATGACGATCACCTCGTCACCCTTTCTGATCCTGTTCATGATCCGCTCCTACAGCACTTCAGGCGCCAGTGAAATGATCTTCATGAACCGCTCACTACGCAGTTCGCGGGTTACCGGTCCGAAGATACGCGTGCCGATCGGCTGCAGCTGGTTGTTCAGCAGCACCGCGGCATTGCCGTCGAAACGGATCAGGGAACCATCCGGGCGGCGGACTCCCTTGCGGGTACGCACCACGACTGCATTGTAGACCTCGCCCTTCTTCACCTTGCCGCGCGGAATCGCTTCCTTCACGCTGACCTTGATGATGTCGCCAATGCGCGCATAACGCCGGTGGGAACCACCCAGCACCTTGATGCACATCAGCCGGCGCGCGCCGCTGTTGTCAGCCACATCAAGGATTGTCTGCATCTGGATCATGCCGTTATTCCATTCGTCTCGTTTCGCAAAACAGGTGCGTCAATCACTGCGCCCGACTATCTCTACCAGCTTCCACGACTTCGTCCTGGAGTACGGACGGCACTCCTGGATCGTCACCAGGTCACCCTCCCGGCAGGCATTG
Organism: uncultured Ectothiorhodospiraceae bacterium; assembly: GCA_964443845.1. Classification (GTDB taxonomy): domain Bacteria; phylum Pseudomonadota; class Gammaproteobacteria; order UBA9214; family UBA9214; genus UBA9214. The sequence continues at coordinate 8,270 of CAYUFA010000080.1, forward strand.
TTCTCGTCATGGACGTGCAGCTTGGTGGAGCGGCGGATGTACTTGCCGTACACCGGGTGCTTCACCTTGCGCTCGATCAGCACGGTTGCCGTCTTGTCCATCCTGTTGCTGATCACCCGGCCGGTGACCATGCGTACCGCCGCAGACGTCTCGCTCATGATGTCTCACCTGCCCTCTTTTTCTCGTTCAGCACGGTATACACGCGCGCGATATCCTTGCGTACCCGGGTGATCTGGTCCGGGCGTGACAGCTGCCCGATGCCGCGCTGCATGCCGAGGTTGAACTTCTCGCGCAGCAGGTTGTGCAGTTCCAGCCTGAGTTCACTGGCCGACTTGTCTCTCATTTCCGCGACTTTCATCACATCACCGTCCGCGCCACAAATGTTGTCTTGAACGGCAGCTTGGCGGCGGCCAGCTTGAAGGCCTCGCGCGCCTCTGCCTCGGATACACCCTCGATCTCGTACAGCATGCGACCCGGCTGGATCTGGGCGATCCAGTATTCCACATTGCCCTTGCCCTTGCCCTGGCGCACCTCGATCGGTTTCTTGGTGATCGGAACGTCCGGGAAGATACGGATCCACAGCTTGCCGCCGCGCTTGACGAAGCGCGTGATGGTACGACGGGCGGCCTCGATCTGGCGTGAGGTCATGCGGCCGCGATCCACGGCCTTCAGGCCGTACTCGCCGAAGCTGACCTTGCTGCCGCGCTGGGCAAGCCCGCGGTTGCGGCCCTTCTGCTGCTTGCGAAACCTGGTTCTCTTGGGCTGTAACATTGCCGTTGTACTCCGCTATCAGGAGGCCGCCTTGCGGGCGCCTTCCGTCTCTGCTTCCTCTTCCTTGCCAATCACCTCACCCTTGAAGATCCAGACCTTCACGCCGATCTTGCCGTAGGTGGTGTTGGCTTCGGCCGTACCGTAGTCGATGTCCGCACGCAGTGTATGCAACGGCACGCGGCCCTCGCGATACCATTCGTCGCGGGCGATCTCGGCACCGTTCAGGCGCCCGCCGACCTTGATCTTGATGCCCTGTGCACCGATGCGCATGGAGTTGCTCACCGCGCGCTTCATGGCACGGCGAAACATGATGCGCTTCTCCAGCTGCTGTGCCACGCTTTCCGCCACCAGGGTGGCGTCCAGTTCCGGCTTGCGGATTTCCTCGATGTTGATACTGACCGGAATCCCCATCTTCCGGGAGACTTCCTTGCGCAGCGCGTCGATATCCTCGCCCTTCTTGCCGATCACGATACCCGGACGGGCCGTGTGCACGGTGATGACCGCGTTGTTGGCCGGACGCGCGATCTGGATGCGGCTGACCGAGGCCTGCGCCAGGCGCTGCCTGAGGAATTCACGGATCTTCAGATCCATGTTCAGGTAGTCGGCGTACTTGCCCGTGTTGGCATACCAGGTGGAAGTCCAGTCCTTGACGATGCCCAGACGAATACCTGTAGGATGTACTTTCTGACCCATTGATCTGTTCCTGTTAGTTCCGGGTGTCGCCCACCGTAACGGTGATGTGACTGCTGCGTTTGAGAATCCGGTTGCCACGGCCCTTGGCGCGTGCATGAAAACGCTTCAGGGTGCGTGCTTCGTTCACGAAAATCGCGGCAACCTTCAGCTCGTCGATATCCGCGCCCTCGTTGTGTTCCGCGTTGGCAATGGCCGACTCCAGCACCTTGCGCACGATGCCGGCGGCTTTCTTGGGGCTGAACATCAGCAGATTGAGCGCCTTCTCCACCGGCATGCCACGCACCTGGTCGGCGACCAGGCGTGCCTTCTGCGGAGAAATGTGCACCTGCTTCAATGTTGCACTGACCTGCATCTGGATATCCTCTTACTTGGTCTTCCGGTCCGCCGCATGACCGCGGAAGGTCCGGGTCAGGGCGAACTCGCCCAGCTTGTGGCCAACCATGTTCTCGTTGACCAGCACCGGCACATGCTGGCGACCGTTATGGATGGCAATGGTCAGCCCGACCATCTCCGGGATGACCATGGAACGGCGCGACCAGGTCTTGATCGGACGTTTGCTGTTTTCCGCCACCGCCTTGTCCACCTTCTGCTGCAGGTGGTTGTCCACGAACGGACCCTTTCTGATAGAACGTGCCACTGTTGCCGATCCTCCTGGTTACTTCTTGTGACGCCGTCTGACGATCATGTTGTCAGTGCGTTTGTTGCTGCGGGTACGATAGCCCTTGGTCGGCGTACCCCACGGGCTGACCGGGTGCCGGCCACCGGAAGTACGGCCCTCGCCGCCACCGTGCGGATGGTCGACCGGGTTCATGGCGACACCGCGCACCGTCGGGCGCTTGCCGCGCCAGCGGCTGGCACCGGCCTTGCCGAGCGATCGCAGGCTGTGCTCCACGTTGCC
>CAYUFA010000081.1:0-10462 GCA_964443845.1 uncultured Ectothiorhodospiraceae bacterium
TCAGCAACCGTCGTCCGGGTCGTCCGGTTGCAGCAGGGTATGCAGGTTGACGCCCGGCATCCCGGCGCTTGCCGTTCCGGTCGTGCCCAGCGCGGCCAGCAGCAGAACGGCCAGGGCGAGTTTCAAGATGGTGTTGTCCATGCCTCCAGCATCCGTAACAGCGGGCCGGGTGCCTATTGTTCCGGGGGCGTAGCACCAAAGGGCAGGATGCCGGTGAGATGTGAAGCGTGAGACGTGAAAGTTGCAGGATGTTTCAGGACCGCAGGAATGCGCGAATTGTCCTGGCGGATCGGTCAACGGGGTCGGGGGCGCTTCATCCTGTGCACGACAGGATCATTGGCAACGGAATCCACGGAAGAAAGATTCGGAATCATGCCGTGTGCTTCCGTGGTCATCGGGCCTGTCTGCAGGCAGCGGCGCACCTGGGGTGGGACGCTCGGGCAGGAGCGTCCTGCGGCGCGAATGAATGCGGCGTGCAAGCATCGTGACGGCAAGCCGCTGCTCCCGTTCTACAATCAGTCCTATGTCACGAAGCACCTGTTTGCCGCTACCGGTAGCACTGGTTCTCCTGTTCGCGTGGGGTGGTATGCGGCTGGAAGCCGCACTGACGGTGCCGGTCCCTGCACCGGCCACCGAACCGGCCCGACCCGCCCCCGGCATGTTTCTGGTGGCCAGCCGGTCGTTCCGGGACCCGGACTTCCAGGGCAGCGTGGTGTACCTGCTGCAGCACGACGAACGCGCCAGCCTGGGCATCATCGTCAACCGGCCCACGCCGGCGCTACTCTCGGAATGGCGGCCCGAACTCGAGCACACCCGGCTGGCCGCATTGCCCTTGTATGACGGCGGACCGGTGAATCCCGAGATCCTGCTCACCCTGTTCGAGAATCCCGCCTGGGAAGACCGCTACGACACCTCCCTGGCGCGGCACGTGCAGGACGGCATCTTCGCCAGCATGCGTGCGCGCATCCTCGACCGGCTGCTGCACGACGAGGCAAAGGCGTTCAAGCGGGTGCGCTGCTACTTCGGACATATCGGCTGGGTGCCGGGCCAGCTCGAGCGGGAACTCGAACGGCACGACTGGCATCTCATCCCGGGTGCTATCGACGCGGTGTTCGGCCCGGATGCCGGGCGTCTGTGGCAACGCCTGATTGAGCCCCTGGAACCTGCACAACCCCAACCCCTGCCCGTTCCGAAGGCAACCCCGGTGCTGGGGCGCCGGCAGGGAAGCGCACCCGTCGACTGGATGTCTGCACGGCCGGTGATACGGCGAGTCTTCCCGGTACGGGCGCGGGAATGATGAGACAGGTTCTACTCCCGGTCCCTGCGTTCCACGGTCTCGGGGTCGGCCGTGATCGGCCGGTAGATTTCCACGCGGGTGCCTTCCTCGAGCACGGTGTCGAGCTTGATGAGCTTGCCGAACATGCCGATCTTCTGCCTGTCCAGGTCAATCTCCGGGAACCGGGCCAGCAGACCGGACTTCTCGATGGCCTCCCGTGCCGTACTGCCCTCGGGTACGTCGAGTTTCAGCCAGACCTGCCTGAATTTATCCGCGTAGGCGACACCGACTTGCATGGGCGCCCCCGTCAGGCAGTGGCAGGATGTTCGAGGGACACGGGACGGGCCCTGCTGCGGCGTGCCTTGAGTTGCCTGTCCAGGACCCGTTTCCCGGCCAGCAGGAACCCGAGCACCAGGAAGCCACCCGGCGGCAGGATGGCGATCAGGAAGCCGTGATAATCCGGGATCAGGGTCATTTCCAGGAAGGCCATGCTCTTCCCCAGCAACAGATCGGCGTGCGCGAACAGCGTGCCGCTGCCCAGCAGTTCCCGTACGGCACCGACAATGACCAGGGCCAGCGTGAATCCCAGCCCCATCATCAGTCCGTCGATGGTGGACGGGAGTGCGGCGTTCTTCGAGGCATAGGCTTCGGCACGGCCCAGGATCGCGCAGTTGGTGACGATCAGGGGAATGAACAGGCCCAGCACCTTGTGCAGATCGTGCATCCAGGCGTTCATGCCCATGTCCACCAGGGTGACGATGGCGGCGATGATCAGGACGAACACCGGGATGCGGACCTCGGGCGAGATCATGCGCCTGGCCGCGGCCACGGCAAATCCGGAACAGGCCAGCACGAGCGTCGTGGCCAGACCCATGCCCAGGCCGTTGGTGGCGGTGCCGGTGACCGCCAGCAGCGGACACAGCGCCAGCTGTTGCGAAAACACGATGTTGTTGTCCCAGAGTCCGTCGCGAGCGATCGGCAGGTAATCGGTACTCATTGCGTTTCCTCACCCGGCGGGTGTTGCCCGGCAGCGGGCAGGTTTGTCAGTGCGGCCTTGTGGGCCGCGAAAAATTCCAGTCCCTCGTGCACGGCCCGGGTCACGCCGCGTGGCGTGATGGTCGCACCGCTGAACTGGTCGAAGTCACCTCCGTCTTTCTTCACGTGCCACTGGGCTGCGCTGGTGTTCGTCAGGGAATGGCCGTTGAAGCCCAGAATCCAGTGATCCTTTTCGACCTCGATCCGGTCGCCCAGGCCGGGGGTTTCCGTGTGCGCGAGGACCCGCACGCCCAGCAGGGCGCCGTCCTGATCGACCCCCAGCAGCAGGACGATATCCCCGGAATAGCCATGGGCGACGGTACGCCAGGCGTAGCCGGTGCTGCGCTGACCGCGCAGGGCACGGTAGACGGTGATGTGCCCGCCGTGTCCGTCCTCGACCTGAACGGTATCCCTGAGCAGGTTGTTGTCGTGGCGGTCGTCCGGCAGGACCTGTGACAGCGAGCGGAGCAGATCCTCGGCCTCGCGTGCGGCGATCGCGCGGCCGGTCGAGAGGTGCCCGGTGATCAGCAGTGCGGCCGCCAGTGCGGCGGCACCGCCCAGCAAAACGGCCAGCGCCACGATACGGTTCCGGAACGGGGCTGCGCTGCCGGTGCTCATTCCGCTTGCTCCCGCTGGCCGTCGTACACGAGCGGCTCACCCTTGCGGTCGCGTCCGTACACGCGCGGCCGCAGGTAATGGTCGATGAGCGGCGTCAGCGCATTCATGAGCAGGATGGCAAACGCCACGCCCTCGGGGTAGGAGGCCCAGGTACGGATGATGTACACCAGTGCGCCACAGCCCGCGCCGAACAGCAGCTGGCCTTTGGCCGTCACCGGTGACGTCACCAGGTCGGTGGCGATGAAGAATGCACCCAGCAGCGTGGCCCCCGACACGAGATGCACCAGCGGCCCGGGAAAGGTGTCGGGATGGAGCCCATGGAGCAGCGTGGCGAGCAACAGCAGGCTGGCCAGCATGGCAACGGGTATGTGCCAGGTGATGATGCGCCTTGCGAGCAGGAACAGACCGCCCAGCAACACGAACACGGCCGAGGTTTCTCCCAGGCTGCCGGGGATAAAGCCGGCCAGGTGTTGCATGAGGTTGAACACCGGGGCCAGTGCGGCATCCAGCGGGGTGTGCCGGCCGAGTTCGGTCTTGACGTACGACAGGGTGGTCGCGCTGCTCATGGCGTCGACCTGAAAGCCGCCGCCGAAGGTGATCGTCAGTCCCTGCAGAAAGTCCGGCGCCCCGGCACTCGACAGCGGCCGGGGTGCCACGAACGTGGTCATTTGCAGGGGAAAGGCTACAAGCAGGGCGACACGCGCCACCATGGCGGGATTGAACAGGTTCTGGCCGATCCCGCCAAACACCTGCTTGCCGAGGACGATGGCGATGAGTGCTCCCGTGACGCCGATCCACCAGGGGGCCCAGGGGGGCAGGGTCATGGCCAGCAGCAGGCCGGTCAGTGCCGCCGATCCGTCCAGCAGGAAAATGGCGACGGGCTTGCCGGCCAGCCGCAGGCAGGCGGCTTCGGCGACGACGCACGCGATGACGGTCACCAGCAACAGGTTGAGGGCCGGCCAGCCGTAGATAGACACGCCGAACAGCGTGGCCGGCAGCAGCGCCAGGATGACCAGCAGCATCGTGCGGCGCAGGCTGATGGCATCGTGTGCGTGCGGCCCGCTGAACAGGGTGGCTTCCGTCATGACTCGACCCCGGCCGGCGCGCGCCGGTTGTTGGCGGCACTCTTGCGCCGGGCCAGGGCTTCGCGCCTGGCCTGTTTCTGCTTTTCGATGCGGAGGCTGCGCTGTTCCGCCAGGCGCCGTGTTTCGGTCTGCCTGTGTTCCGCGCGCTGGCGCGCGGTCAGTTCCCCCCTGGCATAGTTGAAATACTGCACCAGCCGGATGTTGGACGGACAGACGTAGGCACAGGACCCGCAGGCGATGCAGTCAAGCAGGCCGAATCCCACGGCGCCCTCCAGGTTGCCGGAACGGATGAAGCTCGCCATCTCCAGCGGCACCAGCCCGCAGGGACAGGCGTTCACGCAACTGCCGCAGCGGATGCACGGCATCGCCGTGTCGCCGCCCGTCTCCTTGCGGGTCAGTGCCAGTATCCCGTTGCTGCCCTTGACCATCGGTACCCGGGTGCCGGGCAGGGGTTGCCCCATCATCGGGCCGCCGCTGATCAGGCGCGCCGGTGTGGAGGTGTAGCCGCCGCAATATTCGAGCAGGTCGCTCACCGGGGTGCCGATGAGGACGCGCAGGTTGTTCGGCGTGCGGATGGCGCCGCCGCTGACGGTGACCACCCGGGACAGCAGCGGCCTGCCGTGGCGCAGGGCGTCGTGGACGGCAAAGGCCGTGGCGACGTTGTGTACCACCACGCCGATGTCGGCGGTCAGCCCGCGTGCCGGTGTCTCCCTCCCGGTCAGCGTCTGGACGAGGTGTTTCTCGGAGCCCATCGGGTAACGGGCCGGCAGGCGCGCGATGCGGATCTCCGGGTACGCCTGTGCCGCTGCCTGCATGGCGGACTGCGCGGCGGGTTTGTTGTTTTCGATGCCGATTACCACGTTTTCCACGCCAAGCGCGTACGCCATGATGCGGATTCCGTCGATGATCTCCGCCGCCTGCTCCTGCATCAGGCGGTCGTCACAGGTCAGGTAGGGTTCGCATTCCGCGCCATTGACGACCAGGGTCTGCAGCGTATAGCGGGTGCGCAGGTTGAGCTTGACGGCGGAGGGAAAGGTGGCGCCGCCCATGCCGACGATGCCGGCGGCGGCGACGCGGGTGGCGATTTCCGCGGGTTCGAGACGGAAGGGATCGGCCGGCGGGCTTGCACCGGCCACCCACCGTTCCGCGCCGTCCGGTTTGAGTGTGATGGTCGGCACCGACAGCCCCGAGGCATGGTGCGCCGGGTAGTTGCCCACGCCCATGACCCGCCCGGAGGTCGGTGCATGGACCGGTGCCGAGATCGCCCCCTGGCTGTGGGCCAGCAGCTGTCCCTTGCGCACCAGCTCGCCGCGGTGCACCACCGGCGCGGCCGGTGAACCGATGTGCTGCTGTAACGGGATGTGCAGTAACGCGGGCAACGGCAGGTCCTCGATGGCCTTGCCCGCGGTCAGTTGCTTGCGGTCCTGCGGGTGGATGCCGCCCTTGATCCGGAACAGCTTCATTTCACGCCGCTTCCAGGGGCTTGGGCCAGTACCACGTCAGGGTCGTCGGCTCGACCGGACGCATTTCGATGCATTCCGTCGGGCACACCTCGTAGCACAGCTCGCACCCGGTGCAGGCATCGCGGAACACGGCGTGGATCTGCTGCGGGCCGCCCATGATGGCGTCGGTCGGACAACGCTTGAAGCACCTGGTGCAACCGATACAGAGGTTCTCCCGCACGTACGCGTAGCCCGGCGCCTTGTCCTGTATCCCGGAAAGATCGACCGTCACCCCCAGCTTGCTGGCCAGCGCCTGCGCCAGGGTGCGCCCGCCGGGCGGGCACAGCGTGACCGGGGCCTTGCCGGTAATGACCGCCTCGGCCGCCGGCGCACAACCGGGGAAGCCGCACTGGCCGCACTGGGAGCCGGGAAACAGGGCCTCGACCTCGGTCTGGAACGGGTTACCCTCCACCCTGAACAGACGGGCCGCCACGCCGAGCAGGCCACCCAGTACCAGGCCGAGTAACATCAGGCTGAGCAATGGTGCGAACATGGTTCTGCCCTCTCCACGGTTTCCTGAAGTGCCCCTGCCGTGCTCAGTGTGTGGTCAGCCCGGAAAATCCCATGAACGCCAGGGACAGCAGGCCGGCCACCACGAAGCCGACCGGGGTGCCGGCAAAGGCGGCCGGTACCTGTGACCTGGCCAGCCGCTCCCGCAGGCCGGCGAAGATCAGGATCACCAGCGTGAAACCGAGCGCGGAGCCGAACCCGTACAGGATGCTGTGCAGAAAATCGTTGCCCTGCTGGACATTGAGCAGGGCAACGCCCAGCACCGCGCAGTTGGTGGTGATCAACGGCAAAAAGATGCCCAGCACCTGGTACAGCCCCGGCGAGATTTTCCGGATCGCCAGCTCGGTGAACTGGACCACCGCGGCGATGACCAGGATGAAACTGAGAATGCGCAGGTAGCCGATGTGCAACGGCTGCAGGATCAGGTACTCGATCAGCCAGCTGAACACGGACGCCAGGGTCAGGACGAAGGTGGTGGCCAGTCCCATGCCGAGCGCGGAGTCCACCTTGCTGGACACGCCCATGAAGGAGCACAGCCCCAGGAACTTGACCAGGACAACGTTGTTGACCAGGGCGGTCGAAACCAGCAACAGCAGGTATTCCGTCATCGTCGCTACAGCGTGGTGGTGAGGTACAGCAGGGAGAAAAGCAGGAAACATGCCAGTGCGGCACTGCACCCTCCCGCCGGCCGGCCGCTCCCGTCCGCTGTCCGGCCCGGTCGCCGCGGCAGGCCGGGGTGCGTCGCGCAACAGCCTGTTCTGTATGTTCTCTATGCCGGGGGGTACGGGGTCGGCAGCGCTACCCGCTGCTCCGGGGAACCCCGCACCGTCGTGCACGGGCCGTGCGGAGGGGCGGTCTGCAGGCTCAAACCGTGTGGCATAGCCGACATGGACGAGCCGGTTGCAGGGTGTTTTGTCGGGAATCGAACAATTCCGGTGCGTTGCACCATTTCGGGTGGCGCGGACCGGGACATCCGCAGGGCCGGAACCAGCGCTGCCGGGTGCCGGGCCGGAGGGTAATGCGCCGGGGCATGGCCGCGCACGAACCCGCCAAGTCCTTCTCCCGCGGCAGGTTCTCCATCCGACCGCCGCCGCCGCAGGGCGGCGGGCGGGGGCTGTCTGCAAACCTCCCGATTCCTGAGCAGACTGCTAAGGAATGGAACTTGCAGACACCAGGGGCATGCCCCTGCAGGTGAACCCGAGTCATGTCACAAGCATCATCCCGATCGAAAGCCGGTGATACCAGACGGCTGGACAGGCTGCTTGCCGCCGCACACGACGGTGCCTTTGCGGATCAGGGCATGCTGTCGACGCGTATCTTCTTCGAGATCGTCCAGCAATCCCCGCTGGCGATCTCGATCACGGATGACAAGGCGGACATCCTGTACGTGAACCCGGCGTTTGAAACCCTGACCGGTTACGACGGCAGCGCCGTGGTGGGCCGGAACGAATCCATCCTCTCACACAAGCAGACCCCGCAGGAGGTCTACCAGGACCTGTGGGCCACCATCCAGGACCGGCGCACCTGGCAGGGAACGCTGGTCAACCGGCGCCGCAACGGCGATGCCTACCTCGCCGAACTGCAGATCACGCCGGTGCTGGACGACCAGGGGGCGATCGGCTTTTTTCTCGGCATCCATCGCAATGTCACCGAGTTGCACGCACTCGCCAGGCAGGTGCACAACCAGAAGGCGCTGATCGAGTCGGTGCTGGATTCGGCGCCGGTCGTGGTGGCAGTACTGGATACCGACCGCAAGGTGCTGCTGGATAACCAGGCCTACAAGAAGCTGCTGGGGGACCTGCGCGGGCGCGAACCGGCGCAGCTGTTCCTGGATGCACTGCAGCAGGAGGATTCCGGCCCGGGATACCCATGGAGCGAGGGCCGGGGCTTCGATGCCATGGAAGTGCGGCTGGATAATGCGGGTCACGTCGAGCCGCGCTGGTTCACGGTGTCGGGAACCTGGGTCGACGAGCTCGATTGCACGGCCAGCGGCTATTTCAGTGACCAGATGGCGAGCCGTTGCTGCCTGCTGCTGGTCGCCAGCGAGATCACGGAACTGAAGCGCCGGATGGAGCAGGTCAGGATGCAGCATCTGCGCGCGAGCCTGGCGGAACAGCAACGCATCCAGGGCATGCGTGAGGCGTTGTCCGGTGCGATTTTCCAGATGCAGTCACCCATCAACGTCATTCAGGCCGCCAGCATGCTCAGTCGCGGCAGCGACCCGGACAACACCCGTGAAGTGCTCGAACAGGTGCTGGATTCCGGCCGGCAGGCCATGCAGACCCTGCGTGCCGCCCTGCCGGCGGAGCTGCAGGAGGTCGAGACCAGCGTCAACGTCAACGCCCTGCTGCAGGACGTGCTGACGCTGATGACCGACGAGCTGCTTGCGCAGGGCGTTACCATCGACTGGCACCCACAGACCATCGTACCCGCGGTGATCGGGCGCCCCAACCAGCTGCGCAGCATGTTCATGCGGCTGGTCGAGAATGCCCTGCTGGCGGTGGCCGAGTCGGGCAAGGATCACCGCCTGATCCGTATCACCACGCGTGTCCAGGGCGATTGCGTCGAGGTGCTGATCCAGGACAACGGTCCCGGTATTCCCGACGCGCTGCGCCTGAAGGTGTTCGAGCCCTTCTTCACCGCCTGGCAGCAGGCGAAGGGCCGTACCGGCATGGGCCTGTCGCTGGTGCAGGAGACCGTCAACCAGCACGGCGGCGTGATCGACATCAGCCCGAAATTCCTCGATGGTTGCCTGGTGCGGCTCACGCTGCCGCTCCCCGACCGTGCGCAGGGTCGCCGGGAAGACGCATCGTGAACGCGGCACTCACACGGGATCCGGCCGCCGGGGCGGGAAACCGCCAGGCCTTCCTGGAAAGCGAGCTGGAGACCCTCTACCGCGTCAGCGAGGTGCTCAGTTGTTCCCTCGACCTGCGCGAGACCATGCAGGGCGTGCTCAAGGTGCTGCACGAGCAGGGCAGCCTCAGCTACGGCATGATCAGCCTGGTCGATGAACAGAGCGGCGAGTTGCTGGTTACCGCCCTGCACGATGATCGCACGCGACCCTTCGAGTCGGTACGCTACCGGCCGGGCGAGGGGATCGTCGGTGCCATCCTGTGCAGTGCCGAACCGATCATCGTGCGGCGGGTGGCGGACGAACCGCGCTTTCTCGACCGGCTCGGAGTGTACAAGGCGAACCTGCCGTTCATCGGCGTGCCCATCAACATCGGCGAGAACGAGACGGTCGGCGTGTTTGCGGCGCAACCATCCCGGGCCAGCGACCCGCTCGATGAACAGGTGCGGTTCCTGGAAATGGTCGCCAACCTGATGGGCCAGACCGTGCGGCTTGCGCGCAAGGTGGAGCGGGAACAGCAGCAGTTGCGGGACGAGCGCGACACCCTGCGCCGGCATGTCAAGGGTGAGCACGGTTTTTCCAACATCGTCGGACACACCCAGCGCATGCGCGTGGTCTTCGAGCAGGTACGTCAGGTCGCGAAGTGGGATACCACGGTCCTGATCCGCGGCGAGTCGGGCACCGGCAAGGAACTCATCGCCAATGCCATCCATTACAACTCCCCGCGCGCCAACGGCCCGTTCATCAAGCTCAACTGCGCGGCGCTGCCCGACACCCTGCTGGAGTCCGAGCTGTTCGGTCACGAGAAGGGCGCATTTACCGGGGCGGTGTACCAGCGCAAGGGACGCTTCGAACAGGCCAACGGCGGCACGCTGTTCCTGGACGAGATCGGCGAGATTTCACCGGCCTTCCAGGCCAAGCTGCTGCGGGTATTGCAGGAAGGAGAGTTCGAGCGCGTCGGCGGCCTGAAGACGCTGAGCGTCGACGTGCGCGTCATCGCCGCGACCAACCGCGATCTCGAGTCCCGGGTGCACAGCGGTGAATTCCGCGAGGACCTCTATTACCGGCTCAACGTCATGCCCATCTACATGCCGGCACTGCGTGAGCGCGCGGAGGATATACCGGACCTGGTGCATCACCTGGTCGCCAAGCTGGCGCGGTCCCAGGGCCGCAACCTCGAGATCACCGACAGCGCGATCCGGCTGCTGATGCGCTACCACTGGCCGGGCAACGTGCGCGAGCTGGAAAACTGCCTGGAACGCGCCGCCATCATGAGTGCCGAGGGTGTCATCGATCGTGACGCGATCGGCCTGACCGGCATCGAGGAAAGCGGCTCCCGGGCGGAACCGCGGCCGGCCGACAAGGTCGACCTCGATGATCCCGAACTGGACGAACGCGAGCGCGTCATCGCCGCACTGGAAGAGGCCGGCTGGGTGCAGGCCAAGGCTGCGCGCCTGCTGAACATGACGCCGCGCCAGATCGCCTATCGCATCCAGACCCTCAACATCAAGGTCCGCCAGATCTGAAGTCCGACCTGCAGGCGCTACCATGGATTCGCCTGCTGGCGCAGGCTCCTACGATAATC
>CAYUFA010000082.1:0-1491 GCA_964443845.1 uncultured Ectothiorhodospiraceae bacterium
CCTGCGTCCCTGCGCTGCGCTCAGCCCAACCTTTAACTCCCTCGCCGCCAGGGCGGCTCCTGCAGGACAAAGCCCTGCCAGCAAGCGTCGTGTGCATTGCCGGTTTCTTCCCTGGGTTCCGTGTCGAGTTTGCGCTTTGCATGGCCGGCAGGGGCTGCAGTCCAGTATGATGGGTGAGCCCCGGAACGCTGGAACATCACGGTCCTGAAGTTGCGGTACCGGATGCGCAGTGGAGGAGTATGATCTTTCCGTGTTATTGCGTGGGTTCCGTGGCGATTTTGAGCTGTGCACGGCCGGCAGAAGTTGCGGCCTGCAGGGGCGGGTCAAGATGAACAGGGGGGGACGGGCGCAATCCATGATACGCATCCTCGGCATCGATCCGGGCTCGCGGGTGACCGGCTACGGGCTCGTGGACCAGGACGGTCAGCGGCTCACCTACGTGGCCAGCGGCTGCATCCGCACCCGCTCCACGGGTCTCGCCGAACGCCTGGGCGAGATCTTCGCGGGGGTGAGCCAGATCATTGCCGAGTACCGTCCCGGCGAACTGGCCATCGAACGCGTCTTCCTCAACAAGAATGCCGATTCCGCGCTCAAGCTCGGGCAGGCGCGCGGCGCGGCACTGTGCGCCGCGGTGCAGCTCGGTGTCCCGGTTGACGAGTACGCGGCGCGCGAGATCAAACAGGCCGTGGTCGGTACGGGGGCGGCCACCAAGGAGCAGGTGCAGCACATGATGTGTGCCCTGCTGACGCTGCAGCGCGCCCCGCCCAGCGATGCCGCCGATGCGCTCGCCGTGGCCATCTGCCACGGTCACTGCCGCGAGACGCGCCGCCGTCTGCAGACGCTGCAGGCCGTGCGGGACGGGGTACGCCCGTGATCGGCCGCCTGCGCGGACGCATCCTCGTCAAGCAGCCGCCACGCCTGCTGCTGGACGTGCAGGGCATCGGCTACGAGGTCGACGCGCCCATGACCACCTTCTACGAACTGCCGGCAGTCGGTGAGGAGGTGGTGCTGCATACCCACCTCGCCATCCGCGAGGATGCGCACGTACTGTACGGTTTTCTGCAGCTGGCCGACCGCGAACTGTTTCGCCGCCTGCTCCGGGTCAGCGGCATCGGCGCACGGCTGGCACTGGGCATCCTGTCCGGCATGGACAGCCGCCAGTTCATCGCCTGTGTGCAGGGCGGCGATGCCGCTACCCTGGTGCGTCTGCCCGGGATCGGCAAGAAGACCGCCGAGCGGCTGATCATCGAGTTGCGTGACCGCCTGCCGGGGGTGCCCGACGCGGGCGCCGGGTTGCCACCGGCAGCCGCCGCCAGCCCGCTCGAGGATGCGATCAGCGCCCTGGTCGGGCTCGGTTTCAAACCGCAGGAGGCCAGCCGCATGGTGCAAGGCCTCGATGCCCGTTCCCTCAGCTCCGAGGAAATCATCCGCCAGGCGCTGCAGGCGCACGTGCAGTAGGAGCGCCCACCGGGCGCGATCCTGAAGCCGGCC
>CAYUFA010000082.1:1591-4994 GCA_964443845.1 uncultured Ectothiorhodospiraceae bacterium
CGCGGCCGATATTAGCCACTCCCGAGGCCGCGTGCAGCAGGAGCGCCCACCGGGCGCGATCCTGAAGCCGGCCACCGGGACGCGGCCGATAGCCGCTCCTACTTGATAACCGTTGCTGGCTGGCGGAAACTGCCCAGCCATGATCGAAGCGGATCGCCTGGTGACCCCCAAGGGCCTGCGTGAGGACGAACTCCTCGACCGCACGGTCCGTCCGCAGCGCCTCACCGACTACGTGGGGCAGCCGCAAGTAACTGAACAAATGGACGTTTTTATCCAGGCGGCGCGCCAGCGCGGAGACGCCCTGGACCATACCCTGATCTTCGGTCCACCCGGCCTGGGCAAGACCACGCTGGCCCACATCATCGCCAACGAGATCGGCGCCAACCTGCGCCACACCTCCGGTCCGGTACTGGAACGCCCGGGTGACCTCGCAGCACTGCTCACCAATCTCGAACCCCATGACGTCCTGTTCGTCGACGAGATCCACCGCCTGAGCCCGGTGGTGGAGGAGATCCTCTACCCGGCGCTGGAGGACTTCCAGCTCGACATCATGATCGGTGAGGGGCCGGCCGCCCGCTCGATCAAGCTCGATCTGCCGCCGTTCACCCTGGTCGGCGCCACCACGCGCGCCGGCCTGCTCACCTCGCCGCTGCGCGACCGCTTCGGGATCGTGCAGCGGCTGGAGTTCTACCGTACCGCCGATCTTGCGCAGATCCTGCAACGGGCCGCCGGCATCCTCAGGATCGATCTCGATGACGCAGGTGCCAGCGAACTGGCGCGCCGTTCCCGCGGCACGCCGCGCATCGCCAACCGCCTGCTGCGGCGCGTGCGCGACTATGCCGAGGTGCGGGCCGACGGGCGCATCACCCGCGCGGTGACACAGGCGGCGATGACCATGCTCAACGTCGACAGCGAAGGCTTCGACACCCAGGACCGCAAGCTGCTCAGCACCATCATCGAGAAATTCGGTGGCGGGCCGGTGGGCGTGGATAACCTCGCGGCTGCGATTGGCGAGGAGCGCGGCACCATCGAGGACGTGCTCGAACCCTACCTGATCCAGCAGGGCTTTCTCATGCGTACCCCGCGCGGTCGCGTTGCCACCCGCAACGCGTACCTGCACTGCGGCCTGAAACCACCCGCCCATGCACTGGCCGAGGCGCTCGAGCTGTTCGACGCCGACGGCGAGGCCGACGCCTGACCGGCGACGCCGGCGCTCTCTTCACACCGGCATTACGCTCCTGCCAATTGGCGGAAATGGCCATGCGCCTGCGCGTGCGCGCAGTGGCGCCTGCATGTCACTGATCAGCGACAGTTTGCGCCTGCCGGGAATGCTTGGCAGGATTGGCGGCGGCAGTTGCCGGTTGAAGCGCACAATGCACTGGGTCAGTGCGGGGAATTATTCATGCAGCCAACGGTCTGTACAGGCGGATCGACATGACCGGATTCCGATGGCGGGTACGCGTCTATTACGAGGATACCGACAGCGGCGGCGTGGTATATTACGCCAACTATCTGCGCTTCATGGAGCGAGCCCGGACCGAGTGGATGCGTACGTTGGGATTCGAGCAGGATCGGCTGCTCCGTGACACCGGCCTGTTGTTCGCCGTCCGTTCCGCCCGCCTGGAATTCCTGTCACCGGCACGGTTCAACGACCTGCTGGAAGTCAGTGCCGGCGTGCGTGAGCGCGGTCGTGCCAGCCTGGTGTTTCACCAGCAGATCACCCGTCACGGCACAGCGCAACGACCGCTGTGTACCGGAGAGATCCGGGTGGCCTGCCTCGAGGCCGCCACCTTCCGGCCCCGCCCGCTGCCCGATTTCATCCTGAAGGAGCTCCCGGATGTCGACTGATCTGTCCTTTTTCCACCTGATCATGGGCGCCAGCATCGTGGTGAAGCTGGTGCTGCTCCTGCTGCTGAGCGTTTCCATGGTGTCCTGGACCATGATCTTCCGGCGCCGGGCCGCGCTGGCCGCGGCGCAGGTGGCGGCGGACGACTTCGAGGACCGTTTCTGGGCCGGTGGCGACCTCGGTACGCTGTACCGCGAGCTGGCTTCCGGCAAGGACGAGGTCATCGGCATGGCCGGCATCTTCCAGGCCGGTTTCAGCGAGTTCGCACGCCTGCGCAAGCAGGTCGGCGCCGACTCGCGCAGCGTGGTGGAAGGCGCGCAGCGCGTGATGCGCGTGGTGCTCTCGCGCGAGACCGAAGATCTGGAAACGCACCTCGCCTTCCTGGCGACGGTGGGTTCCACCAGCCCCTATGTCGGTCTGTTCGGGACGGTGTGGGGTATCATGAATTCCTTTCGCGGGCTGGGCAACGCGCAGCAGGCGACGCTGTCGATGGTCGCGCCCGGTATCGCCGAGGCGTTGATCGCCACGGCCATGGGCCTGTTCGCGGCGATCCCGGCAGTGATCGCCTACAACCGCTACTCCAACAAGGTCGAGCGGCTGATCAACCGCTACGACAACTTCCTGGAAGAGTTCTCCACCATCCTCAACCGCCAGGCCCACCCCGAGCGCAGCGAGTAACCGGTACCGTTCATGGCCCGCCACCGCGTCCGCAGAAAACCCATGGCCGAGATCAACGTCGTCCCGTACATCGACGTGATGCTGGTCATGCTGGTGATCTTCATGGTCACCGCGCCACTGCTCACGCCCGGCGTCAGCATCGACCTGCCCGAGGCGGACGCCAAACCGCTCGATGACCGGGACCAGGAACCGCTGCTGGTAAGCGTGGATGCGGCAGGTCGGATGTACCTGAACGTGGGTGACCACCCGGACCAGCCGGTCGATGCCGAGACGCTGGTCAGCAACGTTTCCGCCGTGCTGCGCCGCACGCCCGGCAAGAAGGTGCTGGTGCGCGGCGACAAGGCGGTCGACTACGGTGCCGTGATGGCCGCGCTGGTGCTGCTGCAGCGTGCGGACATCCCCAAGGTCGGCCTGGTGACGGAGCCACCGGAGCGCTAGGGCGGTTGCAATGTGGAAAGTGATCCGCGAGAACCCGCGCGCCGTTACCTACGCGGTGCTCATGCACCTGGCGCTGCTGGCGTTGCTGGTGATCGGCCTGGACTGGACGCCGAAGATCACGCCATCCGGCCACAAGGTGCCGATCGACGCCGAGCTGGTCACGCCCGACGCGCTGCCACCGGCCCAACCGCCCAAACCGGCCGTGGACGAGGCGAAGCAACAGGCCGAGCGGCAGGCGCAGGAAAAGGCGGAGGCCGAGGCGCAGCGCAGGGCCGAGCTGGAGGCGCAGCACAAGGCCGAGGAGCAGGCGCAGGTGAAGGCGGCCGCCGAGGCCCGACGCAAGGCGCAAGCGCAGCGCAAGGCCGAACTGGCGGCAAGGAAGAAGGCCGAGGTGCTGGCAAAGCGCAAGGCGGAGGCCGAGGCGAAACGCAAGGCGGAGGC
>CAYUFA010000082.1:5094-10397 GCA_964443845.1 uncultured Ectothiorhodospiraceae bacterium
CGCAAGGCGGAGGCCGAGGCGAAACGCAAGGCGGAGGCAGAAGCGCAGCGCAAGGCCGAACAGGCGGCCCGGAAGAAAGCGGAAGAACAGGCGCAGGCAAAGGCGGCCGCCGAGGCGAAGGCCCGGGCGGAGGCCGAAGCGAAGAAGAAGGCCGCGGCGCAAGCCGCGGCGCGGCGCAAGGCGGAGGCGGAGTTGCAGGCACAACTGGCGGCGGAACAGGAAGAGGCCCGCGCACAGAGCGCGCTGGAAGAGTACATCCCGTACATCCAGCAAAAGGTCAACGACAACTGGATCCGCCCACCGGGCAGTCCGCAGGGCCTGGTGTGCGTGGTGCACGTGCAGCTGATCCCGGGCGGGACCGTGGCGGGCGCGACCGTGATCCAGAGCAGCGGCGATCCGGCGTTCGACCGCTCGGTGGAATCCGCGGTGCTGAAGGCATCACCGCTGCCCTTGCCACAGGACCCGTCGCTGTTTGATCATTTCCGGGAAATCAATTTCAAGTTCAATCCAGGCAGATAAGGAAACATTCAATTCATGTACAGGCTTTGGAGAGGGATACACATGTCAGTTCCGCGCAGCCGGGCATCCGCCGCCCCGTGGCGGTATGACCGCATGCGCAGCGGCTATGGGGCGGTTCTGTTCGGCTTGCTGTGGCTGTGCAGTGGCGTGACCCACGCGGCGCTGACCATCGAGATCACCAAGGGCGTGGAAGGCGCGGTGCCCATTGCGATCGTGCCGTTCGGCTGGTCCGCCGGGCCGGGCCTGCCACCGGAAAACATCTCCGCGATCATCGCCGGGGACCTCAACCGCAGTGGTCACTTCGCCTCGCTGCCGGACCGTGATCTCGTCTCGCACCCGACCCAGGCCGCCCAGGTGCAGTTTCGCAACTGGCGCATGGTCAACGTGGATTACCTGGTGATCGGCCGTATCCAGCCGGCCGCTGCGGATCGTTACGACGTACAGTTCCAGCTGTTCGACGTGTTCCGCGGCAAACAGGTGGTGGGCTACAGCATTCCCGGGCCGAAGGCGGACCTGCGTCGTATCGCGCACCACATCAGCGACATCATCTACAAGGAAATCACCGGCGAACGCGGTGCCTTCAACACCCGGATCGCCTACATCACGGCCAACGGCACCGGCAACCACAAGACCTACACCCTGCAGGTCGCCGATTCCGACGGCTACAACCCGCAGACCATCCTCACCTCGCACCAGCCGCTGATGTCGCCGGCCTGGTCGCCGGATGCGCGCCAGCTGGCCTACGTGTCGTTCGAAAACAAGCGCGCCTCGATCTACCTGCAGACCATCGCCACCGGCCAGCGTAACAAGATCGCCGCGTTCCGCGGCATCAACGGCGCCCCGGCCTGGTCGCCCGACGGCCGCCGCCTGGCGCTGACCCTGTCGCGTGACGGCAATCCGGAGATCTACCTGATGGACATCGCGTCGGGCGCGCTGACGCGCCTGACCAGCAACGCCGCCATCGATACCGAGCCGGCCTGGATGCCGGACGGGAAGTCGCTGGTGTTCACCTCCGACCGCGGCGGCACCCCGCAGCTCTATCGCATGCCGGCCAGCGGCGGTCCGGCGCAGCGCCTGACCTACGACGGGAATTACAACGCCGGTGCGGACGTGTCCCCGGACGGCAGCAAGATCGCGCTGGTGCACGGTGCGGGCGGGAACTACCGCATCGCCGTGCTGGACGTGGCGACACAGCGCCTGCGGGTGCTGACCGATGGCAACGAGGACGAGTCGCCCAGCTTCGCGCCGAACGGCAGCATGATCATCTACGCCACGGATGTCGGCAACCGCGAGGTACTGGCCGCGGTGTCGGTGGATGGCCGGTTCCAGCAACGGCTGTCCCTGCAGGTGGGCAGCGTGCGCGAGCCGGTGTGGTCGCCGTTCCCGGAACAGGAGTGACGGGCTGCGCGAACGTGTATCATCGGCGCGCCGGCACGGTCTGCGTGCGCGACGTGGTCGGTAGCTGGTTGCAGGCAGGCGGTAGAAGCGGCACAGGTTGATGGGTTTTCAGTTGACAATGAATGGGTCCAGGCCCGGGAGCAAGGAAATATGAAGCGTTCAATGAGCAGTTGGTTGGTGCTGGTGCTGGTGGTCGTCATGGCCGGTTGCAGTTCGCGCGGCGGCACCAAGGGTGGCGTGGAGGTCGAGGATCACAGCATGGGCGCGGACGCGGGTACGGGCACGGAAGGTGCCGTGACCAGCGGTGCCGCCGCGGCCGGCACCTATGATATGGCGGCGCTGGACGATCCGAACAGCCCGCTGGCACGCCGCGTGATTTACTTCGACTATGACAGTGCCGAGATCTCCCCGGCCGACCAGGACACGCTGATCGCGCATGCCGGTTTCCTGGTGGCGAACCCCGGTGCGAAAGTTACCCTGGAAGGCAATACGGACGAACGCGGTTCGCGCGAGTACAATATTGCGCTGGGCGAACGTCGCGCCGAATCGGTCAAACATATCCTGGAACTGAACGGCGTGCCGTCGGGTCAGATCACCGTGGTCAGCTACGGCGAGGAAAAACCGGCCGCCGAGGGCCACAGCGAAGCGGCCTGGCGCCTGAACCGCCGCGTTGAAATCGTATACCCGCAATGAAACGGATGACCGGTCACAACTACAAGCGCAAAACCCTCACGGCGGCTGCGTTCGCAGCCGCCGTCGCCTGCAGCGCGCCATTGCTCGCAGCCCCCTCGGTGCAGGAGCGGCTCGACGCGCTGGAGCGCAAGGTGGATTCGCGCGGGCTGATCGACCTGTACACGCAGCTCGAGCAGCTGCAGCGCGACCTGCAGAAGCTGCGCGGCGATCTCGAGGTGCAGAACCATACCATCGAGGACCTGCAGCGCAGCCAGCGCGAGCAGTATCTCGACATCGATCGCCGCCTGCGCGTGCTGGAGGGCGGGCAGGCCGCTGGCCCGGCAGCGGCCCCGGGAGTGGCGCCCGGAACGGCCGCTGCGCCACCGGCCGGCACGCCGGCGGGTTCCGCCGGTGCGGGTGCACCCCCGGCCAAGCGCTTTGATTTTTCCCCGGGCGGCGGGTCGGCCCCGGCTGGCAACAACGTCGGCGGCATGCCGGTCACGGACATGCAGCTTGCACCTTCCGAGGGTACCGCGCCACCAGCCGGCAACCCGGCGGACGAGAAATCCGAATACGAATCCGCGCTGGCAATCCTGCGCGACGGCCGTTACAGCGACGCGGCGCTGGCGTTCAAGCAGTTCATCAGCAATCACCCGACCGGCAGCTATACCGACAATGCCTACTACTGGCTGGGCGAGACCTACTACGTCACGCGCGATTTCGACCAGGCACAGGCGACCTTCCGCGAGCTGACCACGCGCTTCCCGCAGAGTCCCAAGGTCGCGGACAGCCATTTGAAACTCGGTTTCATCGATTACGAGAAAAAGGACTGGAAGGCGGCGCGCAGCGAACTCGAGAACGTGGTCAACACCTGGCCGACCTCGACGGCGGCGCGGCTGGCCAACGAACGCCTCGCGCGCATGAAGCAGGAACATCACTGATTCACCAGCAGGCAGGTTCCTGATGTCGCAGAACGCTCATCGCGCGCGCTCCGCGTTGCCGCGTTGACATGCACCGCAGGAGCGCTCCACGAGCGCGCTCCGCGTTGCCATTACACCACGGGAATCACCCCGGGCGGCGCAGGGATTGATTCCGGGCTCGATTCGCGCGCCTGTGAAAAAGGGCTCCGACCCCCTTCCCCGGACTATAATCGGCCCCCATGACCGACGCCCCGCGCCTGCGCATCACCGAAATCTTCTACTCCCTGCAGGGAGAAGCCGCGACGGTCGGTTACCCGACCGTGTTCGTGCGCCTGACCGGGTGCCCGCTGCGCTGCGACTATTGCGATACCACCTACGCCTTCACCGGGGGAACGTGGATGACCCTCGAGGAGATCCTCGAGCGTGCAGCATGCTACCGCACGCGCTACGTCACCGTTACCGGCGGCGAACCGCTGGCCCAGAAGCACTGCCTCGACCTGCTGGCGCGGCTGTGCGACCGCGGCTATCACGTCTCGCTGGAAACCAGCGGCGCCCTCGATATCAGCGTGGTGGACGCGCGCGTGATCAAGGTGGTCGACCTCAAGACCCCCGGTTCGGGCGAGGTTGAGCGCAATCGCTACGAGAACCTCGACCATCTGCTGGCGCACGACCAGGTCAAGTTCGTGATCTGCGACCGCGCCGATTACGAATGGTCGCTGGAAAAGCTCCGCCAGTTCGAACTGGACCAGCGCTGCGAGGTGCTGTTTTCCCCGAGCTACGGCCAGCAGGATGCCACCGAACTGGCCGGGTGGGTGCTTGCCGACCAGCTGCCGGTGCGCATGCAGGTGCAGTTGCACAAGTACCTGTGGGGCGACGCACCGGGGCATTGAGTCAACGCCGGTTTTCTACTGGCGTAGGAGCGCTCATCGAGCGCGATATGCACCGTCGCAAATTGTCCCTCGTCCTGTGTGCCGGCCACGACAGGTACTCCTGATCCGGTCGCGCCTGTCAGGCGCTCCTACAGCGGGTTATTTACCGGTATCATCCCCCCATGCCCGCACCCGTCACCCGCAAACGCGCCGTCGTGCTGCTCTCCGGCGGTCTCGATTCCGCCACCACGCTTGCGCTGGCACAGGAATCCGGCTTCGAGGTGCACGCACTGAGCCTCGACTACGGCCAGCGCCACAATGCCGAGCTGAGCGCGGCGCAGCGCATCGCGCAGGCCGCCGGGGTGGAGTACAAGGTCATCTCCATCGGCATGCAATCCATCGGCGGTTCGGCGCTGACCGACGCCGCGATCGCCGTGCCGGACCAGGCCAGCGCGGGTATCCCGGTCACCTACGTGCCGGCGCGCAACACCGTGTTCCTGTCGCTGGCGCTGGGCTGGGCCGAGGTGCTGGGCGCCTGGGACATTTTCATCGGCGTGAACGCGGTGGACTATTCCGGCTATCCCGACTGCCGCCCCGAGTACATCGCCGCCTTCCAGCGTCTCGCGCAACTGGCCACGAAAGGCGGCGTGGAGGGGGGCGAGTTCCACATCCATACCCCGCTCATCCAGCTGAGCAAGGCCGAGATCATTCGCACCGGCACCCGGCTCGGCGTCGATTACGCCAGCACCGTGTCCTGCTACACCGCGGACAAGGACGGCCGCGCCTGCGGCAGGTGCGATGCCTGCCGCCTGCGCGCCGCCGGCTTCGAGGCCGCCGGCATCCCCGACCCGACGCGCTACCGGTAGGAGCGCTCCTCGAGCGCGATTTACCCCGCAGGTGAAACGCCCTCCCCGTAGGAGCGCTC
>CAYUFA010000083.1:0-10202 GCA_964443845.1 uncultured Ectothiorhodospiraceae bacterium
AGGGGCCCGCCATGGCGTTTGTGCAAACCTGGCTCGAACAAAAACTCATCGAACAAGGGGTGACCGCAACGCAGTTGTCCGAAGCGGCCGGCCGCACGGCGGCCACGAACCAGATCTCCATCGCCAACAGTATCGGTAGTCTGCGTTTCACCGGTGCCATGGACTGGAAGGATTTCGTCGAATCGCTCAGTGTCGTCGAACAAATATTGCGTGAAGACCCGATGGAGATTCACGCCAGCCAGGATTTCGCCACCCGCGACCGGTACCGGCACGTCATCGAGGAAGTGGCCCGGGGTTGTGCGCACGGCTCGTGCAGTGAGTGGGCGGTGGCACGCAAGGCGATAGTTCTCGCGCAGACGGCTGCAGAACGACTGGGCAGCAAGGAGCGCAGGGCGCATGTCGGCTACTACCTGATCGACCGCGGGCGGCAGAGTCTGGAGCGTGCGGTCGGTTGCCGTTTGTCATGGAGCAGACGAGCCAGCCGGGCGAGCCGGCATTTCCGGCTGTTCCTTTATCTCGGCCCCGTCCTGCTGCTCACGCTGCTTACGACATCCGCCGTGCTGGCAGCTTTCGGCGGGTTCGAGCCGGGAGACTGGCGCTACTGGTTATTTTCAATCACCGGCTTCATCGGTGTCTCGGCGCTGGTTGTGCCGCTGGTGAATCTGCTGGTCACTCTCGTCTTGCCACCCCGGGCCTTGCCCCGAATGGATTTTTCGGAGGGCATTCCAGCCGCGCACCGCACCATGGTGATTGTTCCCGCCTTGCTGGGCAGGCCGCAGGAGATCGATGATCTTGTAGAAGCACTGGAGATCCGCTATCTCGGTAACCGCGATCCGAATCTGTACTTTGCCTTGCTGACGGATTTTCGTGACGCACCCGAGCGTACGATGCCGGACGATGCTGCGTCGCTCGCCCACGCGCACGCGGCCGTCGAGGCGCTCAACGAGACCTACCGCGAGGATCGCCCGTGTATCTTCCACCTGTTTCACCGCCCGCGGGTGTGGAATCCGGTGGAGCGCGTGTGGATGGGATATGAGCGCAAGCGCGGCAAACTGGAACAGTTCAATGCCTTGCTGCGCGGAGGGGAACCAACGGTCTTCTCGGATATTGTCGGTGAACCGTCCATCCTCGGTTCGATCCAGTACGTCATCACCCTGGATGCCGACACGCAACTGCCCCGCGACGCGGCACGCATACTGACAGGTAACATTGCCCATCCGCTCAATCGGCCGGTATACGATGCCGGCAAGGGGCGCATTGTCGAAGGCTACGCGATCCTGCAGCCACGCGCTTCGATCAGCCTGACCAGTGCCGGCCGGTCACGCTTTACGAAACTTTTTGCGGGTGACTCCGGCGTCGATCCGTATACGCGCGAGGTTTCGGATGTCTACCAGGATGTTTTTGGCGAGGGGTCGTTTATCGGCAAGGGCATCTACGATGTGGACGCGTTTCGTCAGGCCGTCGATGGACGCTTTCCGGAGAATCTCATTCTCAGTCACGACCTGCTGGAAAGTGGCTATGCGCGCTCGGCACTGGTGACTGATGTCGATCTCATTGAAGAGCATCCGGCCAGTTACTCCATGGAGGCCAGCCGGCGACACCGCTGGATACGCGGTGACTGGCAGCTGGCCGGGTGGCTGCTGCCGCGCGTACCCGGGCCGCCTGGCTCGTCAGGGTCCAATGGATCGCAGCCAGTGCGGCAACCGAACCCGCTCTCGGCCCTGTCGGTGTGGAAAATTATCGACAATCTTCGGCGCAGCCTGGTGCCGCCGTCACTGCTTGCCTTGCTGGCAGGGGGCTGGTTGTTTGGCCCGGGACCGGTGTGGTTCTGGACGCTGCTGGTCCCGGCTATAGTGTTCCTGCCCGCCATGCTGGGTGCCGCGTTCGAGTTCATCCGCAAGCCGGAGGAACGTGACTGGCTGGTGCACCTGGTCCTGACCGGCAAATCCGCGGGCCGTCCGGTCGTACTTGCGTCGCTGGCCCTGGTCCTGTTGCCCTACGACACGCTGATTTGCCTGGACGCCATCCTGCGCTCGGGTGTGCGGATGCTGTTCACCCGGCGCGGGTTGTTGCTCTGGCAACTGCGCTCCTATGCAATTCGCAACGCGCGCCGCACGCTGGCTGATTTTTTCAGGGAGATGTGGGTTGCGCCTGTTCTGGCAGTGGTGCTGGCGTTTGCACTGTGGCATACCCGTTCGACAGAGTGGTTCGTCTGGGCACCCGTCCTGATGCTCTGGCTGGTGTCGCCGGTCGTCGGCTGGTGGATCAGCAAGCCGCTTTTGTCCCCCGCGCCGAACCTGAGCGTTGAGCAACGGGTATTCCTGCGGGTGTCAGCCCGGCGCACGTGGCGCTTCTTCGCGGATTTCGTCGGCCCGCAGGACAACTGGCTGCCGCCCGACAACTTCCAGGAATATCCGGCTCCGGTCAGCGCCCCGCGCACCTCGCCCACGAACATCGGCATGGCGCTGCTGGCGAACCTGGCGGCGTACGACTTCGGCTACCTGTGTGCGGGTGAATTCCTGCGGCTTACCGGTAATACGCTGGCTACGATGGAAAAGCTGGAACGCTACCGCGGCCATTTCTACAACTGGTACGACACGCGCACGCTGCAACCGTTGCGCCCGCAATACGTATCTTCGGTGGACAGCGGCAACCTGGCCGGCAGCCTGCTCACCCTGCAAGCGGGACTGCTCGAGTTGCAGGACCAGCCGGTGCTGTCAACAACCGCGTTTCAGGGGCTGCAGGATGCCTTGCAGGTGCTTGTCGAACACCTGCCCGCGGTACCCGCCCCGGAGCTTGCGCAGCAGGTCAGGGTGCTGCAGGACACACTGCGCCAACTCATACCCAACGGGCAGCCGCGGACGCTGGCTGCCGCCGGCAGCGTGCTGGATGAGATTCACCGTACCGGCGGTGGGCTGGTTACCTTGCTGCCAGCGGATATCGATAGCGATGGCGAATTGTATTACTGGGCGCAGGCATTCGACCGGCAAGCGCAAGCCCTTCGAGAGGACCTTGAGTTCCTGGTGCCCGAGCCGTGGCAGTTCAGCAACATCCCGACCCTGGCGGAATTGGCCAGAGAACACATAGTCTGCACTGAAGCGCTGTCATCAGCCGGTGCTGATGCGGAGGCAGAGCCCCGCTGTAAAGGCGCGGTGGAGCGGATCAGGTGCATCGACGATCTGGCGGGTCGTTGCCGGGAACTGGCGGTGATGGATTTTGACTTTCTCTATGATTCGTCGCGCGGTTTGCTGACCATCGGTTACGACGTTGGCGAACGACGCCGCGATCCGTCCTGCTACGACCTGCTGGCATCCGAGGCGCGCCTGGCCAGTTTCCTGCTCATCGCGCAGGGACAGGTACCGCAGAAGCACTGGTTCGCACTCGGCCGCCTGCTGACGAGTCATGGCGGCGACCTGAGCCTGATTTCGTGGAGTGGCTCGATGTTCGAGTACCTCATGCCGCGGCTGATCATGCCGAGTTACGAGAATACCTTGCTGGAGCAGGCCTGCAGGGCGGCCGTGTCGCGCCAGATCGAATACGGCCGGCAACGTGCTGTGCCCTGGGGTATTTCCGAGTCCTGCTATAACGCCACTGATATGCATCAGGTCTATCAGTATCGTGCATTCGGCGTGCCCGGGCTGGGCCTCAAGCGCGGGCTGGGAGACGACCTGGTGATCGCGCCTTACGCGAGCGCACTGGCGCTGACGGTGATGCCACGGGAAGCGTGTCGCAACCTGCAGACGCTGGCCGCGAATGGTTTCCTCGGCGACTATGGATTCTACGAGGCAATCGATTACACGCCAGCGCGTGTGCCACGAGGCAAGCGTCACGTCATCGTGCGTACCTTCATGGCGCATCATCAGGGCATGAGCCTGTTGGCCTTTGCGCAGGTATTGCTCAACCAGCCTATGCAGCGCCGCTTCATGTCTGACCCCCTCGCGCAGGCGACGGAATTATTGCTGCAGGAACGTATACCGAAGCAGGGCGCCACCTTGCATCCGCATGCGGCTGAAGTGAGCGCCGCCGCGCGCCCCCCCGCTACGGAGGCGGGTGCGAGCATGCGTGTGTTTACCGATCCGAACACGCCGGCACCCGAAGTTCACCTGTTGTCCAATGGCCGGTATCACGTCATGGCGACCCAGGCGGGCGGCGGTTACAGCCGCTGGCGCGACCTGGCCGTCACCCGTTGGCGCGAGGATGCCACATGCGATTGCTGGGGCACGTTTATATACTTGCGCGAGCCGGACACGGGACGTTACTGGTCCGGCGCGTATCAACCGACTCTGCGCGAGGCCGACCAGTACGAAGCAATCTTCGTGCAGGCGCGCGCTGAATACCGGCGGCGTGACCAGGCGATCGAAACGCACACCGAGATCAGCGTTTCACCCGAAGACGACGTCGAGATCCGCCGTGTTACGCTCACCAACCAGTCGTCGCGTACCCGTCATATCGAGGTAACGAGTTACGCGGAGGTCGTGCTGGCGCCGCTGAATGCCGACCTGTCCCATCGCTCGTTCAGCAACCTGTTCGTAGAAACCGAAATTCTGCCCGACCGGCAGGCGATCCTCTGCACCCGGCGTCGCCGCATACCGGGGGAGCAGGTGCCGTGGATGTTTCACCTGCAGGCAGCACCCGGCACGGTTTCCGACAAACCGTCTTACGAGACCGACCGCACCAGATTCATAGGACGGAATCGAACGGCGGCTAATCCGGGGGTACTGGACAACCGTACCGGTGCGCTGGCATTGTCGAACACGGAGGGTTCAGTGCTCGATCCCATCGTGGCGATACGCCGCACCATCAGTCTGTTACCCGACGAGTCGGCGACCGTGCAGATCATCTCGGGTGTCGCGGATACGCGCGCGGCAGCATTGGCCCTGCTTGAGAAGTATTGCGACCGGCACTTCGTCGAGCGTGCCTTTGAAATGGCATGGTTCCGGAGTCAGGAGGTGCTGCGCCACCTCAACGCAACCGAAGCCGATGCACAGATCTATGGCCGCCTGGCCAGCTCTGTCATTTACAGCAATGCCCTGCACCGGGCCTTGCCCAGCATCGTTGCCCGCAACCAGCTCGGCCAGTCCGGGCTCTGGCGCTTTGCCGTGTCGGGCGATCTGCCGATCGTCCTGATACGCATCGGCAACCTGAACCGCATCGACCTGGTCAAGCAGGCGCTGCAAGCCCATGCCTATTGGCGGATGCATGGTTTGACGGCCGACCTGGTGATCGTGAACGAGGATTTTTCAGGCTACCGGGCGGTGCTGCAGGACCAGATCATGGGACTCATCAATGCGGGTCCCGAAGCGCAGGTCATGGACAGACCGGGCGGGGTCTTCGTGCGGCGTGCCGAAGAACTGTCCGAGGAGGACCGGGTCCTGTTCCAGACGGTCGCCCGTGTCGTGCTCACCGATACCGCCGAGACGCTGGCGGAGCAGGTGCAGCGTCACGTACCGGCCGAGCGCCTGCCAAAGCGTCTGGCACCGGTGCTGCAACCGGCGGATGAACCGATCCACCCGCTGCCTGTGCGCGAACGCATTTTCTGCAACGGCCCGGGCGGATTTACACCTGACGGGCATGAATACGTCGTTACCCTCGAGCCCGGCCAGAACACACCGGCGCCGTGGGCCAATGTTATCGCCAGCCCGCACATAGGCACGGTCGTCAGCGAGTGCGGGAGCGCCTATACCTGGGTGGAAAATGCACACGAGTTCAGGCTGACCACCTGGCACAACGACCCGCTCAGCGACAGCAGCGGAGAGGCGCTGTACATCCGCGACGAGGAAACTGGGGTATTCTGGTCGCCGACGCCGTTGCCCGCCTGTGGTCAGTCCGGGTACGTGTGCCGGCACGGGTTCGGCTACAGCGTGTTCGAACATTACGAAGCCGGTATCTCGTCGGAACTGTACACCTACGTCGCCATGGACGCGCCGGTGAAGTTTGCGGTGCTGAAGCTGCGCAACCATACACGTCGCCCGCGTCACCTGTCGCTGACGGGGTACTGGGAGCTGGTGCTCGGTGAGTGGCGGCATGCCAATCTGATGCACATTGTTACCGAAACGGATCCGCACAGCGGTGCGCTGTTTGCGTACAACGCCTACGGCCGCGAATGCGCCAACCGGGTCGTCTTTGCCCAGGTCAGCGAGCCGGAACGTACGGTAACCGGAAGCCGGGCCGAGTTCATTGGCCGCAACGGCTCGCTGGCCAGCCCGGCGGCCATGCAGCGCACGCATTTGTCGGGCAGGGCGGGTGCGGGCCTTGACCCGTGCGCCGCGATCCAGACCCGGGTCGAACTGGCCGACGGGCAGGAGCGCGAAATCGTGTTCGTATTCGGCGCGGCCCGCAGCACCGGCGAGGCCCGGCATTTCATCCAGCGATCCGGCGGACCGGCCGGTGCACGGCAGGCGCTGGAGGCGGTGTGGGGGCACTGGAACCACACCCTGGGCGCAGTGCAGGTAGAAACGCCGGATCCGGCGCTGGACGTGCTGGCCAACGGCTGGCTGGTCTACCAGACGCTGTCCTGCCGGCTCTGGGGACGCAGTGGCTACTACCAGTCCGGTGGTGCCTACGGGTTCCGTGACCAGCTACAGGACACCATGGCATTGATCCATGCGACACCCTGGCTCGCCCGCGAGCAGTTGCTCCGTTGCGCCGGGCGCCAGTTCCTCCAGGGTGACGTGCAACACTGGTGGCATCCGCCCGGTGGGCAGGGCGTGCGCACCCATTTCTCCGATGACTACCTCTGGCTACCGTATGCGACCTGCCGTTACGTGCTGGCGACCGGGGATACAGGTGTACTTGATGAGCCGGTAAATTTCCTGGAGGGCCGCGAGCTGAACCCGGAAGAGGAAGCGTACTTCGACCAGCCGCAGCGTTCGGCGGAGGCGGCGAGCCTCTATGACCATTGCGTGCGCTCGATCAGATACGGGTTACGCTTCGGCGCACATCAGTTACCCCTGATGGGCTGCGGCGACTGGAATGACGGCATGAATCACGTCGGTCGTGACGGCAGGGGCGAGAGCGTCTGGCTGGCGTGGTTCCTGTACGAGAACCTGCAGCTGTTTGCAGGTCTGGCGCGCGGCCGTGACGACGCGGCCTTTGCCGAAGCCTGCACCGGGCAGGCAGCACTGCTGCGCAGCAACATCGAGGCCCATGCCTGGGACGGCGGCTGGTATCGAAGGGCCTGGTTCGACGACGGCACACCCCTGGGTTCCGCGGAGAATGACGAATGCCGGATCGACTCGATCAGCCAGAGCTGGGCGGTTATTTCGGGCGGCGGCGATCCCGTGCGAGCCCGCCAGGCGATGGCGGCGGTGGACGAACACCTGGTCCGGCGCGATGCCCGGTTAATCCAGCTGCTCACACCGCCCTTCGATATTTCCGACCTCGAGCCCGGCTATATCAAGGGCTACGTGCCCGGTATCCGCGAGAACGGGGGACAGTATACCCATGCTGCGATCTGGACCACGATGGCGTTTGCCATGCTGGGTGACCGGGAGCGGGCATGGGAATTGTTCGCCATGCTCAATCCGGTCAACCACGGCAGTCAGCCGGATGACATCGAACGCTACAAGGTCGAGCCATACGTCATGTGCGCGGATATTTATGCCGCACCACCACACACGGGCCGGGGTGGCTGGACCTGGTACACCGGGGCGGCGGGCTGGATGTACCGCCTGACCCTGGAAACACTGCTGGGTCTGCAACTGGAAGTTGACCAACTGCGCATTGCGCCCTGTATCCCGGCCCACTGGGAGTCGTACAAGATCCACTACCGCTACCGCGAGACGGTCTACCGGATCACCGTCAGTCGCAGGGATGTAACGTCGGCGCAGGTGAGTTGCGTGACGGTAGACGGTGCCGTAACAGAGGGAGTCGCCGTGGATGCTGCCGGGCGGCCATACGGCCTCATCCCCCTGCTGGACGACCGCCGGGAGCACTACGTTGAGGTGGATCTGGGTTAGGGAATCCCGGTCCGGACGATCATGATCAAAACGATTGCTGCGCAGGTGTGCCCGTAGCGACCACGCGTGCGCCGCCGGGCATCGCGCCCGGAATCACGGGATATACGACCTGGTCTGCGATTTTATGCAGGCAAATGTGCCGAGAAGGGGAACTCCGCGACTGGGACATCCCGCTTTATCAGTTCAATTGATTTGCTTTGGCGGTATAAAGGGAGGATGCTACATGGAGAGTCAGGTCTGTATCCCTGCAAGTCTCTCTGCCGCACAGCTTTGGCCGAACGGTCATGGATGCCCGTCATACCCACTTCCCGCAGCTTCCGATCTGCCTTCAACTCTCTATACAACTTGCTATACAACTTGCTGCAGGCAAGTGACAGGCCACTGTAGCATTTGCCTCATTCGCCCAGGAAAAGCCTCATGACCCAATTTCTCAATAACGCCCAGGACTCCGAAACATCCAGTCAGTATGCAGGCATTCGCCTGGCAGAACTGATCGATCAGGACTGGAGCAGGGAAAAATCCGCGCAACTGGCATTGCACGAAGACATCACACTGACCGACCAGCACTGGGACGTCATTGATTATCTGCGAAAACACTATCTCAAACATGGCCTGCCGAGATTTGCCAGGACCACGGCCCGTGTTCTCAACAGGCAATTCGCGGCCCGGGGCGGTAGCAAGTATCTGTATCGCCTGTTCGCCGGCGGCCCGGTTACGCAAGGCAGCCGCCTTGCCAATCTGCGTGCGCCCGCAAGTACCACAGATGGTTCCTTTGGTACCAGCTATTGAACAGGACCTTGACACCACGGGCACAGGTCAGAACCGCCACCGGCGACGAGTCCCGCGCAGCAGCCGGCCGTCCGGCCGTCGAGCGAGGTGGTGACGCTGGCATGATCGTTCCCCGGAACGCGATGTCGGACTTGCACAACATCAAGGATAGCAATGCCATCACAACATGGTAACGGCGGTAAGGGTGGACCCTGGGGCGGCGGGAGCGCACCTCCCGATCTGGAGGTTCTGATCCGACGGGGACAGGGCCGGCTCGGGCAGTTAATACCCGGCGGTGGCGGCAGGCGCGGCATGATCGCCCTGGCACTGTTCGCGCTGGCCGGGCTGGGCGCATGGACCGCCTACTATACGGTGCCGAGCGATTCGGTCGCCGTTGTGCAGCGGTTCGGCAAGTATCTCAAGGAAGTGCCACCGGGGCTGCATTTCAAGCTGCCGCTGGGCATCGATGCGGCAACCATCGTTCCCGTCAAGCGCCAGCTGAAGCAGGAATTCGGCTTTTCCACCCCGGGCGCCACTGACCCCTACCAGAGTCCGCGCGACGGCAAGCGGGAAACGGAGATGGTGACCGGCGACCTGAATGCCGCGCTGGTGGAATGGGTGGTGCAATACCGCATCTCGGATCCCGTGAAATTCCTGTTCGAAGTGCGCGAACCCAGCGAGACCCTGCGCTATGTATCCGAATCCGTCATGCGGGAAGTCGTCGGCGACCGCACCGTGGACGAGGTGATCACCATCGGCCGCCAGGAAATCGAAACGGAGGCACTGGCCAAGATGCAGGCACTCGCCACCAAGTACGCCATGGGGATCAGCATCGACCAGGTGCAGTTGAAAAACATCAACCCGCCGCGGCCGGTGCAGGAATCGTTCAACGAGGTCAACCAGGCCCAGCAGGAGAAAGAGAAGCTGATCAACGAGGCGCGGCGTGATTACAACAAGGTGATCCCGCTCGCCGAGGGCGAAAAGGACCAGCGCATCCGTGAAGCCGACGGCTACCGGCTGAAACGCATCAATGAAGCGGAAGGTGACGCCGCCCGGTTCAACGCCCTGCTGGCGGAATACCGCAAGGCCCCGGAGGTCACGCGTCGCCGCATCTATATCGAGACCCTGCAGGATGTCCTGCCGGGCCTGCGCTCCAAGATCATAATCGATGAGCATGCGCGCAGCATCCTGCCACTGCTGAATCTCGATAAACAGAAGGTAGACCAGCCATGAACAGGAACGGGCAGATCGCTATCCTGGTAATTCTCGCAAGCGTGTTCTTCGTGGGTATGAATTCCATCTATACGGTGAGCGAAGTCGAGCAGATGATCATCACCCAGTTCGGCAAGCCGGTCGGCGCACCCGTGACCACGGCCGGTCTGAAGGTCAAGGTCCCCTTCATCCAGGTGGTCAACCCGATTGACAAGCGGGTGCTCGAGTGGGACGGCAATCCGTCGGACATGCCGACCAAGGACA